>NZ_SMKR01000200.1 GCF_004348725.1 Kribbella turkmenica
GCAGTGGTCGGTGTGCGCGCGGCGTACCAGGCGGCACCCCAGTGCGGTGCGTTGGCCCAGTCGTCAGTCGTCATGCACGTCGATGTCGCCGCCATCCGTCCGGATGGCCGGCTCACCCCCGCGCACACCTCGGCCGACGCCTTCCCGCTGACCGCGTCGGCCGGCAGCGCCTTGTCGAGCGCATTCACGTCCCGCCGCGACGCCGGCGGCGCTTGCGACACCACACGGACCACGGCCCGCCCGGCCGACGCGGCCCGGGCGTCGGACCCGTCGAACTGCGGCAGGAACTTCCGCTCGTGGCCCAACTGCAGCCGGAAGAATCCCGCGACGTACGCCGTCCCGACGGCCTGTTGCTCCTTGGCGGTCAGCCGACCCGCGTACTTCGCCCCGCACGGTGATTCCCTGTCCTCGCCGGACCAGTCGTCGCCGGACGGCGCCTCGGACTGTCCCGGCGTCCATTCGGTGTTGAAGAAGTTGTGGTTGCTCCCGAGCACCGTCACGGTCGACCGCGGTGCGGTGTCGCCGGTGACGGAGTAGCGAGTGTCGTCGTAGAACTTCTGGCCTTGCAGGTCCGAGACGTCACCGTCGCAGTACGGCAGCAGCACGCTCATCGCGACACCGGGCACGGTCGCACGGGCGAAGTCGGTCGGTGCGAGCGGCAGGACCGCGCGGATGCCGAACTGCCCGCCGCGGTCGGCGTTCAGCACCGCGGCCCGGGCCACGCCCTCACCGCCACGCGAGTGACCCATCAGACCCACGTTCTGCAGGTCGACCTTGCCGACGTACGTGCGGCCGAACGGTCCACCGCCGATCGTCGACCAGTTCTTCCACAGCGCCAGGTGGTCGAGGACCAGCTCGGCCCGCGCCTGCGCACCGGAGTCGTAGAGATCACCGTCGTACGCGTTCACCGCGTTCGCGCTGATCGAGACGACCAGGTAGCCGTGACTGGCGAGCGCCTGCGCCGGGCCGTCGTACCCGCGGAAGCTGGGCACCGGCTTCGCGCCCGCTCGGCACGGCCACGGCTTGCCAGACGGCGCGACGTCGTCGCCGTAGCAGTACTGGTGCCGGCCGTGCAGGAAGATCACCAGCGCCCGTGGACCGACGGCGCCACGCGGCCTGTACACCTTCCCGCGCAGTTCGGACCGTTGCTCGAGGCCCGGAAGGTAGACGGCCTCGTCCCCGAGGTCGTACTCGGAGGTGGCGACCTGGTAATCGCCCAACGCACCGGGATCGTCTGTCAGCAGCGGCCCGCGCTTCGCCTTCAGCCAGTCGGCGTCGGTCGGCCCGGCCGCCTGTCCCCGGTTCCGGCCGGTGCTCTTGCCGACGTCACCCGACCAGACCAGCCGGACGTCGCGCGCCGTCAGCACGGCCGGGTTGCTGGTGACCAGCGTCAGCGTCCGCTGGTCCGGCGACTGCCGGGCCACGCCGATCGGTACGCCGTTCACGGCCAGCAGCGGCAGCGACGCACGCATCGGCGCCGGCGCTTGGAGGCGCAGCGTCAGCTGATAACCGGCGGCCACCGGCTTCACGTCCCAGTTGTGGCCTGAAGCAACCGACGGGGGCGGACGGTGCGGTGTGGCGTTCGCGGGCAGCAACCCCACGCTCAGCAGTGCGACCATCCCCAGCGACAGGCTTCTGACGAGGCTGCCCGTTACCCGCACAGTGATCCTCTCGTTCGACGAAGCCGGTGCTCGTCCGACTCCGTGGGCGAGAAAAAAGTTGATCCGACCGGCCGCTCAACCGCGTCTCGGTCCGGGCACAGCTGTGACTCGATCAGCTGATCAGCTGACGGAACGCCCGTTCGACCTGTTCGGGGTGCTCCATCTGCGCGACGTGACCCGACTGCGGGATGTAGAGCAACCGCGCGTCCCGGAAGCTGTGCTGTGCCTTGGTCCGGATCCGCGCGTCGACCAGCCGGTCCCTGCCGCCGTAGATCAATAGCACCGGGCACTCGACCCGGGCGGCGACCGCCCACAGCGACTTGCGAGGGGGCGCCAGCGACGAGCGCAGGATGCTCCGGGCACCGTCGACCGTCGCCTGCATCCCCCACGGGTCCGAGTCCCGCCGGCGCAGTTCCGCCTCGTACGCCGCCTTCACCTCGGCCGGCAGCGACCGCGGATCACCGAACACCATCGCCAGCCCGACCTTGAGCCGGCGCTCGAACGGCAGCCGCCGGCTTCGCTCGAGCACGACCTGGCCGAGCCGCGGCGTGGCGACCGCGGCGAACCACAGCGCGGTGGCGGACGCTCGCGGGTGCGGAAGCGCCGGCGAGACCAAGGTGAGCGACGTGACCAGGTCCGGCCGCCGCGCGGCCAGCGCCACTGACGTCGCTCCGCCCATCGAGTTGCCGAACAGGTGCACCGGCCGGTCGGCCTCCCGCTCGATCAACTCGACCAGTACGTCGACCTGCTCGCGGATCCCGGCTACCCCGGCCAGCGGCGTACGCCCGAACCCGGGCAGATCGGGCGCCATCCCGCGGACGGTGTCGTTGAGCAGCAGGCCGAGCGCGGTCCAGTTCAGCGACGAGCCGCCCAGCCCGTGCACGAACAGCGCGGGCGGAAGGTCCGGCGCCGCGCCCGGGACGTCCCTGACCAGGAGATCGACCCCCGCGACCGGCACTCGGCGGGCCGGCCATTCCTGCACACCCAGCGGAACACTGTCGCCGGTTACTGCCGCGTAACGTTCCACGAATCCCATGGTAAGTCGCCACCCGGCCGGTGTTCACCCGTTAGGACGGGTCGGGGGTGGAGACTGGGAGGCATGGCAGCCGCACCGAAGCAACTGACCACCGAGGTCGACGGGCAGACGATGAAGCTCACCAACCTCGGCAAGGTGCTGTATCCGTCGACCGGGTTCACCAAGGCCGAGGTCATCGACTACTACCACCAGGTGGCCCCGCTGCTGCTGCCGCACCTCTCCGACCGTCCCTTGACCCGCAAGCGGTGGCCCGACGGCACCGAGGCGGCGTACTTCTTCGAGAAGAACGCCCCCCGCGGTACGCCGTCCTGGGTGCGAACCGTGACGCTGCCGACCCCCGGGAGCTCGACCGGACGGGACGAGGCCGATTTCGTCGTCGCGGACGACGTCCAGACGGTGGTGTGGCTGGCCAACCTGGCCGCACTCGAGCTGCACGTGCCCCAGTGGCGGATCGGTCTGTCGAAGGACGGCAAGGACCCGCAGGCCGACCTGATCGTGTTCGACCTCGACCCGGGGCCGGGCGCAACCATCGTCGAGTGCTGCGACGTGGCGCTCGCGCTGCGCGAGCTGCTCAGCCACTTCGGGCTGGAGGGCTGGCCGAAGACGTCCGGCAACAAGGGCATGCACCTGTACGTGCCGATCGAGCCGGCGTCGTCCAAGCAGGCCAGTGCGTTCGCCAAGCAGCTCGCGGAGCAGCTGGCCGAGGCACTGCCGGAGAACGTGACCGCCAACATGACCAAGGCGCTCCGGCCGGGCAAGGTGTTCATCGACTGGAGCCAGAACAACAGCGCCAAGACGACGCTGGCGCCGTACTCCCTGCGCGGGGCCGAGGAGCCCAGGGTGTCCACTCCGATCGACTGGGACGAGGTGGCGTCGGCGACCGAGCCGGAGGAGCTCCGGTTCCTGCCGCACGAGGTGCTGGCCCGGATCGAGGAGTACGGCGACGTGCTGGAAGGCATGTACGACGACCCCAAACCGCTACCGTCGTAACCCGTGGCATCCGTCCTGACCGTCGTACCGAGAGGAGCAGTCGCATGACCAGCGAGCCCGACTACGAGGGTCCAGGCTTCGACAGCGTGCCCGACGACGCCCCCGAGGCCGACGTCCTGGAGCAACGCCAGAGCCAGACCGTGACGGACCGCCGCCCGGACGACTCCGGCGTACCGATCGAGGCGGATCCGGCGGACGTGGACGACCAGCGCCGCGAGGTCGGCGACGAGGACGAGGACGACTACCGCTGACCGCAGCGGAACAGTACGGCGGGACGACCGGCAGTACCACGATGGAACGCCGAGCCGTGGCGAAGCTACTGGCCGGGATGACCGCTGGGTAGGATTCGGGGAACGACCCGGCGGTCGAGCCGTGCCGCCGGTGCCGCACCACCGAAGGAGCCGACGTGTCGACGACACCCGAGACCGCGCCCAAGCGCGGCAGCCGCCTGCCGCGGCTGGCCCGCCGCGCGCAACTGCTCGAGGCGGCCCAGGAGGTCTTCGTCGCGAACGGTTACCACGCCGCCGCGATGGACGACATCGCCGATCGCGCCGGCGTCAGCAAGCCGGTGCTCTACCAGCACTTCCCCGGCAAGCTGGAGCTCTACCTGGCGCTGCTGGACACCTCCTGCGACGCGATCGTCGCCTCCGTGCGGGACGCGCTGAAGTCGACCGACGACAACAAGCAGCGGGTCACCGCCACCATGCACGCGTTCTACGACTACGTGGCGAACGCCCAGGGCGCGTTCCGGCTGGTGTTCGAGTCGGACCTGACCAACGAGCCGTCCGTGCGGGAGCGGGTCGACCGGGTCACCCACGAGTGCGCCGAGGCGGTGTCCGAGGTGATCAGCGCGGACGCCGGGCTGAGCCGGCAGCAGTCGATGGTGCTGGCCGTCAGCCTGGTCGGCATGGCCCAGGTGAGCGCCCGCTACTGGCTGGCGGCGGACAACCCGTCGCTGCCGCAGGAACACGCCGCCGACCTGGTCGCCTCGCTGGCCTGGCGCGGCATCGGCGGCTTCCCTCGCACCGACGGCTGAGACCTCCGGCGGGCGCCCTACCGGGTTCTGCTCTGGGCGGACGGGTGAGAGCTGACGGTCGGCAGCGGATAGGCTCGAACAGTCACCGGCGAGAGCCGCCGGTCGGAACGTGCCCGGAGGGTTTCGTGGAGGTCAAGATCGGCGTGCAGCACGCCAATCGTGAATTGGTGCTGGAGAGCGAGCAGAGCCCGGACGAGGTGCAGCAGGCCGTCGCCGATGCGCTCAGCGGCAAGTCCGGCCTGTTGCAGCTGACCGACGACAAGGGCCGCCGGGTGATCGTGCCCGCCGACCGGCTCGCGTACGTCGAGATCGGTGAGGTGTCGATCCGCAAGGTCGGGTTCGGCGCGATCTGACCGAAGTCCCCGTGACGCTGGGTTGCAATCCGGCGACGGCTGATCGCAACACGTTTGGGTGTGTCGCCGACCGGTAACCGTTGCGGTGCGGCGAGACAATCGTCCCGCCGCGTGGACGCGGTCGTCACAAGGAGGAGCCAGCGTCATGGAAATCATCGGTGTGATCATTGCCGGCATCATCATCGGCCTGCTCGGCAAGTTCGTCGCCCCGGGCGACAGGGACAACATCCCGTTGTGGCTCACCGTGCTGTGCGGCATCGGTGGAGTCCTGATCGGCTACTACGTGGCCGCGGCGCTCGGCGTCGAAGCCACCAGCGGGATCGACTGGATCCGCTGGATCGTCAGCATCATCGTGGCCGCGGTTCTGGTCGTCATCGCAGCCATGGTCACCGGGCGTGGAAAGACCCGCGCCGTCTGACCGAAGGAGTGCCTCGCCGGCCGTCACCCTTCGCCGGTGGCGGCCGGCCAACGTTTCCGGGATGCCTACGCCTGGAGGCCGAGAGCGGTCATCCGGGCGGTGTGCGCCTCGGTCAGGCGGGTGAACATCCGGCCGATCGCGGCCAGGTCGAGCCCCGGGCGGTCGACGCTGCCGGCCAGCAGCGCGGCCAGCGAGTCGCGGTCGGCGGCGATCCGCTGCGCCTGGCTGAGCGCCTCGCCCACCAGCCGGCGGCCCCACAGCGCCAGCCGGCCGCCCAGTTTCGGGTCCTCCGCGATCGCGGCCCGGACCCGGTCGACGACGAACTCGGCCTGTCCGGAGTCGGCGAACACCTCGAGCACCAGCGCCCGGGTCTCGGCGTCCACGAACGATGCGATCTCGCGGTAGAAGTCGTTCGCCAGGCCGTCGCCGACGTACGCCTTGACCAGGCTCTCCAGCCAGTCCGACGGCGCGGTGTGGTCGTGGAACGCGTCCAGCGGGGTGACGAACGGTTGCATCGCCTCCATCGGGTCCACCCCGAGCGCGACCAGCCGGTCCCGCAGCTGCTGGAAGTGCCCGAACTCCGTCGTCGCCAGCGCGGCGAGCTCCGCCTTGTCGTTCAGCGTCGGCGCCAGCTTGGCGTCCTCGGCGATCCGCTCGAAGGCGGTCAGCTCACCGTACGCGAGCACTCCCAGCAGATCCACCGCCGCGGCCCGGTAGGCGGGATCATCAAAGGCCGTCTGCTCCATGCCCGGCACCCTATCGGGACCCGGCCGCGAGTTGCGCACACCACAGTTCCCGGATCGAGCGGCGAGTGGCGCAAAGCACACGAAGCGGCGTTGACAGGTTCACCCGTTACACTGGTGAGCGATTCGCCGGTGACGCGCCCAGATGGGCAAGCTGGTGCGAGGTGCTTGCACAGTGTCCCGCGCCTCACGAAGGGGGCTGCAGAGCCCCCAGGCGCCCGGCCACTGACGCAACTGTCCGTACAAGCATGTGAGAGGCGATCAGCCTGACCACCTTCAGAGAGCTCGGGGTACTGCCCGAGATCTGCGACGCGCTCGATCGCGTCAACATCGTGGAGCCGTTTCCGATCCAGGAGATGACGCTCCCTGTCGCCCTGATGGGCACCGATTTGATCGGCCAGGCCCGCACCGGGACCGGCAAGACGCTCGGCTTCGGCATCCCGCTGCTGCAGCGCACCATCTCCCCCGGCGAGCCCGACTACGAGGAACTCGCCGCTCCGGGCAAGCCGCAGGCGCTGGTCGTCACCCCGACCCGTGAGCTCACCATCCAGGTCGCCAAGGACCTGGAGACCGCGTCCACCGTGCGCACCGTCCGGGTGCTCACGGTGTACGGCGGGGTCGCGTACGAGCCGCAGCTGGACGCGCTGAAGAAGGGCGTCGACGTCGTCGTCGGTACGCCCGGACGTCTGCTGGACCTGGCGAACCGGGGCGTGCTCGACCTGAGCCACATCAAGGTGCTCGTGCTGGACGAGGCCGACGAGATGCTCGACCTCGGCTTCCTGCCCGACGTGGAACGCATTCTGCGCAAGACGCCCGAGCTCCGGCAGACGATGTTGTTCTCGGCAACGATGCCGTCGGCCGTGATCGGCCTGGCGCGCACCCACATGCGGCACCCGCTGAACATTCGGGCGGAGTCGCACGAGGACACCCAGATGGTGCCGACGACCGCGCAATTCGTCTACCGGGCGCACGACCTGGACAAGCCCGAGGTGGTGGCCCGCATCCTGCAGGCCGAGGACCGCGGCCGGGTGATGATCTTCTGCAAGACCAAGCGGGAGGCCTCCCGGCTGACCGACGACCTGCAGGACCGCGGCTTCAAGGCGGCCGCGATCCACGGCGACCTGAACCAGCAGGCCCGCGAGCGGGCGCTGATGCGGTTCCGCGGCGACAAGATCGACGTGCTGATCTGCACCGACGTCGCCGCCCGCGGCATCGACGTCGAGGGTGTCACCCACGTCATCAACAACACCTGCCCCGAGGACGAGAAGGCCTACATCCACCGGATCGGCCGGACCGGCCGGGCGGGTGCCAGCGGGATCGCGGTGACCTTCGTCGACTGGCCGGACGTGACCCGGTGGAAGACGATCAACAAGGCGCTCGACCTGCCGTACGACGAGCCGCAGGAGATCTACTCGACCTCGCCGGAGCTCTACCACGACCTGGGCATCTCGACCGAGGCGAAGGGCCGGATCAAGCCGGCCCGCGAGCCACGTGAGGACGCGCCCGCCCGGGAGCGGCGTCGTACCGGCGAGGGTTCGGAGGGCGGCGAGCGCCCGGCGCGGAAGCGGAACCGGAACCGGAAGCGGACGCGCGGCGGCCAGGTGCTCGACGGTCAGACGACCGAGCAGAAGTCCGAGTCGGACGTGACCACGAAGACGCAGGTCCCGCCGACGGCCGAGTCGTCGACGGAGGCCGCGGAGGCGCCGGAGCGGAAGCCGCGCAACCGCACCCGCACCCGGAAGACCGTCGAGGCGGCGGCCGAGGCTCCTGCTCCGGTGGAGGAGCCGGCCGAGAGGCCGGTGAAGCGGACCCGGACGCGGAAGACCGCCCAGGCTCCCGCCGACGCCGCTGCGGCCGACGCCCCTGCGGCTGAGGCGACTGAGCCGGTGAAGCGGACTCGGGCGCGGAAGGTTGCCGAAGAGCCGGCCGCGGAGGTTGACGAGCCTGGCAAGCGCAGGCGGACGCGGACCCGGAAGACCGCGGAGGCGCCGCCGGCGCCCGAGCCCGGGTCCAGCCCGACCGTCCCGCTCTTCACCGCTCCGGAGTGACCGCCCCGTCGCCCGACCGTGGCCGAACGGTGATCTGAGCCTGCAACACCCTGCCCCTCCGTGGCGTCCTAGCGACAACCACGAGAGAGGGGCATGGGTGATGAGGCGGATCAAGACTGCCGCGGCCGGGGTGGCGTTGCTGGGGATGGTTCTGCTGGCAGGGTGCTCCGGTGGGGGCGCCGACAGCACCAGCGAGTCCGGAGCATCGGGAGCGTCCGGTGCCGCCGCACCCCAGGACCGGCAGGGCGCGGGCTCGGATGAGGCATCCGACGGCAAGGCCACGGGGAACGCGCAGAACAAGCCGGCCGCTCAGCCGACGATCACCCGGGCGATCATCAAGACCGGCTCGCTGACGATCGAGACCGACTCCGAGGACGTGCAGGCCCAGCGGCAGCAGGCGATCACGCTCGTCGCCGGTCTCAAGGGACAGGTCGCCTCCGAGGACACCGGTAGCGACGACAAGGGCAGGCTCACCCGGGCGAACCTCGTCCTGAAGGTGCCGACCGCGTCGTTCGACACCGCGATCCAGCGGCTGTCCGAGCTCGGCACCCGGAAGCAGATCCACCAGGAATCCAGCGACGTCACCGAGCAGGTGGTCGACGTGGAGAGCCGGATCGCCTCCCAGCGGGCCAGCCTGGAACGGATGCGCACGCTGCTCGCGAGGGCGAACACGATTGGCGAGATCGTCTCCGTGGAGACCGAGCTGACCCGGCGGGAGGCCGACCTCGAGTCGCTGCTGGCCAAGCAGAAGAACCTCGCCCTGCAGACCGAACTGGCCACGCTCGCACTCACACTGACCGCGAAGGGCGAGGCACCCGTCTCCCAGGACCCCGACCGCGGGTTCGTGGCCGGGCTGAAGGGCGGCTGGAACGCGTTCACCGCCACCTTCGCCGCGCTGGCGACGGCTCTCGGCGCGGCGCTGCCGTTCCTGGTGCTGCTGGTGCTGATCGGCGTACCGCTGTGGCGGGTCCGGAACCGGCTGCGCCGGCAGCCCGCGCTCGCGCCGAGCCAGGCTCCGGACGGGCAGTAGCGTTCAGAGCAGCGCGCCGGCCAATGCTCGGTAGGCCTTCGCACCGGGCGAGGCCGGCGCCGTGCTCAGCACGGTCTCGCCGATCGCCGGCGCCTCCGCGAACCGGATCGACTTCGGGATCGCGGGTTCCAGCACGTCGAGCGAGTACGTGTCCGCGATCGTCTCCAGGACCGCGCGGGCGAGCGTCGTCCGGCCGTCGTACAGGGTCGGCAGTACGCCGAGCACGGTCAGCTCCGGGTTCGTCAGCCGCTGGACGTCGTGGATCGTGTCGAGTAGTTGCCCTACACCACGATGTGCCAGGGTCTCGCACTGGAGCGGGATCAGTACGTCGGATGCCGCCGAGAGACCGTTCACCGTCAGCAGCCCGAGTGTCGGCGGGCAGTCGACGATCACCCAGTCGTACGACGCCCGCAGCGGACGCAACGCGGTCCGCAGTACCTGCTCCGGCCCACTCTCGCGGGCCAGCCGGACCTCCGCGGTCGCGAGCTCGATCGTCGCCGGCAGCAGGTCGACCCCGTCCGCGAGCCCGATCAGCACGTCCCGCGCCTTCACGCCGCCGAGCAGGACGTGGTGGATCGACTTGTCCAGGTCCTCGGGGTCGGTACCGACCGAGAACGTCAGGCAGGCCTGCGGGTCCAGATCGACCAGCAGCACCCGTTGACCCTGCTCGGCCAGCGCAGCGCCGAGCGTCGCGACAGTGGTCGTCTTGGCCACGCCGCCTTTCTGGTTGGCAACCGCCATCGTGCGAGGCACCCGGACATTGTGCCGCACACCGGAACGCCCGGCCGCACCCCGGGTTGGCCTCAACTTCGCTTGAACCTCCAGCATGGTGGCGGCCGGAACCGCAGGAGCGGCGTACAGCTGACCGTCGTCGTGAGCGCCGCCGTCGTCGTCCTGCTCGGCCTGGCCACGGCGACTCTGGTTCGGACGGACTGACCGGATACTCTCAGTACTTGTGAGTACGCCACGTTCGCTGACGTTGCCCGACGGGGTTCACCGCGCGACCCTCGAGACCGACCGCGGGTCCTTCGCCACCTTGACGGCTGTGCCGCAGATCGGTACGCCGCTGGGCACGGTCCTGCTCGTCCCGGGATGGACCGGCAGCAAGGAGGACTTCACCCCGCTGGTGGACCACCTGTGCCGGTACGGCTGGCGGACCGTCGCGGTCGACCAGCGCGGTCAGTACGAAACGCCTGGCCCCGCCGACCCGTCGGCCTACACCTTGGCGGAGCTCGCTGCGGACGTGGTCGCGATGAGCGAGGCCCTCGGCGGCTACAGCCAGCTGGTCGGGCACTCGTTCGGCGGACTGGTCGCGCGGGAGGCGGTGCTCACGGATCCGTCGGTGTTCTCGACGATCAGCCTGATGTGCTCCGGCCCGGCGGCCTTCACCGACGAGGTGAGGGTGCAGGGACTGCAGATGCTGGCCTACGGCCTGGACAACCTGCCGATCGAGCAGGTGTACGACCTGAAGTTGCAGCACGACAGCAGCGGCCCGGCGTACATCGCGCCGCCGGAGGAGATCGCCGCCTTCCTCCGCAAGCGGTTCACCGGCAACGTCCCGGTGAGCCTCTCGGAGATCACCCGGCGGTTGACGGACGCCCAGGACAAGACCGACGAACTGGCGAAGTCCGGCGTACGTGCCCAGGTCCTGTACGGCGAGGGCGACGACGGCTGGCCGCTCGAGACCCAGCGCCAGATGGCCGCGGACCTGGGAGTGGAGCCACAGGTTATCCCCGAGGCCTCCCACTCCCCCGCCATCGAGCAACCAGCCGCCACCGCGCGCCTCCTGGTGAAGTTCTTCCACGACCGCTGACCTGGTGCGCCGATCGTCAGCGCACCGGCTTCACCGCGACATCCAACGTGAGGTTGTCCAGGCCGAGCGGGGTCAGCGCGGTCTTGAGTGCCTCGTCGTACACCAGGGCCCCGACTCCAACCTTGTCGACACCCTCCGGGCCCGTGCGGTACACGCCGAGGTCCTTGTTCATCAGGTCGCCGACGGAAGTGCTGATCCTGGTCAGTTCGGCCTTGCTCAGGTTCACCCGGTGAACGCACAGGTTGCCGGTGTACACCTTGGCGAAGGCGGTCCGGAAGGCCGCGAGGTCGCCGTGCGCCACGCCGATCGTGTAGACCTCCGGTGCCCCCGGGACGTTGCCCTTGGGGTACAGCAGGCTCGGATCGGTGACCTGGTCCTGCCGAGCGTCGAGGAATGCGGCCACCGCGGGCTGGTCGAGGGGGGTGCGCCCGGTCTTCCAGCCGCCCACCGGCTCGGGACAGGGCACTTGATCCGGCGGGAGAGTTTGCTCCAGCGTGGTGGTCTTGGTCACCGGCACCTGCTGGTCCCGCACTTCGATCGTGCGGCCCGACCAGATCCCGGTCACGATGACGTAGCCGGTCCGCACGCCCTTGATCGTCTTCGGTTCATAGATCCTGTTCAGGTCGAGACCCTTCAGCGTCACCGCGTACTGCGCCGGGCAGGACGGCGCCGGCTCCCCGCCCTTCGGCCAGCCGATCGCGGGGTGCGGCAGTGACGGGCAGTACACCGGATCGTGCCCGGGGACGGCGATCACCCGGCCGCCCACCCTGACCCGGTCGCCGTCGCGGACGAGCAGTTCGTCGTGCGGCGCTTGGTTGCCTCGAGCAAGTGAGCCGGTCGGGCCACCGGTCGTGACCGGGCCGGCCACCGGCTCCTTGTCACCACCCGGCAGGACGATGAGCGCGGCGGCGGCGATCGCGGCCACACTGGCGGCGGCCAGGGCGGGCACCCACGCGCGCGGGCGGCGCCGGCCGCCCATGATGCGGTCGAGGTCGGGCTCGGGCGCCGACGCCTGGCCGGCACGCCAGCGCGCACCGGCCTGCGTCAACAGCTCGTCGACCTCGTCGGTCGGGTTCATTCGCTGACCTCCAGCAAGGTACGCAGGCGGGCCCGCGCATCGGACAAAGTGGACTTGACGGTGCCTTCGGAACAGCCCATCACCGCGGCCGTGTCGGCTATCGACAGATCGGCGAAGTAGTAGCAGTCCACGGCGAGGCGTTGCCGGGCCGACAAGATGGCGAGCGCGTGGTCCACGTCCATCCGGGCGTCCAGATCAGGCCGCGACACCGGACCGTCGTGCTCGGCCAGCTCGCCGGCCGGCCGTAACCGGCGGACCGCCTTCCGGGCCTGGTCCGCGGTGATCGCGAGCAGCCAGGCGGACGGCGTCCCACGGCTCGCGTCGTACTGACTCCGCTTGGCCCACGCCCGCGCGAGCGCCTCCTGCACGATGTCGTCGCGGTCCGCCCCCACGGCGAGCCGCGCCGCAAGACGAGCCATCGCCGGCAGATGCGGCCGCACCCACTCCGCGAACCCGGACCCGTCCGAGGGCGGGCCCAACACCACCGGCTCATCCGTCATCGTCGGCATACCCTGTCTACCCCCGAGTCGCACGTCCGGTTGGGTCCTACCCGAGTTCCAACGACCCCGCCC
>NZ_SMKR01000201.1 GCF_004348725.1 Kribbella turkmenica
GTCCCCACGTGACCGGTCTCACTCCGCCCGCGCGGCCCGGACGCACGGATCGTCCGTCGGACTTTCCCGCGGTTCCGGACGTATGCCGTCCGGAACTGGGATCTAGCGTGGCCCAGGGCGACCACACAAGCAAAGGGCTCGAACACTTGGAATGCGTTCGAGCGGTTGGCGCGGAAGCACAACGAGGGTGTGGAACGGGCGCTGGTGCACCTTTTTTCCATCGGGACTGCGCCGAGCGCCGGCAGAGCAGCGGGGGAAACCGGGCGCTCAAGGAGCGACCTGTCAGGGAGGGCCAGGGCACATGCGGCGCTCGTGTTCGACGGGCACGCCGCGATCGGCTGGTGTGAGTACGGCACCCCGGAGGAACTGCCGACTATCAACCACCACCGCAAGCAGTACGAGGCCGCCGGACTCGACCAACTTCCCCGGCTACCGCATCACCTGCTTCTTCGTGGACCGCGACCACCGCCGCCGAGGCGTCGCCGCTACCGCCCTCCACGGCGCCCTGGACCTCATCGCCCACGCCCCCGGTGGCCTCGCCGAGGCCTACCCCTAGGTCAAACAGGGCAAGAAGCTCAACGCCTCCTTCCGCTACAACGGCACCCGCTCCCTCTTCGACAGGCCGGCTTCAACTACCTCCACTCCAAAGGCCTCCACCACACCATCATTCGCAAACCGACCCCACGACCTAACGGATCTGGCTCGTGTCACGGATGTCGGAAGCGTCTGGCAGGCTCGCCCGCGTGGACGATGGTGAGCTGGTCGACGTCGATGACGTCACGTTGTTCGTACGGCAACTCGGGCAACGCAGTGCGAAGCCGTCGCTGGTGGTGCTGCACGGAGGCAGCGAACCCAGCAGGTCGGAGGGTTCGAATCCTTGACGGACAACCAGGCGAGGCAATAGCCGCAGGTCAACGGGCGCCCGTGCCGCACGAACCGCGGGACCGGCATGCATGGCTTACGGCAACACTACGCCAGCCTGACGCTCGCCGACGGTGTCAGGCTGGATCTCGCCGAGCAGTACCTCGATGCAGGACCCGAACTGGGTATCTGACCTGCGGGAACAACATCTGCGAGCCCGCACGTGAGGCTCAGCGCAGACGTCGCACACGCGGGTCGACGCACATGTTCGAGTACTACGCCGAGAACCGCGAGGTCTTCACCGGCGACCGAGACCTCGACAACGTCCGCGAATTGAACCCGGACCTGCAGTCCTTCACGACCTGGCTCGAGAACCACCGCGACGAGCTCAAAGACACTCCCGGCCACGATGTCGTCAGCCCGGACCGCTCCTCGGTCATCGTGACCACCAGCGCCGCGGCCCACAGCATTCTCGTCTCAGCACAGATCTGCTGGGTCGTCGCCGCGGTGAGTTCTGACCGCCGCAACCTCTGTGTCCAGACCGGCAAGGCGGGCGGCGTCGACACTTCCGAGATCGACGCCGACGGCGCGCTGACCAAGATCGGTTCGACGGTCGTTCCGAATGCGGCCGGCGCCGCAGGCATCGCCACCAACTGAGGCAAGTTGACCGGCCTCGAGGGCACCGAGCCTGCGGGAGGCCGCTTCTCCCGCACTCGTCACGAGTCGCGATCAGGCTGGACCTGCTGCCCGGAAGGACCCCGCCCGACACGCTCGATGGGGTCATTCGCAGCGTTGCTGGTAAGACCGGGCGCCAGATCGACGCTAACCAGCGTTGGACGAGGCGACTTCGATGGGAACAACATGCATATCGATGTCAGGTCGTGCCCATTTGCGGCCGGCGCAGACCTGGTTCTGACCGGCGTCTGGCTCCCGGACGAAGGCACGGGCACCGAATCGTCCAGAAACACCAGGAGGGCCAAGATCGAGGAAGGTCAGGCTCAGGGCAGGACGTGGCTCCAGTGATCGAACTGGCGCAGCGGCGCAGCACCTTCCGGCTGGCGTTCGTATCTGCGGTGGTCTCCTTGGTAGCCGCGTTTGTGGCTTCGGCCGTGCCGATCCCGTTGTACAACACCTATCGCGCTGAGGACAGGTTCACCAACGCCGATCTCTCACTGACCGTCGTCGCCTACGACCTGCCCACCCTGGCCGCGCTGTTGCTGATGGGACGACTGTCCAACCATGTCGGGCGCAGGCTCACCTCGGTCGCCAGCCTGGGTCTGCTTCTGCTGGGCTGTCTGCTGCTCCTGAACGTCCACGACATCGGCATCCTGCTGGCCGGTCGAGTCTTGATGGGTCTCGGTGCCGGGTTGGCCAGCAGCAACGTCACTGCCTACATCGTCGACTCCGCGCCTGACAGGCCGGCCTGGCTGGCCTCCGTCGCCTCCAGCCAGACACCCATGCTAGGTCTCGCTCTCGGCGCCATCGGGTCCGGTGCCCTGGTCCAGGTCGGCCCTTGGCCGCGCCAGTTCGTCTATCTCGTCGCCGCCGCGCTCCTGCTGCTGTCTGCTCTTCTCATCGTCATCAGCCCGGAAACCGTCACTCCGACTCCGGGTGCCTGGCGATCACTGCGCCCTAGCGTTCGCATACCGGCCCGCGTCAGGCCCCTGCTACCCGTGGCCGCCGCAGTGTTCCTGGCCACCTGGGCGACCGGGGCCTTCTACCAAGCCTTCGTACCCGTACTCGTCCAAGACCAACTCCACACGCACAGCCCTCTCGTCCTCGGGCTTGTGTTCGCTGCCTACATGGCCCCCAGCGCTGTCGGCGCTCCCCTCGGGGGGTGGTTCACACCCGCGACAGCGCAGCGCATTGGCATGGCCGCTTTCCTCGCCGGACTCATCGGCATCATCACAGCCATCGTCACGGGCTCGCTGGCGCTGTTCATCGCCGCGACCATCGTCGCCGGCGCCAGTCAAGGCATCGCCATCAGCTCCGCTACCCGCGGCCTCCTGCACGGCAGCACCGTGACGGACCGGGCGCCGATCTTCAGTGTCATCTACCTCATCTGCTACAGCGCGGCAGCTTTCCCCAGCCTCATCTCGGGCCAACTCTCCAACGTCTTCTCGCTACCCCAGATCGCCCTCGGATACGGCGGACTTACCCTGGTCGCCACCGTGTTCACCGTCCTCGCCGCACGTAACCCGGACACCGACCGACCACTGGAGGGGTAGGCCGATGACCAGCGACAAGCAGCTGTCGGTAACCGAAGAGCTGATCGACAACGCCGACGAAGGCCGCTTCGGGCTCTACCGCGAGGGCAAGATCACCGCTATCTGCCCCTTTGTGGTCGACTACCTCTCGCGAACGACAACCTACGCCGAGCCTGATCGACGCCCGACACCCCGGCTACCCCGATCGGGCCGCAGCCGAGGCAGCACGGAAGAAGGCCGGCGGCTGACACTACCGAGCGACCGCGGCGACCGGTTGCTGTGGGCAATCGTCACCAGTCAGTCCGCCTCTAGGCGCCAGTGACCCCGATAGTCTGCGCCTAGGTGCAACGCCCTCTACCGACCACGCCAGCATCGCCACCAGGGCCCTTTCTTGGGGGGCAGTTGGCCGATGGCGGCCTGTGCTGGTGGTGAAGCGGTGCTCGTACTCGAGGCAGGAGAACCCAGGCTATTCGGGCACGGCCGGTAGCGTTTGGTCTCGGGGTGCAGGATC
Source organism: Kribbella turkmenica (assembly GCF_004348725.1). GTDB lineage: Bacteria > Actinomycetota > Actinomycetes > Propionibacteriales > Kribbellaceae > Kribbella > Kribbella turkmenica. The sequence continues at coordinate 3,580 of NZ_SMKR01000201.1, forward strand.
GGGACGTCTCGTTGGGTCATGACCGGGACGGTGTACTCACTGGAGTGCCAGATACGTACTGCGCCGCTGACGAGTTGCACAAGGTCGTCATGGGTGCAGTCTCGCCACCGCGGACGACCGTACGGCTCTTCGAACCTCACGGCCTTGATCACACCGGACTCCGAACCAGGACCGCGAAACTTGCCCGGCGGGTAGACCACAACCCAACGGAATGAGTCGTGCGCCGCGCCGTCGAACAGCTCGGCCGCCACAACGGCGGCCACTTCCTCGACCGTGTTGGTGATCGACTGGGATCGATTGTCGTCCATGTCGCCCATCACCACGACCGGGCGCTCGCCGGGGGGCCTGAACACTCGGACATGGAATCGGCTCTCGTTGGCCATACCAAGCATCCGCCACTCCAGAACGACCTCAGCGTCCAAGGTCGGGCCATCGTGCCGGCCGGCTCCCGGTAGGGCGTTGGTCGTGTGCTGCAGGTGCGCGATGTGCCCTGACGGCTTCTCCAGTTTCGCGGCCACCTCACCGAGCAGTCCTGCGATCGTCGCAGCCTTCCTTCGGTGATGGGCAACGACGGCGGGCTGGTTCGGGATGTCGTCGGCGCCTGCGGCAGGCAGGGCGACCACGACACCTCGGTCGAGGTTGTCCAGCACAGGTCCGGTTGTGTAGGCGAGCAACTCGACCAGCAGCTCGCTGACGCGAGAAGCCAGGTGTAGGGCGGCCGCTGCGTCGGTCGGCCAGCCGCGGTCGACGCCCCCTGACGAGAGTTCACTGATACTGGTCAGCTGGTCCAGCCTGGCTGCGGCGTGGCGCAGTTCTTCGCCCGCATCGGGTCTGGCGCCGCATTGTTGGTCACGGGTGACTGGGTCGCCGCCGGTACGCGCTGACGCGTCCACGCGAAGCACGTAGGTGAGCTCGCTCGTGACCAGCTCCCTCAACTGCAGCTCCACTGTGGGTTCCTCGTGACGGAGATTCCGAAGCACCAGGTCAGCGGCAGCAACCCCTGCTCTGCCCTGGTCGAAGCTATCGGCCCACGCCTTGGCAGCGAGGTTGAGCTCACGCATGTAGTCGTCGTTCACGGCCGTTCGCTCTCGAGTGGTGGCCGGCGTAGCGACTCCACGGCGCGAACCGGCTCGGCCGGGTGCCTGAGATCGCGACGGCGGACCGGATCTCTCTGTGCGGTCGGACCTGCACCGCGCTCAGCCGGACCCTCGAGCCGTAGCTCCGAGAAGGCCAGGTCGGAGTCTTCGGCCACGGCAATCAAGCCGCCTCCGGCATCCACCAGGATAGTCATTTTGGCAGAGCTCCTCGCATGCCGGGAGACCGTACGATGGTTCAGTGCCGTCGGCCGGAGAAGTTCTTACCTCGGTTCATTCCAGGGACGGCGGCCAGCGCAGTGCCGGCAACTGTCCCGATCACAGCGCGTCCGATCAGCTCGGTTGGACAGGAGATCAGACCGTCCGGTCAATCGCGCTGGGACGCTCGGGCAAGGGTGCAACGTCGAGCTCAGCTGCACGGATACGGTAAACCTGCATGGCAAGGCCGTAGTACTTGTCGGTCTCGCCGACCCACTCCATTCCGAGACGCCGTGCTGTGGCGCACGCGCGAAGGTTCTGCGGCCGAGCGACCGCGTACAACTCGTCGATCGTGCCGGTCGCGAATGCCCAGTGCATCAAGGCGTGACTCGCCTCGGTGGCGAAGCCGCGGCCCCACGCCGCCGGTTTGAGTTGCCAGCCGATCTCGAAGTCTTCCTCGTACGGCGGCAGCAAGCCGAGCGTCAGGCCGCCGACGACTTCACCGTCTGCCTTGCTGACTACAGCCCACCGGCCGGCCGGTGGCACCAGACTCCTACCGGCCTCGATCCATGCGCGCAGCAGCAGGCGCATGGTCGCCTTGTTCGGTACCTGGTGCATCGCCGGCGACAACCACCGCGCCACTTCGATGGACCCGAAGATCGCCAAGGCGGCATCTGCGTCGGCCTCGGTCCACTCCCGAACCACCAGCCGGTCACTTTCGGTGATCACTGCCATATTCACCTTCCTGTCGATCGAGATTCCACACGCCACCCCTGCCGGTCCGGGCCGTGGTGCGCTTGGTTACGCAGGACAGATCCGTGTTCGCCTCGACCGTTGCACCAAGACTCGCCCGGGAGTTCGTGACATCCGTCTGAGGTCGACCGTCTAACCATTCAAAGAGGCCCATATAGTCCACCTTCCGGGACGCCAGTCTCTCACACGACCTGCCAAGTGATTCACCACTGATGGACGATATGGTCCACTCATGAAGGAACCAATGCGGCCGGGGTCGCTATGCCGCATCCGGTCGGGTCTGAGAGCACAAAGGACATAGTGATGACTGATCAGGTTCTTCTGCCCGATGGAACGGGCTTCTATCTCGCCGGTGGCGAGCTGACTGTGGCCGACGAGGCCGGGCAAACGATCGCCGGCAGCCAACCGGTCGACTTCAGCGTCACCGCAGGGCTAGTCGGCAGTGCCGACCCGGATGTGACACTGGCGGACTGGAGCACCGCACAGACAGATGATTTGGGCGGTGTGCGGTCGGAAGACGGGCTCACCGTCCTGACCTTGCGGACCCAACCGCTGATGCTCAACTCGCTTCCGAGCAGCGTACGAGTACGGCTCCGCACACCAGCGCGACCCCAAGGTACCGAGGGCGCCTGGCAACTCGTCCTTCACTTCCGCAATCACGCCGGATCGAGCCTCACGTGGCACGCCAGTCTGCCCACCGAAGCGTTCGGTGCAGGATGGTTGGCCCCCTTGGCAGATCTGTTGTCCATCGACGGTACGGGCGGCGCGGTTGACCCGGCGTCCGCGCCTCCACAGTGCCCTGAGGACGGTCCGGGATCGGAGACCGCAGCACCGAGTCGACGCGGTGACGCGGGCTCTGCCAGCGACGGTCATGTGGCAGGTAGGCCCGCTGCCACCGGTACGTCGACTTCCCCGGCTGCGACCGTGGTCCACCACTCAGTCGACGAGTACTACGAACTCCTCGTCGACGGTCACCAAGCTGGGCTCCTCATCTACCACGTGATCGGTTCGAACCTGTCGATTACGCACACCGTGATCGAACCGACCTACCGCGGACGAGGACTTTCGTGGGTTCTGATCGGCCACGCACTCGACGACATCCGGACGAAGTTCGCGACGGTGTCGAACTACTGCGCAGTCGTGCGCCGATTCGGTGAGAAGAACCCTGAGTACCACGACCTCCTCAGCCTGCCACGGCCCACCTGAGCCTCTTCCGAGCGGCTGCCTTCTTCCGCGTGCCTTGCCGGATCGGGACCTGGAGCGACAGCACCGAGCGCCTTTGCTCGAAGCAGGCTATGGCCGCGCTCAATCCACCAAGGCGACTTTGTCGACGGAGGGTCGTGCCGGATTCGAGCCAGGAACATGGTAAGAGGAGTCCGCGCGGTACTCGCTTCTTACCGCCACCTACTTCTCATTGGCCGACGCCGCGTGCGCTCGAACCGAATCCATCGCCAGTTCGAGCGCGACACGCATCGGTCCAGGATCGCGAGCCGCTTGAGCAAGGACATATCCGCCCTGGAGTGCGGCCATGATGCCCGTTGCCAGCGTCCTTGGATCGGCGTCCTCGGTCAGAGTGCCGTTGGACTTCATCCGCTCGAGCGCAGCGCTCAGCAGGGATATCCACGACGCCAGGGCCGTATCGAGATCGATGCGTGCCGCCTCATCCTGGTCGGAAAGCTCGGTCGACAGTGAACCCAGCTCGCAGCCCAGCGCTCCACGCCGTGCTGTGACTCGCTGGAGAATGGCCCGGCACCAGCGATCGAGGCCGCTGAACGAGTCAACCCTGCGCAAGTACTGTTCTTCACGCTCGAGCACACGGCTGCCTCGTAGCGCGATCACGGCCTGCACCAAGGCGCTCTTGTCGTTGAAATGCCGGTAGAACTGTGACTTGCTCGTCCCACTTGCTGCCGTGACTTCGTCGAGCGTGGTCGCTGAGGCGCCCTTGAGGGACATCAGTTCATCGGCAGAGGCGACGATGCGGGCTCTCGTGGCCGCGCCGCGGGCAGTCAGGCGGCGATCGAGCTCGTTCACTGTCTCGGGCACACAAAGAGCTTATCGGTGCCCGGCAACGATTGCTGCAGCTTCCTGGAGATGCTCGACGTAAACAAGACGCCGCCAGGTCGTGAACCTTGGTCAGCCGGGTTCAGACGGTCGGCCGGCACTGGACGAGGGTCAGTGCGAACGGTCCACCAGCGGTACGGGATACCCCGGAGAGACGGCTGGGTATTGTGCCGCCCGGGCTGGTCAGCCTCGAGTCTAGGTGGCAATGATTTTTCATCTATAGGCGCCTGCGCGGGACGGACAGACGGCGGCGGCCGGACAGTCCCGAGGCCTCCCGCGTGGCCTCACTCGACGGGTAAGCCCCCTTGCCAGGCCCGACACCAACCCTCGTGAGGAGCCGGCACATCGCCGGCCCACCGTCAGGAGGAAATGTGAGCGAGGTCAGCCGAGAGTATTACGGCAGTTACAGCGTGGACGACGAGGACCAACTCCAGTTCTCGGACACGCTCGACGGCCGAGGCGTCTCCGACCTTCTCGACGAAGGCTACTCGCCCCCGGAGAAGTGGTCGGCTGGCGAAGGCTTCGGCAACACTGCGGCCGAGGCGTTGCAGGGCGAGACCCTCGAGCAGCGGCTTGCGCAGGAGGAGCCGGACATCGACCCCTACGCCACACCGTCCGAGTACGTCGACGGCCCGGAGATCGGCCACGAGCGCGCAGGTCGCCTCGTGGCCACCGATGAGGGGTCGCACTTCGATCTCGAGGAACAACTCGTTGCGGCCGACGTTGGGATCGACGGCGCCGCTGCGAGCGCTGAAGAAGCCGCGATCCACGTTGTGGACGACGAGCCCTTGAATCTGGATGAGGTCAATTGACCAACTCAGCACCGAGACGATGATGCCGACCAGCCAGCAGCGCATGCGGTGCTCGATCCGGAGAAGGGCACGGGCATGAGAAGCGGGATGAACGACCCCCAGCGCAACTGAGCGTCGTCGAGGTCGACGAGTTGCGAAGATACGAGCTGCTCGGTACAGGCTCAAACAGCTGGAGCAAGCGCTGCGAGTGCTCATCCTCACTCGCCGCATGCAGGGCTCGCAGGACGAGTAGCGCACCAACCGTGGCGCATCGCCGACTCGACCTGGGACGAGTTGGAAGGACGAGGGCTTCCGACTGAGCCGGCGGAGACTGCGGATCGTCATTCGGCGTTCTCTCACTACCTGTTCGGCACCGCCGGCGACACCGACCCACGGCCGGAGCCGATTTACCCGGCCTCAGAGGAATCCCGGGAACCAGTAAGGCCGATCCCCCGATCGACCACAAACAAGGAATCCGGGTCGTCCGGCCCGGCAGAGATCGAGGAGCAGCTGATGAATGGATACTTCGAAGGCCGCAAGCTCATCGTGGTCGGTGGAAGCAGCGGTATGGGGCGCCAGACCGCAGCGGACGTCGTCGCGCAAGGAGGCAAGGCCGTCATCGTCGGGCGCCAGCAGGCGAAGGTCGACGAGACGGTCGCCGAGCTCGGTGAGAAGGGAGAGGCCTGGGGCATCACTGCCGACCTGGCCGACCGTCAGCAGGTGGCAGTCGTGCAGGAACAGCTCGCTGCGGAGCACGCTGATGCAACGCTGCTGGTCAACGCGGCCGGATTCTTCATTCCCAAGGAGTTCCTCGACTACAGCCAGGAGAACTACGACGCGTACCTGGAGCTGAGCCGGGCCACGTTCTTCCTGACCCAGACCGTGGTGCGGGGGATGAAGGCCGCAGGCTCTGGTGGTGCGATCGTCAACATCGGCAGCATGTGGGCACATCAGGCCATTGCGGCCACGCCGGCGACCGGCTACTCAATGGCGAAAGCTGGCGTGCATGCCCTGACCCGCAACCTGGCCATGGAGCTGGCGGCCGACGGCATCCGCGTGAACGCCGTGGCTCCCGCAGTGGTGGCCACGCCGTTGTACGAAGGCTTCATCCCCGCCGACCAACTCGAGGAGACCGTCAAGGGATTCAACGGCTTCCACCCGCTGGGACGAGTCGGAACAGCCCAGGACATCGCTTCCTCGATCGTCTTCCTCCTGTCCCCAGAGGCCAGCTGGATCACCGGGACCATCCTCAACGTCGATGGTGGAGTGATGGCCGGGCGCAACTGACGACACGGTAGGCAAGAACCCTATCCCGGGCGGTCAGTTCGGACGACCGCGGACGCTGCACCGATCGATGATCCCGAACGATGCGGTTGACGAGCGAGCGCGTGATCACGTCCCCGTGGAATGAGTGTGGAGTATCCATGACGAGTTTTCAGACCGTGACAGCTGGCGGGCTGGAGGTCTTCTACCGCGAAGCGGGTAAGCCTGGAGCCCCGAAACTGCTGCTGCTGGGCGGATTTCCGTCCTCATCCCATCAGTTCCGGAACCTGATGCCGGCATTTGCCGACAGATTCCACCTTGTCTCGTTCGACTACCCCGGCTTCGGAAATTCCGAGATGCCGGATCCGGCGGGTTGGGACTACACCTTCGACCACCTGGCCGAGATCGTCGACGAGGCGTTGCTTGCCATCGACTTCACGGGACCGATGGGTCTCTACATGCACGCCTACGGAGGCTCGATCGGGAACCGGCTGATCTCGCTCCATCCTGACTGGCTCCAGTGGCAGGTCTTGCAGAACGCCAACACCTACGAGGAGGGATTCTCGGAGACATCGAACGAGATCCGTCAGGCTGTCCGCGCAGGCCGCAACGCGCAGACGACAGAGCTGCTGGCGGCGTTCCTTGAACCGGAATTTGTCAAGGCGATCTACCTGACCGGTCACCCTGATCCGACGAAGATCACTCCGGACAACTGGAACCTGGACCTGCACTTCCTGGACCGGCCGAACGCGCGCAGGGTACAACTGGATCTCTTCCGTGACGACCAGACGAACGCGGCCCAGTACACCGCCTGGCAACGTCGACTGCGTCGCGACCAGCCCAAAACCCTGATCTTCTGGGGCCGGGGGGACATCTTCTTCACCCCAGCCGGCGGCGAAGCCTATCTGCGCGATCTCCCCGACGCAAAGCTTGTTCGCCTCGATTCCGGACACTTCGCGCTAGAGGACCGCCTGCAAGAGATCGTCGACGGCATCAACAGTTTCTACGACGAGACCGTGAGGTAGCCGGCCGGACGCTTCGCGTCGCGCCACGCCTGCCACGTTGGACGAGGACGGGTTGGTGAGGATCGAGGTCTGTGGACTGTTCGACGTCGGCGCCGCGACGGCGGTGCGGACGTCGTCCCACGAGATCTGTGCCGCCCTCGCAGACGCCGTACTGCTGGATCTCGGTGCAGTGACCGATCTGGAAGAGGGGTTCGACCTGTCGGGCTTCGTCGACGAGATCCAACGGCACTACTGGATCTCTGGATGCCGTCTGTGGCTGACCGCAACTCATCCGTCCCTTGTTCCAGCGCTCACGGACCACCACGGCTCGAGAACAGCGGTGGCCACGAGGTAGTTGTGGTCGGGCGGGCCGCGGCCGCGCCCAGTAAGGCCGATGCCCGGTCAGGACACAGAGTCTGCGAAACCCTTCACCGAAAGGACCACAGTATGCGAGCGACCATTGATGGCGTGCTACTCGCCGACGCAGACATGCAACACATCGTCTCGGTGGAAGGGAGTCGTTACTTTCCTCCGGACTCGGTGACGATCGGCACGTTGAAGGAGAGCCCGACTCCCTCTGTTTGCCCTTGGAAGGGCCGGGCACGTTACTACAACGTGGAAACGCCGCACCACGAGTACGTTGACGCTGCGTGGTGTTATCCGCATCCTCAACGGTCGGCGATCGAAACGGTTGGACACGACTTCACCGGATACGTGGCGTTCGACACCACGCGGGTGACCATCGAGTAGTCGGCTCGCCTGGGCCAAGCTCGCCTGATCGGTTCAATCGAAGTCGTAGCGTTCCTCGCGCCAGGGGTCACCGTGATTGTGGTACCCAGCTTGCTCCCAGAAGCCTGGCTCGTCCCGCGAGAGCAGTTGCATTCCCGTCAGCCACTTGGCTGATTTCCAGAAATACAGATGCGGAACGAGGAGGCGGGCGGGCCCACCGTGCAATGCCCCCAGATCCCGTCCCTCGTATCGGTAGACGACCCAACCCTTCCCGCCGAGCAAATCGGTCAACGGCAGGTTTGTCGTGTAACCACCGTACGAGCTGACCACGACGTGAGTCGCCTCGGTGGTGACGTCAGCGAGGAGGGTGTCAACGGATACCCCTTCCCAGTGCGTGTCGAACTTGGACCACCGGGTCACACAGTGGATGTCGGCCACCACGGACTCGGACGGAAGGGCCAGTAGGTCGGTCCACCCCCAGCGTCGCTGCGCACCGGACTCCGCTGTGAGCGTCAGCTCCCACCTGTCCTTGGGGATCAGGGGAGTCACGCCCGTAGACAAGACTGGGAAGTCTGTGGTGAGGTGCTGGCCCGGTGGAAGTCGGTGATCCTCAGATCCACTTCTGCCTTCGAACCCGCGGTTGACGACTGCCACCCTGAACCCTCCTCACCAACGGATGCACTCATGCTGCTCAAGTCCGGCTACTGGGCCGACGCGCCGTCCTTGGCCCGGCAGGAATCAACCCAGGGCCGTCACACCGTGGATCACGCAATCTGCTGTTCCGGCAGGTAGCCGGCGTCGACCAGAGCGATCCGCAGCTTACGGCGAGCGTCGAACATCATCTTGTAAATCGCATTGTGCGTCGCGCCCAACTGATCTGCCAGGACATCCGTAGGCATCCCGTTCAGCACCAACGCAACAAAAACCACCCGCTGCTTCGCCGTCAACTTCTCATCCACCGCCCGACGCACAGCACTCATCAGATCCCGACTCTCCGCATGCGCCTCCGGCTCAACCCCCAGCCGCGCCGGCAGACGATCCCAATCCTCAGCATCGAACGCAACACCAGCCCGCTGCCAAAAATGCCGGTTCACCTTCGCCGCCACATCGAAAATCACGAACTTGTACGCCCACGTCGTGAACTTACAGTCACCACGAAACGTCTCCACCTTGCCGCAAATCACAAGCAGCGCATCCGCAGCCGCCTGATGCGCGATATCGTCC
>NZ_SMKR01000202.1 GCF_004348725.1 Kribbella turkmenica
GGTGGTGAGGAGGCGGGCGAGGTTGGAGTCGAAGGTGTCTCGCAGGTGCCAGTCGGCGGTGAGTATGTAGAGGGTGCCGTCGCCCAGGGTGCAGGCGAAGCCGGCGTGGTCCAGGGGGACGGTGTCGAGGATCTCGCCGCCTTCGGCGATGCGGAGGCAGGCCGATTCGCCGTCGGCGGTCCAACAGGGGGTCCAGATGGCGCCGCCGGCGTCGATGCACATGCCGTCGCCGGGGTGCGGGGCCCAGACGCGGCGGTTGGACAGGCTGCCGTCGCCGGCGATGTCATATGCGGTGAGGACGCCGCCGAACGACTCCGCGACGATCAGCGTCGCGTTGTCCGGCGTGATCACCATGCCGTTCGGGAACGCGAGCTCGTCGGCCACCCGTCGTACCGAACCGTCCGGCGTGACGAGCAGGACGAAGCCGGGGCGTTCACCGGAGCCGGGCTCGAAGTCGCAGCCGCCGTTCACGTAGATGTTGCCGCGGCCGTCGACGACGATCTCGTTCAGGCCGCCGTACGACGAGAGCTCCGCGTGCGTCACCAGGTCGCCGGAGGGTTCCTGCCGCAGCACCAGGCCTTCGGGGCCGGACGTCACCAGCAGGCGGCCGTCCGGGAGCCAGTCGATGGAGAACGGAAGCGTCGTCGGCACCCGGGCTATCACCTCCCGCGTGCCGGCGGCGTCCACCGCGAGCACCTCCTGCGCACCCCAGTTCGAGCACCAGAAACGCCCGTCGTGCCAGCGCGCCGACTCGCCGATCAGCAGTCCTTCGAGCAGTACCTCGGTCATCCCGACTCCTTCCGTCTTTATCCACTACACGAACGGCGAATGTGTGGATCGACAGCCCGGTGCCCTAGGCTGATGGCCCGTGAAGGTCTTGGTGATCGGCTCGGGTGGCCGCGAACACGCATTGGTCTGGGCGCTGGCGCAGGACCCAGAGGTCGAGCAGGTCGTGGCGGCCCCGGGCAACCCCGGCATCGCCGTGCTGCGGCCGGCGCACGACGGGCAAACGATCGTTTGCCGGCCGGTGGACGTCGCCGACCACCAGGCGGTCGTCGTGCTGGCGACCGAGTTCGGCGCCGACCTGGTCGTGGTCGGGCCGGAGACGCCGCTGGTGGCCGGGCTGGCCGACCCGCTGCGCGACGCCGGGATCGCCGTGTTCGGCCCGTCCGCGGCCGCCGCGCAGATCGAGGGTTCGAAGGCGTTCGCCAAGGACGTGATGGCCGCCGCGAGCGTGCCGACCGGCCGGGCCTACGTGTGTACGACGCCCGAGGAGGCGGCGGAGGCGATCGACGCGTTCGGCCCGCCGTACGTCGTGAAGGACGACGGTCTCGCGGCCGGCAAGGGTGTCGTCGTCACCTCGGACCGGGACGAGGCGCTCGCGCACGCGGCCGGCTGCGAGCAGGTGCTGATCGAGGAGTACCTGGACGGTCCGGAGGTGTCGCTGTTCGCGATCACCGACGGGACGACGGTGCTGCCGATGCAGCCCGCCCAGGACTTCAAACGCCTCGCGGACAACGACGAGGGGCCGAACACCGGCGGCATGGGCGCCTACACTCCGTTGCCCTGGGCACCGGAAAACCTGGTCGAGGAGATCACCGACAAGGTGCTCCAGCCGACCGTGGACGAGCTGCGCCACCGCGGTACGCCGTTCAGCGGTCTGCTGTACGCCGGGCTCGCGCTGACGTCGCGTGGCGTCCGGGTGATCGAGTTCAACTGCCGTTTCGGCGACCCGGAGACGCAGGCGCTGCTGCCGCTGCTCAAGACCCCGCTCGGTGGCCTCCTGCTCGCCGCCGCGAACGGCAAGCTGGCCGATCACGAACCGCTGACCTGGAAGAACGCGGCCGCGGTGACGGTCGTGGTCGCGGCGAAGAAGTACCCGGCCAACCCGCGCAAGGGTGACGTGATCACCGGCGTCGAGCAGGCCGAGGTGGACGGCGTCCACGTCTTCCACGCCGGTACGGCGCTCGACGACGACGAGCTCGTCACGTCCGGCGGCCGCGTGCTCGCGGTCAGCGCGACCGGCAAGGACCTCGACGAGGCCCGCCAGCGCGCGTACGCCGCCGTCGGCCAGATCCGGATCAAGGGTTCGCAGCACCGCACCGACATCGCCCTGAAAGCCGCCCGCGGCGAAATCACCGTCTGAGCTCCCGGACCCCGCAACCCCGTTCGAGGGAACCGCGGTCGGCGGGCGGGTGTGTACTGGAGTATGGGGTCGACGGACGGCGACGGGCTGCGGGAGTTCTACTCCGCGCACCAGCCGCGGCTGGTCGGGGTGATCGCGCTGCTGACGGGGTCGCGGGCCGAGGCCGAGGACATCGTCCAGGAGGCGTTCGTCCGGCTCGTTCCACGGTGGTCGAAGGTCTCCGGGTACGACGCTCCGGACGCCTGGGTGCGCCTGGTCGCCGTACGACTGGCCGCCAACCGGCATCGGGACAGCAACCGGTTCGCCCGGGTGTTCCACCGGCTGCCGCGTGAGCACGCACCCGATCCGGCGGACGGCTACGGCGGCGACCTGGAGCGGGCACTGGCCGGGCTGCCGATGCCGGCACGTCAGGTCGTCGTCCTCCACTACGTCTGTGACCTGAGCGTCGCGCAGGTGGCCGACACCCTCGGGATCGCCGAAGGAACAGTGAAGTCCCGCCTGTCACGCGCCCGGCAGATGCTGTCCACGACCCTGAGGAGTGAGGACCATGCCTGATCTCGAGCAGGAGCTCCAGGCGCTCGCCGACCGCCGGGCCGCCGAGTCGAGCGGCGACTTCGACGCCGTTCTGGCCACGGCACGCTCACGCCGCCAGTGCCGGACGACTGCCTGGTCGGCGGCGGCCGCCGCGGTGGTCGCCCTTGGAGCCGTGGTCACGCTCGTCCCGTGGAGCGACTCGGGCTCGGCGCCGGCAGCGAGGACCGAGGGTCCGCGGACCGACCCCAGGTGGTCGTCCCCCATCACGGTCACCCCGGAGACCGCCCGGCCCGGTGCCGTGGTGGCGCTCAGGTTCCCCGACGACAACGGTCGCGGCATCGCGTTCCAGCTGGCGAAGGAGTCGGACCCGTCGAAGGTGCTCTACTACCTCACGTCGGATTGGGGACCGGGCCGCGAGCACACACCGACATGGTGGCCTGCGGACGCCAACGGTGGTTGGGTCGACGTCGGCATCAACGGTCCCGGTCCGGATCACGTCGTCGTACCGGACACGGCCGAGGACGGCGTCTACCGGCTGTGCACAGCGAATGCGGCCATCCAGGTCTGTGGACTGCTGACGGTCAGGCGCTGACGTTCTGGGAGAATGGGGCCGTGCCAAGCTCGAGCAAGCCCCGGATCCCCAACGTTCTCGCCTCCCGTTACGCGAGCCTCTCGATGGCTCAGCTGTGGTCGCCGGAGCACAAGATCGTGCTCGAACGGCGGCTGTGGGTGGCGGTGCTGAAGGCCCAGAAGGAGCTCGGGGTCGCCGTCCCGGACGGGGTCGTCGAGGACTACGAGCGAGTCCTGGAGCAGGTCGACCTGGAGTCGATCGCCGCCCGTGAGCGGGTCACTCGGCACGACGTGAAGGCGCGGATCGAGGAGTTCAGCGCCCTCGCCAGGCACGAGCACATCCACAAGGGCATGACGAGCCGCGACCTCACCGAGAACGTCGAGCAGCTGCAGATCCGGGCCGGCCTGGAGCTCGTCCGCGATCGCGCCGTCGCGACCGCCGTACGGCTGGGGCAGAAGGCGGCCGACCACGCCGCCCTGGTGCTGACCGGGCGGTCGCACAACGTCGCCGCGCAGGCGACCACGCTGGGCAAGCGGTTCGCGTCGGCCGCGGACGAGCTGCTGGTCGCGATCGGCCGGATCGAGGAGCTGATCGAGCGCTACCCGCTGCGTGGCATCAAGGGTCCGGTCGGTACGTCGCAGGACATGCTCGACCTGTTCGGCGGCGACCCGGCCAAGCTGGAGCAGCTGGAGAGCGGGATCGCCGAGCACCTCGGGTTCAGCCGGACGCTCACGAGTGTCGGCCAGGTGTATCCGCGGTCGCTGGACTACGACGTCGTCTCGGCGCTGGTGCAGCTGGCCGCCGGGCCGTCGAGCCTGGCCACCACGATCCGGCTGATGGCCGGGCACGAGCTGGTGACCGAGGGTTTCAAGGAGGGCCAGGTCGGGTCCTCGGCGATGCCGCACAAGATGAACACCCGGTCGTGTGAACGCGTGAACGGGCTGGCGGTCATCCTCCGCGGGTACGCGTCGATGGCGGGCGAGCTGGCCGGCAACCAGTGGAACGAGGGTGACGTCTTCTGCTCCGTGGTCCGCCGGGTGGCGCTGCCGGACGCGTTCCTCGCGCTCGACGGGCTGTTCGAGACCTTCCTGACCGTGCTGGACGAGTTCGGCGTGTACCCGGCCGTGGTCGGCCGCGAACTGGAGCGGTACCTGCCGTTCCTGACCACGACCAAGGTGCTGATGGCCGCGGTGAAGAACGGTGTCGGCCGGGAGACCGCGCACGAGGTGATCAAGGAGCACGCGGTCGCGACCGCCCTCGACCTGCGCGAAGGCCTGGCCGCGAACGACCTGTTCCGCCGCCTCGGTGCGGATGGTCGCCTCGGTCTCAGCGAGGACCAGATCGTCGGCATCGTCGGCGAGCCGCTGTCCTTCACCGGCGCGGCCGTCGACCAGGTGAACGCCGTGGTCGCCAGGATCGACGAGCTGGCCAAGCGCCACCCCGAGGCCGCCGCCTACACCCCGGGCGACATACTCTGAGCTGTCGCCGAGCCGCTGTGGGCGCGCCCGGCGAGGTGCTGCGGCTGGACCCGGGCGACGCACCGCGGGCGGTGGGTGACATCCTCTAGTCCGTGTTCGAACCGCTCACCTGGGCGCTGGTCGCCCTCTCGCTGGCCGCGATGGTGTTCGCGATCGTGCTGGCCGCGCGCGACAAGCGGATCAACTGGACCCTGCTGGCGATCCTCGGCGTGATCGAGGTCGGGCTGCTGGTGCAGCTGGTCATCGGCATCGTCCAGCTGACCGGCACCGACCGGGACGTCTCCGGCCCGTTCTTCGTCGGCTACCTGATCGGCGGGCTGATCGTCCTGCCGCTCGGTGCGCTGTGGGCACTCGCGGAGAGCAGCCGGTGGGGTGCGGGCGCGCTCGCGTTCGCCTGTCTGGTCATCCCGGTGGTGGAGCAGCGCCTGCACGTGATCTGGACGACCTGAGATGACCGACGCTGCCGAGACCAGGCACGGCCCGGGCCGAATCCTGATCCTGGTGTACGGCGTCTTCGCGCTGGCCGCGACCGCACGGGCCGGTGTCCAGATCGCCACCCAGTTCGAGCAGGCGCCACTCGCGTACGTGCTGTCGGCCGTGGCCGCGGTCATCTACTGCGCGGCCACCTTCGCGTTGGCCAAGGCAACCAAGGTCTCGCGCCGGGTGGCGACGATCGCGATCCTGGTCGAGCTGGTCGGCGTACTCGCGATCGGCGCGTTCAGCTACGCCGTACCGGAACACTTCCCGGACGCGACGGTGTGGTCGCACTTCGGCCAGGGCTACGGGTTCGTCCCGCTGGTGCTCCCGGTCCTCGGGTTGCTCTGGCTACGGCGTACCCGGTAGCAGCTTCCCAGGGGGTCTCCGTGACCACGACCGGCCCCCAGGCAGTGACGACGGAGAGTCGACTGTAGGTCCGGCTCCGAGCAGCCGCGGCCCGACCGCAGGTCGTGAGTCCCAGGGAACTGCCAGCCGGGCGCAGGGACCGCCTCAGGTTCACCGGACAGCATCGGTGCCATGCAGATTCCAGGTCGTCCCCGGGTCGAGATCGTCGTACCCGTGAAGAACGAGGAGAACGACCTCGGCCCGAACATCAGGCGGTTGCGGGAGTTCCTCGACACCGCCTTCCCGTTCCCGGCCGAGGTCTGCATCGCCGACAACGGCAGCACCGACGCCACCTACGAGATCGGCGCGCTGCTCGCGCTCGAGCTGCCTGGCGTGCGGGTCGTCCGGCTCGAGCAGCCGGGTCGCGGGCGTGCGCTGAAGAAGGTCTGGTCCGAGAGCACCGCGGACGTGCTCGCCTACATGGACGCCGACCTGTCGACCAATCTGAACGCGCTGCTGCCGCTGGTGGCCCCGCTGTTCGCCGGGCACAGTGACGTTGCCATCGGCACCCGGTTGTCGAACGGCTCGCGGGTGGTCCGGCGGCCGCAGCGGGAGTTCATCTCGCGCTCGTACAACCTGTTGCTCCGGGCAACACTGGGTGCGCAGTTCTCCGACGCCCAGTGCGGGTTCAAGGCGATCCGGGCCGACGTCGCCCAGCGGCTGCTGCCGTTGGTCGAGGACACCAGCTGGTTCTTCGACACCGAGTTGCTCGTCCTCGCGGAGAAGGCCGGGCTGCGGATCCACGAAGTACCGGTGGACTGGGTCGACGACCTGGACTCCCGGGTCGCGATCGCCAGGACGGTCGGCGAGGACCTGCGGGGGATCTCGCGGCTGATGTGGACCCTCGGTCGCGGTCAGCTGGAACTCGACCCGGTGCGGCAGGCGTTCGGCCGGCCCCGGATCCTCGATCCACGGACGGCGTTGGCCGCGCGCGTACTCCGGTTCTGCGCCGTCGGCGTGCTCAGTACGGCGGCGTACGCGCTGCTCTATCTCGTGCTGCGGCAGGGCCTGCCGGCGCAGGTGGCGAACGTGCTCGCGCTCCTGATGACAGCGGTCGGCAACACCGCGCTCAACCGGCGGGTGACGTTCGGCGTCCGTGGCCCGGAGAACCGCTGGCGGCACCAGCTGCGCGGGCTTGCGACGTTCGGCATCGGCTGGAGCCTGACGGCCTCGTCGCTGTGGCTTCTGCACACGGCGGTGGCGGCGCCGCACCAGGCCGTGGAGATCACGGTCCTCACCCTCGCGAACCTGGCCGCGACCGTCGTCCGGTTCACCCTCTTCCAGACCTGGGTCTTCGACGACGACGCACCCGCTCTGCCCGCTTTCGAACCCCCGGCGGTTCTCGACCAGACCCGGAGCAACTGACATGACGACACTTCTCGATCCGGTCGAGGTGAGCCCTCGATCCGGACCGCCTGCACTGACCACGCACTTCACGATCGGCCGGGACAAGGTCCTGTACGGCGGCCTCCTGGTGCTCACCGCGATCGCGTACCTGTGGGGCCTGTCCAGGAACGGCTACGCCAACGAGTACTACGCGGCCGCGGTGCAAGCCGGGTCGACGAGCTGGAAGGCCTGGTTCTTCGGGTCGCTCGACGCCTCCAGCTTCATCACCGTGGACAAGACCCCGGCGGCCTTGTGGGTGATGGGACTCTCCGGGCGGATCTTCGGCTTCGGCACCTGGAGCATGCTGGTCCCTGAGGCGCTGATGGGCGTCGCGAGCGTCGGTTTCGTCTACGTGTCGGTCCGCCGGTGGTTCTCCGCCAACGCGGCTCTCCTGGCCGGCGCGATCCTGGCGCTGACGCCGGTCGCCGTCCTGATGTTCCGGTTCAACAACCCGGACGCGCTGCTGATCCTCCTGCTGTGCGCGGGTGCGTGGGCGGTGACGCGAGCGATCGACTCGGACAGGCACGCCGCCCGGTGGATGATGCTGGCCGGGGCCTTCGTCGGCTTCGGCTTCCTGGCCAAGATGCTGCAGGCCTTCCTGATCCTGCCGGCCTTCGGGCTGGCGTACCTGATCGCGGGCCGGCCGGCACTCGGGAAGCGGATCCTGCACAGTGTGCTGGCGCTGGTCTCGCTGGTCGTCAGTGCCGGGTGGTGGATCGCGATCGTCGAGCTGATGCCGGCGTCGGCGCGGCCGTACATCGGCGGTTCACAGAACAACAGCATCCTCGAGCTGACCTTGGGCTACAACGGTCTCGGCCGGTTGAACGGGAATGAGACCGGCTCGGTCGGCGGTGGCACCGGAGGTCCCGGCTGGGGTGGTGCTACCGGGCTTCAGCGGCTGTTCGGTGGTGAGTTCGCCTCGCAGATCGCTTGGCTGCTGCCCGCCGCGATCCTCGCGACGGTCGTACTGGTCGTTGCTGCCGGCAAAGCGTCGCGGACGGACCGGACGCGTGCGTTCGCCGTCCTCTGGGGCGGCTGGCTGGTCGTCACCGGGCTGACGTTCAGCTACATGCAGGGCATCATCCACAGCTACTACATGATCGCGCTGGCGCCGGCGATCGGGGCTCTGGTCGGCGCCGCGATGTCGGTGCTGTGGCGGCGGCGGTCCGAGTGGTTGCCGCGCGCCACCTTGGCCGGCGGCGTGCTGCTGACCGGCGGCTGGGGCTTCGCGCTGCTGAACCAGACGCCGTCGTGGCAGCCGTGGCTGCGCTGGGTCGTGCTGCTGACCGGCGTACTCGGAGCCGGTGCGGTGATGATCTTGCCGGACCTCAAGTTGCGCCGTACGGCGGCTCGGCGGGCCGGTGTGCTCGCCGGAATACTGCTGGCGGTCAGTGCGCTGTCCGGGCCGGCGGCGTACTCGGTGGACACGATCAGCTCCGCGCACGCCGGAGCGCTGCCGTCGGCCGGTCCGTCGAATGGCGGGATGGGCGGCGGCCTGCGGATGGGGACCCCACCACGACAGAACGGGAACGGATTCACCAGACGCGGGGACGGCGGCGGCGTCGGCGGATTCCTCGGTGGGGGTGGGATCAGCGGAGTGTCCTCCGAGCTGATCACGCTGCTGCGGACCGGCTCCGAGGGCTACACCTGGGCAGCCGCGGCAGTCACCGCCAACGGAGCCGCTCCGCTGCAGATCGCGTCCGGCGAACCGGTCTTGGCGATCGGCGGCTTCAACGGGACCGACCCCGCGCCTTCGCTGGCAGAGTTCCAGGAACTGGTTGCCCAAGGCAAAATTCATTACTTCGTCGGCGGAGGCGGCGGGATGGGCGGCGGCCGCGGCGGTACGTCGATCGAGATCGCCGCCTGGGTCGCCGAGAACTTCCAGTCCCGGACGGTCGGCAACGCCACCGTCTACGACCTCACCAACTGATCAGAAGCTGGAGTGAGAACCATGACGCAGTACATCGACCCGCCCACTCCCGAGGGGCCCGCACCCGACGAGCAGCCGAAGGGAGACGGGCGTCCGGGCAATCTGGCGCTGGCCGGGGCCGGCTCGGTGCTGGCGGTGCTGGCGTTCCTGGGTGGAACGGCCGTCGGACACGCCTGGGACGGTCCGGCCACGCAGCAGGATCAGTTCGGCGGGCAGGGCGGCGGACGCCAGTTCCCAGGCCAGCAAGGGCAACAAGGCCAGGCTCCAGGGCAGCAGGGCCAGGTACCGGGGCAGCAGGGACAAGCCCCGGGCCAGGGCGGAACCGGTCAGGACGACACCGGACAGACCCAGGCCGGCTGAGCCAAGGTCCACCTGGCGGGCGCCCGGCGGCGGTCACTGAGGGCCGCGACACGCGAGTGTGGTTGGAGCCGGGCGCTGGCGGGGTAAGGATCGGGGCGTGGAATGGTCGAACGTCACCTGGTTCCTGACCGGCCTCGGCGCGGCCGTCGTCCTGCTGACGCGCGTCCGGCTCGGCGGAACAGTTGTCGACGGCACCGGTCATGGCGCCGGTCGGCACGGGTACTCCGCCGTCCTGCTACGCCTGCACACCGTCGTGGGAGTGATCACGCTGATCGGCTGGGTCGTTGCCCTGGGCACCGGTCGCCGCGAGATCGCAATGGTGATGCTGGCCGGCTGGTGGCTGCTGACCGTTCTTGGACTGTTGCTGCTGGCCCGTTGGCTGCCCAGCCACGCGAAACACTCCGAGGACACCAAGACCGACGCCTGGGGATCCGGCGCCGGTCTGTCGGTTCTCGGCCACGTCGGTATGCTGCTCGGCGTCTGCTACTTCACCTTCGTCACCGTCACCGACCGGCTCTGAGTCCCTCCACGAGCGCCCCGACCGACCGCCGTACGCCGGCCTCGAAGTCCTCCTGCGACAAGGCCGACCCGACGCCCGCGACCCGGTCGTACAGCAGCCCGTCCAGCATCGCGGCCGCCGGCCAGGCCGCCGCGGACGGGTCCGGAACCCCGAGCTCACCCAGCAACTGGGCCAGCATCGCCCGCAACTGCCGCCCGCCCTCGTCGATCGCGGTCCGCAACTCCGGCTGCCGGCTCGCCTCGAGCGACAACTCGTAGCGCGCGATCAGGTCGTCGGGACGGTCCCGTGCCAGGCCGACCGTCAGGCCGACCACCAGGTCCAGCGGTGACGTCGTGGCGTCGAACGCAGGCATCGCGTTCAGGTCGCGCGCCAGCATGCGGTTGACGCACGCGGTGAGCAGCGCGCTCCGGGTCCGCAGGTAGTACGACGTCGAGCCCGGTGGCAGCCCGGCCTCCGCGTCGACCGCGCGGTGGGTAAGCCCGCGCAATCCTCGGGTCGCGACCAGGTGGATCGCGGCGTCGGCGATGGCGTCTCGGCGATCCGCACCCAGCGGAACCTGCTTCGTCACGGCGGTCAGTCTGGCACTACCCGAAATTCCTCTACAAGTGTAGAGTCGCGATCATGAGTACGGCGATCGTGGTGGGAGCGGGAATCGGCGGGGTCACGGCGGCCGTCGCACTGCAGCGGTGCGGATGGCAGGTCACAGTGCTGGAGCAGGCACCGGAGCTGGGTGAGGTGGGCGCCGGGATCTCGGTCTGGCCGTCGGCGGTCGCCGCCCTCGAGGAGCTCGGGGTGAAGGGTTTGGAGAAGTCGGCCGTGCTGTCGCGGCCGGCCGGGATGCGCACGGCGGGCGGCCGCTGGGTGGTCGCCGCGGCCGACCTCGGCGTCGAGCTCCCGGTGATGATCCACCGGGCGCAGTTGCACGGCCTGGTCAGGGACGAGTTCGGCCCCGGGATCACGGTCCGGACCGGTTACACCGTCACCAAGCTCGCGCAGGACGGCGTTGGCGTGACGATCAACGACGAGTTGCACGCCGAGCTCGTGGTCGCGGCCGACGGGATCCGCAGCGTCGTGCGACAGGCGCTGCACCCGCAGTACGCGGGACCGCGGTACTCCGGGTACACGGCGTACCGCGGGATCGCCGACGTACCGATCGACGACGGCGGGGGCGAGACTTGGGGCCGTGGGCGACGGTTCGGGTTCGCGCGGCTGATCGACGGGCGGATCTACTGGTACGCGACCGCCAACCAGTCCGTCGGCCAGGGCGGCGACCATGCGACGGTCAGCCGGAACTTCGGTGACTGGCACGACCCGATCCCGGCGATCCTCGCGGGCACGCCGCCGGAAGCCGTTCTGCAGAACGACATCCACGACCTGCCGGTGCCGCTGGTGCCCTTCGTCCAGGGTCGCGTGGTCCTGCTCGGTGACGCCGCGCACGCGATGACTCCGAACCTCGGCCGCGGTGCCTGCTCGGCCATCGAGGACGCTGCCGCGCTCGCCCGGCACCTGGCCGGCTCGGGCCCGTTGAGCCCGGCGCTGGCGGCGTACGACGCGGAACGGCGGCCGGCGACCACCAAGCTGGTCAAGCGGTCCCGGGCGGTCGGCCGGGTCGGCCAGCTGGAGAACCGGGTGGTGTGCGCGATCCGGGACGGCCTGTTCGCGCAGGGCGGCAGGCTGGTGTCCCTGCGGCGGCGGAAGTAGGGAATGGAACAATCACCGTGTGAGCACCCCTCCTGAGATTCCCGGCGCCAAGCATCTCCACTCCGGCAAGGTCCGGGACCTGTACGAGCTGGAGTCCGGCGAGCTGCTGATGGTCGCCAGCGACCGGCAGAGTGCGTTCGACTGGGTGCTGGAGACGCCGATCCCGGACAAGGGCAAGGTGCTCACCGCGATGAGCCTGTGGTGGTTCGAGGTGCTCGACGTGCCGAACCACATCCTGTCCACCGACGTACCGGCCGAGGTCGCCGGACGCGCGGTGATCTGCGAGAAGCTCGCGATGTTCCCGGTCGAGTGTGTCGCCCGCGGGTACCTGAGCGGCACCGGCCTGCTCGACTACAACGCCACCGGCAGCGTCTGCGGCATCCCGCTGAAGCCCGGGCTGGTCGAGGGCTCCCGGCTGGACGAGGCGATCTTCACGCCCGCGTCGAAGGCCGAGTTCGGTGAGCACGACGAGAACGTCTCGTACGACGCTGTGGTCGCGGCCGTCGGCGCGGAGACGGCGGCGGCGCTCCGGGACAGCACGCTGGACATCTACGACCGGGCGCACGCGATGGCGGCCGACCGCGGGATCATCCTGGCCGACACGAAGTTCGAGTTCGGAGCGCGGGCGGACGGGACGATCGTGCTGGCGGACGAGGTGCTGACGCCGGACTCGAGCCGGTTCTGGCCGGCCGGGCAGTGGGAGCCGGGGAAGCCGCAGCCGTCGCTGGACAAGCAGATCATCCGGGACTGGTTGCAGTTCGAGTCCGGTTGGGACCGGACGTCCGGCGAGGCGCCCCCGCCGCTGTCGGACGAGGTCGTCGAGCGCACCCGGGAGGCGTACATCGACGCCTACGAGCAGCTCACCGGCCGCACGTTCACAGCCTGACGTCCCCCCGCGTGCGTCCGTCCGTTCAATGGGTTGTCCCCTGACGTTGCCGGTTGTGTGCCTGCATGCGAGGGGAGAACGGGCACTCCCAGGGG
>NZ_SMKR01000203.1 GCF_004348725.1 Kribbella turkmenica
GGACCAGGGCGAGCCGGCCCCTACCGAATCGACAGTGCACCAATGACCCAGAGCACCGCTGCTCACCTCGACGAAATCCCTCGGTCTCAGGCCGACGACCCCACCTCCGACACAGCCCAGGACTCACCCACTCCCGTACCCACCACCGTCGATGCCACCGCCTGACTGTCGCCATCGCTGGTCCGCGGACATTTCCGCCTGCAGCCCGTGGTACCGACTCCCCGGGGCTCGTAGCATGCAGGTGTCGAGGAGTACAGGTGGACGAGCACGCAGACATCCTCACCCAGGCACGGCAGGCCGGCGCGGTCCAGGACTGGCCGACCGCCGCGGCGCGCTTCGGTGCGGTCCCGGGCGAGCGGCTGAGCGCCGACGACCTCGCGGCGTACTCCGATGCGGTGTGGTGGCTCGGCCGCATCGACGACACGCTGCGACTCGGCGCTGCCGCGTGTGACGCCTTCGAGACCGACGGGCGTCCGGCCGACGCCGCCTGGGCCGCCTTGATGGTGGGCATCTTCCACCTGGCCCGAGGGGATCAGCCGCAGGGCATGGGCTGGCTCGGCCGCGCGGAGCGCCTGGTGAACGAGATACCGGAGTGCCCGGTGCACGGCTACTTGGCCCACTTCAGCGGCGTGGAGCTGCAGCTCATGACCGGCCGGCCGGCGGCGGCGCTGGATGCGGCGCATCGGGTGCGTGACATCGGGCGCCGCTGTCATGAGCCCGTCCTGGTGGCCGTGGGTCTCCACAGTGAAGGCCGCGCGCTGGTCAGGTTAGGTCAGGTGGACCGCGGGCTGGCGCTGATCGACGAGGCGATGGTGACCGTCACGAACAGCAGGATCAGCCACCCGTTCGTGACCGGCGGCCTCTACTGCCACACGATCGCGACCTGTCACGCGGTCGCCGACCTCCGGCGGATGGCACGCTGGACCGAGCTGACCGAGCGGTGGTTGGCGTCCCTGCCGGCGGCGGTGGCGTTCGACGGCCTCTGCGGCGTGCACCGGGCGCAATTGCTCCTCCTGAACGGCGAGTGGGACGAGGCGGAACGCCGCGCGCTCGAAGTCGCCAAGAGCCTCGACGCTCACCGCATCGACTACGCCGCCGAAGCCTGGTACGTCGTCGCCGAGACACGCCGGCTACGCGGGGCCTCGACCGCCGCCGAGGCGTACGACGAGGCCCATGCGCGGGGGCGCGATCCGCAGCCGGGACGGGCACTGCTGCGGCTCCGGGACGGCGACGTGACGGGCGCCGCGATGTCGGTGCGCTCGGCACTGGTCGCCGCCGGGAACGACTCGCTGCGAAGGGCGCCGATCTGCGCGGCGGCGGCCGACATCGCAATCGTCGCCGGTCGACTGGACGACGCCGCCGACGCCGCGTCCGAGCTGTCGGCGACGGCGGCGTCGTACCCCACGTCGGGGTTGGAGACGATGGCGCGCGCCGCGCACGGAGCGGTGCTGCTCGCGGAGGGCCGTGCCGACGAGGCGTTGCCGGTGCTGCGGGAGGCTTGTCGGCGGTGGCACGAGTTGGGCGCGGCGTACGAGGTTGCCGGCACGTGTGTCCGTCTCGCCGAGGCCTACCGGGCGCTCGGTGACGAGACGTCTGCGGCCGCCGAGCGCGCCCAGGCGGACGCGGCGTACGGGCGTCTCGGCGTACTGCGTCGCGCACCGGCAGCGCCGGACGGGCTGACCGAGCGCGAGTGCGAGGTACTCGGGCTGGTCGCGGACGGACTCTCCAACCGGGAGATCGGCGCGGCGCTCCGCATCAGCGACCGCACGGTCGCCCGGCACCTGACGAACATCTTCCACAAGATCGACACCACGTCCCGGACCCAGGCGGCTCGTTACGCGGTCGACCACGGGCTGGCCGCGTCGCGGTGAGGCGGCTACGCACAACCGCGTAGAGCCGCCACCCAGGATGGTCAATCGCGCCGATGAGGCGGGGCCACCGTCCTGCCTAGCGTCGAGGTCAGACGCGCTGCAGGAGCGCGCACGACCTAAGGAGCGACGTGATGAGCAACCTCAGCGACACCGTGACCCAGCGGGTCATGCCGGCCCCCACGACCAGAGTCGAGGTTGCCGGCGGCGACGTACTCGATGTCTGGGTCTTCGGCGACGGCACACCGGTCGCGTTCGTCCACGGCGGGATGATGCGTGACTTCCTCGTGCCACTGGCCGACGCCCTCACCGAGCGAGGCGGCTACCAGGTGATCCACTTCGGCCGGCGCGGCCACGGCGGCCGCGGACTACCCATCACCGCCACCGACATCCCTGGCCAGGCAGCGGACGTCGTCGCGATCCTCGATGCACTCGGGATCGAGAGGGCACATGTCGCCGGCCACTCCATCGGCGCCTACATCGCCCTCGAAGTGGCACGCCTCGCGCCTGATCGGCTGCTGTCGGCCCTTCTGCTGGAACTCGTCCTCGCAGCCCACCTCACGTCCAAGGAGTCCCTGCAGAGCGTGAAGGACTTCGCCGAGATCGCCGCTCCGACCATGGCGGAGAAACACGCGAACGGCGACAAGTCCGGCGCCGTCACGATGTTCTACGAGATCACCTCAGGCATCGCCGACGCGAAGACCGTCGTGGACTCCGCGCTACCGCAGGGGGCCGGCGACCTCGCCGCCGCAGACCTCTTCACCTTCCTCCAGGTCGACGGCCCCGCAATGGCCGCCTGGACAGCCACAGCCACCCCGGCACAACTCCAGCAGATCACAACTCCCGTCACCTGGATCGGCGGCACCGAAAGCCCACCCCACTTCACCGAATCCCGCGACATCCTCCGGTCCTGGCTGCCCGCCATCCGCTCAACCACAGTCCCCGGCACCCACTACTTCCCACTGCAGAACCCCGACCGAACAGCCGCAACCCTCATCAGCTGTCTGACCGTCCACCGGCCCACCACCTGATGGCGAGCGGTCGCCTGACATCGGGCACGGTCGGCTCGGCTCGGTTGGTGGTTGTCACTCAGAGTTCATCGAGAGCGAGTGCTTCAGCGGGCGGACGATTACGGGTTGTGGACAACGGGAAGCGACCCAGGGGTGTGGGTGAGCATGGGGTCGCCTACGATCTGCGGAAACGGAGTCAGGGAATCGTTCGGATGATGGTCCGCCCGCTGGCGGGTCTGCCACCAAGAGTGTGAGGGTGTGGCTCATGAACATCGGTACTCGGAAGATCGTCGTCGACGAGGCAATAGCGCAGCTGCGCCTGTACGCCGAGACGAACGGCGCCGTACTGCGCTACTACGACGGTCTGCCGGGGATGACGTGCGTCGGTGGCTCCGACCCGAACCAGATCACGCTCGAGGACCTGGCCCGGACGATGGTGATCGGCGCCGACCTGCGGGCGATGGACATCCCGTGGCTGCTCGAGGTGGACGCGGACAAGGAGCTGGCCGCGATCCCGGTGACCGCCCGGCTCGAGGACGCGACGCCGGGCAGCGAGCTGTTCGAGGCGGCGATGGCGCTGGACGAGAAGTTCACCGGCCACCGCGGTTTCGGGCACGCCAAGAAGTCGAAGCTGCTGCACCTGAAGCGGCCGTACCTCTACCCGGTCACCGACAGCTTCATCCGGATGACCTACGGCTCGGCGTCAGCCGGCGCGGAGTTCCTGACCGCGGTGCACAACGACCTGGTCAACCCGGCGAACGTCCGCGACTTCAAGCTGCTGCAGGTCCGCCTGATCGCCGAGCCGCCCACGTCGGCGGCGCGCCTGCTCGGCGAGGTCCCCACCCTCCGGCTGCTCGACATCCTCGCGTCGCTACTGGGCGAGGCTAAATAACCCCCAGCCGCGCCAGCGGCTCCACCAGCTCCCGCTCCTCGTACGACAGGTGGGAGAGCAAGGTGTCGTCCAGCAGGTCGACCGCCGCACGCAGACCGTCGATGTCCCCGGAGCCGTCGACCAGCGCGACCAGTGCCTTGTCCACGCCTTCCAGTACGTCGTGGATGACCCGGTGCTCCTCCTCGAGCCGGTCCACGACCGGCACCAACGCCGGATCGGCCCGCCGCAGATGCGGGAACAGTGAGGCGTCCTCCAGCGAGTGATGAGTGGTTACCAGTCGGCAGTACGACTCGCAGTACGTCCCGAGCGTCCAGTTGTTCTGCCGCATGGTCATCGTGTTGATGTGCGACCGGGCTTGCCCGACACCGATCGAACCGGCGGCCACCTGCTCGATTAGGTCCCGTACCTGCTCGAGCTCAGCCCGCAGATGGTCGTGGACGTCGATCAGATGCTGACCGGACTGCAGTTGGTACGGCGTGTACGTCCGCGACGAGTCCAACGCCGGCCCGGTGGGTCGCTCCGACTCGTCCAGCAGCTGTACGGCGCTCCGCCGTACAGCAGGAGGTGGAGTCGGTACGACGGAGAAACCACCCGGAGCAACCGCAGGACCCTCACCGACCACAGCACCTGACCGGGCAGCCTCGACAGCCTCACGAACACCGGAGGCCACTTCGGCGAACCGCCGGATGTCCTCCGGATCGTCCGACCCGAGGATGTAGGTGCTCATTCCCTCGCCCAGGGTCAGCTCCGCGAGCTGGTCGATCCACAGCTCCTCAGGTCCCTGCAGGAACCCGTCGCCGCGCCGATCGAACCGCCCCGACAGGTTGTAGAGCCTCCGTACCGACGCCGGGTCCCGCTCAGCCTCCTCGGCGGCTTCGTCGATGATCTTGTTCATCGCGGCGAGCTGGTCCGGTCCGGCGTAAGCGCTGCTCGGTAGCCAGCCGTCCGCGAGCCGTCCGGTGACCGCAAGCATCCGCGGCTTGTAGGCGCCCAGCCAGATCTCCACGTCGTGTGCGGGCTGCGGACCGCGCTTGGCGCCGGCCACGGTGTAGTGCTTGCCGGACCGCCGGATGCCGCCACCCTCCGGCGTCCAGACCTCGCGCATGATCGCGATGGCCTCTTCCAGCGCGGTGATGCTCTGTCCCGCGGTCAGCTGCGGTCCTGCATTCGCTGCCACGGCCTCCAGGAAGCCACCGGCGCCGAGTCCGAGCTCGACGCGGCCTCCGCTGATCAGGTCGAGCGTGGCGACGCTGCGGGCCAGGACGACCGGGTGGCGCAACGGGAGGTTGGCCACGTTGGTCGCGACCTTGACCCGCTCGGTCCGGGCAGCGACGACGGACAGCAGAGTCCAGGCGTCCATCAGACGCGGTTGGTAGGGGTGGTCCTGGAAGGTGACCAGGTCGAGGCCGACCTGCTCGGTCAGTTGAGCGAGCGCGATCACCCGGGACGGATTGTCCGTCGCCGGAGTCAGGAACGTCCCGAAGACCAGCTCGTGGCCGTAGTCCATGGTTCACCTTTCACCGTCGGTTCGACCACGAAACTACTTCGCTGGACTAATAATCTCAAGTCCAGAACATCTGCTAGTAAGGTATCAGCCGGAAGGCCTGACGCGTCGACAGCATTGATCCGGCGTTCCACGCGACCTCGTACTCGGCATCTCCCAGCACCGCCCGGGCGGCGTCCGCGGCCCGGGCGTGGTCACCGAACTCGGCCGGCCCGACGACGAAGCCCTCGGCCGCCCTGGTCGCGTCGACCGCGCCCAGGAGCCGGGCCGCGACGCTCTTGTCCCTCAGGCACGCGGCGATGCCCTCAAGTGACCAGCACGCGCCCCGCAGCGACTCGTACTCCTCCGAGATGCGGAACGCCTCCACGTGATGCTTCAGCGCGCCGTCCAGGTCACCGCGAAGCTCCCGGACGTACGCCAGCTCGCTCAGCACCATCGAGAGGTAGAGCACCGGGTCCTTCTGCCGGCGAGCGGCCTCCACGAGCGAGTCCAGCCGCGCCTCCGCCTCGTCCAAGGCCCCGGTACGACGAGCTGCGAAAGCCAGCACGATCTCCGCCAGAGCCTGGGCCGAACGCTGGTCCTGCTCGGTCGCCACGCGCAGACCGCGCTCGGCATGTGCACGAGCGGCCGCGTAGTCGCCCCGCCGGATCTCGGTCCAGCCCAGCATGCCCAATGACCCTGCAAGCTCAGGCCAGAGACCCAGCTCCTCGGCCAGTTGCACGCCCTCCTGCTGCAGGCGCGCAGCCTTGTCGAAGTCGCCGGTGATCTCCGCGTGCGCACTGAGCCAACTGGTTGCCTGCAGCACGCCCCAGCGGTCCCCCAGCGAACGGAAGATCCGCGCGCTCTCTGAGGCGTCGGCGTACAGCGCGGCCGTGTCCGATCGCACATGTGCATGCTTGGCACGCGCTGTCAGCACTGCCGCGACACCCCACTGATCGCCGTCCGCCTCGAAGCTCTTCAAAGCGGCGTCGAGCAGGGCCTGACCCGTCATGAGGTCCCCGACGTCACTGCCGGCGAAGGCGATCCACCACTGCGCCCTGGCGTCTGCACTGTCCAGCCAGCGGTCGCGTTCCCGGGCAGCGTCGCTGTCGCCCTGCACGTACATGAACCCGACCCGCCACGCACCAGCACGCGCAGAAGTCGGTACAGCATCCAGCGACCGCAGCGCCTCGGCACTTCGCCCACGCAGGTACCAGTACCAGGCCATGGCGTCCACAAGCCGCTCAGCCAGGTCCGAACGGCCGGACACAACCGCCCGGTCCAGGGCAGACCGCAGGTTGCCGGTGTCCTCATCGAGGAGCTGCAGCCACCTGCTCTGCTCACCTCCGTACAAGTGCGGACTAGCTTCCTCGGCGAAGGACGTGTAGTAGTCGACGTGCCGCTGCTCTATGGCCGCCAACTCCCCCGCTGCGCTCAGCTTGTCCGAGCAGTACGCCGCCACAGACTCCAGCAACCGGTACAGCGGCCCCTCCGAGCCCTGCACCGGTACGACGAGCGACCGGTCGACGAGCCGGACCAACACTTCGAGTACGTCGACACCCGGTTCAGCGCACACGACGACCGCCGCATCGGGAGTACACCCGTCCGCATGGACGGCGAGACGTCGCAAGACCGCCTGCTCGTCCGGGCTGAGGAGCTCCCAGCTCCAGTCGATCATCGCCAGCAGGGTCTGCTGACGCGGCGCAGCACCTCGGTGCCCGGTGGCAAGCAGGCGGAAGCGGTCGTCCAGGCGTGCCACCAGTCCACGGACTCCCAGCGCCCGTACGCGGGTGGCGGCGAGCTCCAGCGCGAGGGGGATCCCGTCGAGCCGCCGGCAGAGGACCGAGATGTCCGCAGCCGTCTCAGACGACAGAGTGAAGTCCCGTGACGCGGCGGACGCCCGCGCCACGAAGAGCTGCACCGCACTGCGCTCACCGACCGCTTCGAGCTCGTCGTCGCGGGCGGGCACGTCTAGCGTCGGCACACTCCAGACGACCTCACCGGCCAGTCCCAACGGTTCACGGCTCGTCGCCAGTACCCGCAACCCGGGAGCGGCGGCCAGCAGCCGGTCGGTCAGATCGGCAACCTCAGACACGACCTGCTCGCAATTGTCGAGCACCAGCAACCGCGAACCCATGACCGACGCCAATCGCTCCACCACGTTCTCCGCGGGCGCAGCAAGCTCACGCACATCCAGCGCTGCCTGAACGGCATCCGTCAAGGAGCTACTCACCGAGAGAGCAGCCGGCGTCACCGCGGCCAATTCGACCAGGACGACTCCGTCGGAGAACCGTTCGGCCACGTCCTCGCCGGCAGCCAGCGCCAGCCGAGTCTTGCCCACTCCCCCTGGGCCGGTCAGCGTGACGAGCCGTGCGGACGCCAGAGCCGAGCTGACGTCGGCCAACGCATCAGCACGACCGATCAGCTCGGTGAGCTGAGCCGGAAGGTTGGAGCGGCGGCTGGGCAGCTGCTGCGTGAGGATCGACTGGTGCAGCGCAACCAGCTCCGGACTCGGGTCCAGACCGAGCTCGTCCGCCAGCAGCCTCCGCAGCTCCTCGTAGCTCTCCAGTGCCTCGCTCTGCCGACCACTCCGGTAGAGCGCCCGCATGTGACTCGCCCGCAGACGCTCACGTAGCGGGTGTTCGGCTACAAGCGCAGCCAACTCACCCACAGGAGCATCGGACCAGGTCTCCACCGCCGTAAGCCGCTGCTCGTTCAGCCGAGCTACAGCTGTCTCCACGAACGCCTCGTCCGCGAAGTCCGCGTACGCAGGACCGCGCCAGAGTGCGAGTGCCTCACCGAGCTGGCCGGCGGCTACGCGGTCCGCAAAGGTCAGAGCGTCGTACGACGAGCTGTCGACGGTCAATGAGTAGCCGGCCGGACCTGACTTCACCAGCGCGCGACTGCCGGGCTCGGCGTCCTCGAAGGCGCGCCGGAGTTGGGAGACCTTGGCGGACAGCGTCCCGGACGGGTTCCCGGGCAGCTGTGAGCTCCACAAGTCGTCGATGAGACGGTCCGCCGGGACCGGGCGACCCTCGTGCGCCAGCAAATCGGCCAGGAGAGCACGCACCTTGAGCCCCTGGATGGCGACGGGCTCCCCCGCGTCAGTCCAGGCCGTGACCGGTCCCAGCACCCCGAAACGCATGGCCGCACCCTAACCGCCCTACCGTCCTTACGCCCGCACCCGGATCGACCGGAAAGAAACCGTAAACGGGTTCCGGCAGAGTCTCGGACATCAGGAAGGAGGCAGGAGATGCGACTGGCAGTGATCATCGGCAGCACCCGCAACGGACGCTTCGGACCGACGGTGGGCCACTGGCTCGCCCGGCAGGCCGACAAGCAGTTCGAGGTGGACCTGATCGACCTGGCCACCGCCAACCTGCCGGCCACACTGCTCGACACCGACGACGAGACCCCCGCCGAGGTCGCCGTACTGGCACCGAGGCTCGCCACCGCGGACGCGTTCGCCGTGGTGACGCCGGAGTACAACTGCAGCTTCCCGGCACCGCTGAAGACCGCACTGGACTGGTACTACGAGGTGTGGCACGCCAAGCCGGTCGCAATCGTCAGCTACGGCCGGGAGACCGGTGGACTGTACGCCACAGCGCAGCTGCGGCAGGTCTTCACCGAACTCAATGCCGTCACCATCCGCAACACGGTGGCACTCCCCTGCTACTGGGAGCAGTTCACCGCAGACGGCGGCTGGCCGCGCCCGGCGGCCGGCTACGAGGCCCAGGCCAAGCTCATGCTCGACCAGCTCGTCTGGTGGTCCCAGGCGCTCCTGGACGCGCGAACCCAACGTCCTTACCAGCAGTAAGAAAGAAGGAAGAACCCATGAGGAAGCTGATCGAGTCCACCTTCGTCACCACCAACGGCGTCATCGACAGCCCGCAGAACTGGTCCGGTCCCTACTGGGACGACGAGCACTCCGCCTACTCGCAGGCGCTGATGGACAACGTCGAGGCTCAAGTGCTCGGCCGGGTCACCTACGAAGCCTTCGCCGAGGCCTGGTCCCAGCGCAGCGGCGACCCGTACACGGACAGCTTCAACGCGATGCCGAAGTACGTCGCCTCCCGCACGCTCACCGAGACGACCTGGAACGCCCAACTGCTCGAGGGCGACGCGGCGGAGGCGGTCCGCAAGCTCAAGGAGCAGGACGGCGGCGACCTGATCAAGTTCGGCACCGGCGAGTTCTCCAGGACCCTGCTCGAGCACAAACTGGTCGACGAGTACCACTTCTGGATCTTTCCGGTCCTGGCCAGTGGCGAGAAGTTGTTCGACAACGTCGAACTCGACATCACCCACCTCGAACTGCTCGGCACGACCACGTTCAAGTCCGGGATCGTCGTCCACAAGCTGGGCCCGAAGGCCTGACCGCACAGCGATCCACGGCGTCCGGCCGGTCACCCACTGGGTGGCCGGCTGGACGCTTGCTGGTGACGCGCCTTGGGTACCAGTTCGGTTTCGGGGATGTGAAGCGGCGCTGGGGACCGCCTGCCGCAAGCCCTCGCGATCCCTCCAGATCGCAGGTCTGACACGCCAACCGGACTGGAGGTCCGATGGATACCGTTCTGACCGTCGTCATCGTCGCCGTGGTGGTCCTCGCGGCGGCCGCGCTGCTGTTCATGTACCAGCGCAGACGCTCGGGCGAACTGCGCCAGCGGTTCGGCCCCGAGTACGCACACACCATCGAGGAGTCGGGCGACCGGCGCAGCGCCGAACGCGAACTGCGGGAGCGCGAACGTCGCGTGTCGAAGCTCGACATCACTCCGTTGAGCAGAGAGTCCGCCGAGCAGTACAAGGCCGAGTGGGCACAGGTGCAGCAGAGCTTCGTCGACCAGCCCGCGGCTGCTGTCGCCGACGCCGACCAACTCGTCCTGCGGATGATGCGTGCGGCCGGCTACCCGGTCGACGAGTTCGACCAGCGGGTCAACGACATCTCGGTCGACCACCCGGAGGTCGCGGCGCACTACCGCGACGCCCACCGGGTCGCGGTCGCCCAGGCCAGGGGCGAGACCGACACGGAGGAACTCCGGCAGGCCGTCACCGCCTACCGCTACCTGGTCGAGGCGCTGCTGGCCGACAGCGGGGACGCGAGCCGGACGCACCGCTCGCACTCGACCGATGCCAAGGAGCAAGCATGACCACGCCAGACGACCGCCCGTTCAGCGAGACCGACGACGACCTGCGTGACTCCGGCACCGACTGGTCCGCCGGCTCCGCGACCGGAACCGCCACCGGATCGGCAAGCGGCACCGGCACTGACACCACGGCGACCGAACCGCTGGTCGCCGAGGACGTCGCGGTCGACTTCCGCACCCGCTGGGAGGTCATCCAGCAGGGGTTCGTGGACGACCCGCGCAGCTCCGTGAGCGAGGCGGACAAACTGGTCGACGACCTTCTCAAGCGCGTGTCGCTGAGCTTCCAGCAGCAGCACCAGGGTCTGGAGAAGCAGTGGAACGACGGCGAGCCCTCGACCGAGGACCTGCGCGCCGCCCTGCAGAAGTACCGCGCGTTCTTCCAGCGCCTACTGGCGATGTAGCCGATACCGGACAGCGAGGCCCGTGGCTGCGGGCCTCGCTGTTCGTTGCCTAGGGCACGATGTTCTGGTTGAGGTGGAACAGGTTGCCCGGGTCGTACTTGCGTTTGACCTCGACCAGCCGGTCGTAGTTGTGCTTGTAGTTGTCCCGGACCCGGCCCTGGTCGTCGCCGGCCATGAAGTTGACGTACCCGCCGGACTCCGAGTGCGGTGCGACGTCGTCGTAGTACGCCTTGACCCACTGGGTGTTCGCCTCGTTGTCGGCCGGGTCCGGCCACATGCCGGCGATCACGGTCGCGAAGTTGGCGTCCCGGTAGGCGAACGCGGTCGCGTCCGCGGTCACCCGGTGGCAGGCGCCGTCGATCGGGTAGATGTGCACGGTCGAGTTCACCGCCGGCAGCCCGGGCGCGTGCCGCAGGTGCGCCTGGATCGCCTCGTCGGTCAGTTCGGTGACGAAGTTCGCCTTCCAGTAGTGCTGCAGCCCGGGACCGACGAGGTCGTCGAACGCGCTGTTCAGCGCCGGGTACGGCATCTCCCCGACCATCTCGGCGACCACCGGAGCGAACGCGCGGAACCGCGAGATCTCCGTTTCGCCGCGGTCCGGGTCACCGGCCCAGCACCCGACGATCAGCGCGAACACGTCCCCGTGCCGGTCCTCCGGGATGAACGGCAGCGGCGGCGCGATCTGGAACGCCGGGAACCCGCCCAGTTGCTCGGGTGCGTCCTTGATCATGTCCCGGAACCCCGCGAGCACGGCGGCCGCGTCCGACATCTCGAACAGCATCGGCCCGCCGTAGATCGTCGATACCGGCGCCAGCCTGAACTCGAGCGCGGTCACCACGCCGAAGTTGCCGCCACCGCCGCGCAGCGCCCAGAACAGGTCCTCGTTCTCCTTCTCGCTGGCGATCAGGAACTGCCCGTCGGCGGTCACCACGTCCGCCGAGATCAGGTTGTCGCAGGCCAGCCCGAGACCGCGATCCAGGTACCCGATGCCGCCGCCGAGCGTCAGACCGCCGACGCCGGTGGTCGAGATGATGCCGCCGGTCGACGCCAGTCCGAAGGCGTGCGTCGCCGCGTTGTAGTCACCCCAGGTCGCGCCGCCGCCGGCGCGCGCGGTGCGGTTGACCGGGTCCACCCGGACGTTGCGCATCCCGCGCAGGTCGATCACCACCCCGTCGTCCACCGTGCCGAACCCGGGTACGCTGTGCCCGCCTCCGCGGACCGCGAGATCCAGTTCGTTGGTCCGCGCGAAATCCACCGCGGCCATCACGTCGCCCGCGTTCTCACAGCGCACCACGACCCGCGGACGCCGGTCGTGCATGGCGTTGTGTACCCGGCGTGCCTCGTCGTACCCGTCGTCGCCCTCGGTGAAGACCGGTCCCCTGGTGCGTTCCCTCAAGTTCTCGATCGTGCCCATGAACCCCTCCACGGCCGTCACGTCAAGATCGGCGCCGCGGCGCGGCGCCCCGTGGCGGCGCCGACGGCGCCGCTAGACCAGCAGTCGCCGTCGAGCGCAGCGCGAACCCCACCCCAGAG
>NZ_SMKR01000204.1 GCF_004348725.1 Kribbella turkmenica
GGGAAGAAGTGCGGGGGGAGGGTGCCTCGGGCGCAACGGACCCGGTGGGGACGCGCGGACGGTTACTGCTTTCGGTGGCGCAACGATGCGTCCACGGAGGCTTTCTCACGGACCGCAGTCGGCGACACCACGGTGTAGTCGACGAAGCGCGGTAGCGGGCACCGTTCGGTGGGTGGGAGCGGCGCGAGCGAGCGTGGTCGGTGCGGGGAGTTCTATTCGCCTGCTCGGGACAGCTTGCTGGGCCACCAGGCCTTCTTGCCGATGTCGTAGGCCAGCGCGGGGACGAGGAGGGAGCGGACGACGGTGGTGTCCAGGAGGACGCCGAAGGCGACCATGAAGGCGATCTGGACCAGGAACAGGATCGGTAGCACGGCGAGCGCGGAGAACGTCGCCGCGAGCACCACGCCGGCCGACGTGATGACGCCGCCGGTGACCGCGAGGCCGATCAGGATGCCCGGGCGGGTGCCTTGAGCCTGGGACTCCTCCCGCACCCGCGTCATCAGGAAGATCGAGTAGTCGATGCCCAGAGCAACAAGGAAGACGAACGCGTAGAGCGGGATGCTGGGATCGGCGCCGGGGAAGCCGAACACGTGGTTGAACATCAGCGCGCTCACCCCGACGGTCGCGCCGAAGGAGATCACGTTCGCCACCACCAGCAGCACCGCCGCCGTGATCGAGCGCAGCAACAGCATCAGGACGACGAAGATGACCGCCAGGATCGCTGGGATGATCACCCGGAGGTCGCGCTCACTCGCGTCCAGCACGTCCAGGTTGATCGCCGTGTTCCCGCCGACCAGGATGTCCGGTGACACCGTGTCCAGCTCGGTCCGCAGGTGCTCGACCACCTTCGTGGCCTCCGGTGAGTCGGCCGCGACCTCGAGCGTCGCCTGGACCAGCACCTTGCCCTCGACAACCTTCGGCGGTACGCCGGGAGCCTGCGACGCGGACGCCTCGCCGACCCCGTCCACCTGCGACGCGGTCCGGATCACCTGGTCGGCCCGCGCGACCGGGGTGAGGATCTGGACCGGCGTACCCGCGCCGGCGTCGAAGTGCCTGGCGAGCTGCTCCTGGCCGGTGACGGACTCCACCTCGTCCAGGAACAGATCCTCCTGCGAGATGCCGCTGGCGTTGAACGTCGGCAGGAACGCCGCGGACGCCAGCAGCGCCAGCGCGGTGATCGCCCACACCTTTCGCGGGCTGTTGCCGACCAGCCCCGAGACCCGGCCCCAGAGCTTGCGGCCGCCGACCTGGTCGCGGGCGTGCACGTGGTCGACCCGTGGGATGGACGGCCAGAAGATCCGCCGGCCGAAGGCGAGCAGGATCGCGGGCAGGAAGCTCATCGAGGCGATCAGCGCGCCGGCGATGCCGATCGCGCCGACCGGGCCGAGGCCTTTGGTGTTGCCGAGCTGGGAGAGCAGCAGGCAGAGCAGACCGAGGATAACCGTGGCGGCGCTGGCCGCGATCGGCTCGATCGACGCCCGCCAGGCGATCCGCATCGCGTCGTACTTGCTGGTGTAGTCGTGCAGCTCCTCTTTGTAACGGGAGACCAGTAGCAGCGAGTAGTCGGTCGCGGCCCCGACGACCAGGATGAACAGGATGCCCTGACTCTGCCCGTTCAGTTCGAGAACGCCGTTCTCGGCCAGCGGGTACACCACCAGCGCGGCGAGGGCGAGGCCGAGGACTGCGGTCAGCAGTACGGCGATCGGCAGGATCGGACTGCGGTAGACGATCAGCAGGATGACGAACACCACCGCCAGCGCGACCCCGAGCAGGATGCCGTCGATCCCGCCGAAGGCGACCACGAAGTCCGCGAAGACACCACCGGGACCGGTCACGTAGACCTGGAGACCGGCCGGGGTGAGGTCCTGCCTGATCTCGGTCCGCATGACCGCGGCGGCGGCGTACAGGACGGTCTCGCCTTCGTGCACCACGTCGTCGACCCGGTCGCCATCCAGCTCGACGGTGAGCAGCAGGGCCTTCCGGTCCTCCGACGGGATCACCGTCCTGGCCGGCGCGGCGAGGTAGTCGCCGATCGTCGAGCCGTTGCCGAGGTCGAGGGCCGGCACCTTGGCGAGGAACTCGTTGGCCTCGGCCAGGTCGGCCGGCGTGATCCCGGCCTCGCGCTGGATCAGGACGAAGTACGGCAGGGCGTTGGAGTCGACGAACTTCGCGGCCTCGTTGCTGACCAGCGTGGACTCGGCCTGCTTCGGGAGGAAGTCGGCGTTGTCGTTCTCCTGGACCTCGCTCAGCCGCCCGACCGTCGGGCCGCCCAGCGAGCCGAGCACCAGCCAGGCGATCAGCACGGCGGCGATCCCCGCCCGCCAGGCCCACCGGCCGCCATTGCGCCCCCTCCGCGCGCCGCGGTCGATGCCGCTCGGGTCCAGACCTGCGTCGTCGGTGGTCTGCTGAGTCGGATTCACCGGTGTCCCCTTGCCGTCGGTAGGGGCACAGTACCCAGCCCTCCCGATTCTTCTCTCACCACTCCCCGGCGGGTGTGCGGGAGCCGTTTCGGCGGCGTAACAACAAGATGACTACGCGGAAACACCCCGGTCATAGCGTCCTGGCCTAATCAGTGAGGTCGGATGATCGGAGACGCGAGATGACGCTCGAGGCACGACCGGACGCCGTCACCACCCGCGACGGAAGCGGTGCGGTGGGGACCGTCGAAGCGCCGCGGCGCGGACGCTGGATCGATGTCTGGGACCCCGAGGACGCCACCTTCTGGGCGACGAAGGGCCGGGCGGTCGCGCGGCGCAACCTCTGGCCGTCGATCTTCGCGGAGTTCCTCGGCTTCTCCGTCTGGCAGCTGTGGAGCATCGTGGTCGTCTCGATGCCGAAGGCCGGCTTCAGCTACTCCACGAACCAGCTGTTCTGGCTGGTCGCGCTGCCGAGCCTGGTCGGCGCGACCCTGCGGCTGCCCTACACCTTCGCCGTACCGCGGTTCGGCGGCCGGAACTGGACGATCGTGTCCGCGCTCCTGCTGCTGGTTCCGACCGCCGGGCTGTCGTACTTCACGACCCGGCCGGACACACCGTTCTGGCTGATGGCGCTGGTCGCGGCGACCGCGGGTGTCGGCGGCGGAAACTTCGCCAGCAGCATGACGAACATCTCCTTCTTCTACCCGGAGAAGGAGAAGGGATTCGCGCTCGGCATCAACGCGGCCGGCGGCAACCTGGGAGTGGCCGTGGTCCAGCTCCTGGTGCCGGTGGTGATCGTGCTCGGCGCCGGACTGTCGCTGAACCGGGCCGGCCTGCTGTGGATCCCGTTGATCGTGCTGGCCGCCGTCCTGGCCTGGAAGGTGATGGCCAACCTGTCGGTGGCGACGTCGTCGTTCCTCACCTCGATCGCGGCGGCGAAGCGGCCGCACACCTGGATCATCTCGTTCCTCTACATCGGCACGTTCGGCTCGTTCATCGGCTTCGGCGCGGCGTTCCCGCTGCTGATCACGACCACCTTCCCCGACATCACCGTGTCCCACATCGCCTTCCTCGGCGCCCTGGTCGGCTCGGTCGCCCGCCCGTTCGGCGGCAAGCTGGCCGACAAGCTCGGCGGCGCGCGGGTGACGGTCTGCGCCTTCGTGGTGATGGGGCTCGGCATCGTGGCGGCGATCGTGTCGCTGAACGCGGGCAGCTTCGCCGCGTTCCTGGTGAGCTTCCTGTTCCTGTTCGTCGCCAGCGGCGCCGGCAACGGGTCGACCTACCGGATGATCCCGGCGGTGTTCCGGCTGACCACGCCCGACGACCCGGGCCGGGCACGGCGGGAGGCGGCGGCCTGCATCGGGATCGCCTCCGCGGTCGGTGCGTACGGCGGCTTCCTCGTCCCGCGCGGGTTCGCGATGTCGACGAGCAGCTACGGCTCGCTGATCCCGGCGCTGTACGTCTTCTGCGGTTTCTACGTCGTCTGCCTGACCGTGACCTACTTCTGCTACCTCCGCAAGGGTGGCCCGCTCAGCCGGGAGCGCGTGTGAGCGGAATCCCTACCCACTGTCCGTACTGCGCTCTGCAGTGCGCCACCACGCTGCACCCAGTCGACCGGCCTGGTGCGGTCGAGGTACAGCCGCGCGCCACTCAGAGCTATCAGGGTGGCCCGACGAACATGGGCGGACTGTGCCGCAAGGGCTGGACGGCGCCCGAGGTGCTGACCGTGCCGGACCGCCTCACCACCCCGCTGGTCAGGGATGCCGCCGGTGACCTGGTGCCGGCGAGCTGGGACGAAGCGCTCGACGTCGTGGCCGACCGGATCCGGGCTCTGCAGACCGAGCACGGCAACGACGCCGTCGCGGTCTTCGGCGGCGGTGGGCTGACCAACGAGAAGGCGTACGCGCTCGGCAAGTTCGCCCGGGTGGCGCTGAAGACCGCGAACGTGGACTACAACGGCCGGTTCTGCATGTCGTCCGCGGCGGCCGCGACGAACCGTGCCTTCGGCATCGACCGCGGGCTGCCGTTCCCGTTGGCCGACGTGGCCGGAGCCGGCGCCGTCCTGCTGGTCGGCAGCAACCTCGCCGAGACGATGCCGCCCGCGGTCTCGCACCTCGAGGGCGTCCGCGGCTCGGGTGGGCTCCTGGTCGTCGACCCGCGCCGTAGCGCGACCGCCTCGCTGACCGAGGACGGAGCCGGTATCCATCTCCAGGCCACACCCGGCACCGATCTGGCGCTGGTGCTCGCGCTGACACACGTGGTCCTGCAGGAAGGTCTCGCGGACACGGCGTACCTGGCTGACCGGACCGACGACCCGGACGCGTTGTTCCGGTCGACCGCGTCCTGGTGGCCCGAGCGGGCCGAGCGGGTGACCGGCGTGCCTGCCGCGACGATCCGGCGGGCGGCGCGGGCGCTCGCCGCCGCTGCGCCGGTGCATGGGGGCGCGGGGGCGTTCATCCTGACCGGGCGTGGCGCAGAGCAGCACAGCAAGGGCACGGACACGGTAACGGCCTGCATCAACCTGGCGCTGGCGCTCGGTCTGCCCGGTCGGCTCGGCAGTGGGTACGGCTGCATCACCGGCCAGGGCAACGGCCAAGGCGGCCGCGAGCACGGTCAGAAGGCCGACCAGCTTCCCGGTTACCGCAGCATCGCCGACCCAGCTGCCAGAAATCACGTCGCCGGTGTCTGGGGCGTGGACCCGGCGAGCCTGCCTGGCCCCGGTAAGAGTGCCGTCGAGCTCATCAACGAGCTGGGCACGGAGGCCGGCCCGAAGGCGCTGCTCGTCCACGGCAGCAACCTGCTGGTCTCGGCGCCGCGGCTCGCGTCGGTGCGGGAGCGGCTGGCGTCGCTCGACCTGCTGGTGGTGGCTGACGTCGTCCCCTCGGAGACCGCGCTGCTGGCGGATGTCGTCTTCCCAGTGACCCAGTGGGCCGAAGAAGAAGGAACGATGACGTCGCTGGAGGGCCGGGTCATCCGGCGCCGAGCCGCGATCACCCCGCCGGGCGAGGTCCGCAGTGACCTGGCGATCTTCGCGGGCCTGGCCGAGCGGCTCGGGAGCCTGCCGTTCCCGACCGACCCGGCCGAGGTGTTCGAGGAGTTGCGGCTCGCCAGCAAGGGCGGCAAGGCGGACTACTCGGGCATCACCTGGGAGCGGATCGACGCCGGAGAGGCGCTCTTCTGGCCGGTGCCGGCCGAGGGTCATCCGGGGACGCCGCGGTTGTTCGCGGACGGTTTCGCCACCCCTGACGGACGCGCGCACGTCGTCCCGGTCGACCACCGCCCGGTCGCGGACGACCTGAACGCGGGCGCGCGGCTCTACCTGGTCACCGGTC
The DNA here is from genome assembly GCF_004348725.1 of Kribbella turkmenica. Taxonomy (GTDB): domain Bacteria; phylum Actinomycetota; class Actinomycetes; order Propionibacteriales; family Kribbellaceae; genus Kribbella; species Kribbella turkmenica. The sequence continues at coordinate 5,750 of NZ_SMKR01000204.1, forward strand.
GGCTGCTGCAGCACTACCAGAGCGGCGCCCAGACGCGCCGGGTGGCGGAGCTCGACGCGGCCGAGCCCGAGGTCTTCGCCCAGATTCATCCACGGATCGCCGCCCAGCTCGGGGTCTCCGACGGGCGCCCGATCCGGCTGCGGACCGCGCGCGGCTCGATGATCCTGCCGGCCCGGGTGACCGCCGACGTCCGTCCGGACACGGTCTTCGTGCCGTTCCACTACGGCGGCGCCGGCGCGGTCAACGAGCTCACGAACGACGCGCTCGACCCGGTCTCGCGGATGCCCGAGTTCAAGGCCTGTGCCGTCGACGTCACAGTGGCGGGCCTTCCGGCGACTGGAGTTCCGGCATGAACGAGAAGATCGTGATCATCGGGGGAGGCATGGCCGGACGGCGGCTGGCCGGGCTGCTGCCGTCGTACGACGTGACCGTCCTCGGGGACGAGGGGTCGTACAACCGTGGCCGGCTGACCGAGTACGTCGCCGGCCGCGCGGCTGAACCGGTGGTCGGTGACGAGGCGCCGGTGACCGTGGCCCGGGTGGACCGGGCCCGGCGCGTGGTCGCGGACACGGCTGGTCGCGAGTGGGCGTACGACCGGCTGGTGTTCGCGACCGGGGCGACGCCGGTGGTACCGGAGGGTGTGCCGGACGCGGCCGGGATCCACACGCTGCGGTCCGCGGCGGACGCACGGTCGATTGTCGACCATGTCTCCCGTGTGCGCCGTGCGGTCGTCCTCGGCGGGGGTGTGCTCGGGGTCGAGACCGCCTGTGCACTGCGGGAACGCGGTGTCGCGGTGACGGTGGTTCACGATGGGGAAACCCTTCTGGACAAGACGATCCGGCTCACCGCCGGCCGCCGGATCACCCGCGCGGTGCGGGAGCTCGGCGCCGAGGTGCTGCTGAACGCGAGCCTCGAAGGAGCCGAGACCCGGGACAAGTCGTTCCGGGCGCTGCGGTTGCGTGGCGGGCGGCAGGTGTTCGGTGACCTCCTGGTCGTTGCGTGCGGTGTGAAGCCGCGCACGGAGCTCGCGGCCGGTCTGCCGATCGGACCCGCGGGCGGGATCGTCGTCGACCGGGCGCTGACGAGCCCCGGTGACTCCCGGATCCACGCGATCGGGGACTGCGCCGAGATCGACGGTCTCGTCACCGGCACGGTCGCGTCGGCCTGGTCGCAGGCCGAGGCACTCGCCCGACACCTGGGTGGAGCCGAGTACCGCCTCCCCGACCACGAGGTCGTTCGGCTGACGTCCGGTGGGCTGGATCTGCTCGTTCTCGGAGGCAAGGAGGACGACGGCGAGGTGGTGCGGCTCGAGGACGGTGAGCGCTACGTCCGCGCCGTACTGCGGGACGGCATCGTGCGGTCGGCCGTCGCGGTCGGTGCGCCGGACGTGGCCGCCGAGCTCGTGCTGCTGGCGGACCGGGGTACGCCGGTCGCGGCGGAGGGACTGCTCGCGGCACCCGACGTACCGACGAGGAAGCCGGCCACCGTGTGCCGGTGCAACGGGGTCACGAGGGCCGCGATCGAGGCGGCCTGGCGCGGAGGTGCCGACAGCGTCGCCGGCATCGCCGCGACCACGCGGGCGACGACCGGGTGCGGCAGTTGCACCGGTGCCGTCGGCGCGCTGCTCGACCGCTTCCGCCGCGGCGAGACCGAGGAAGTTCCGACCAGGAGGGCGACGATGACAGAGCTGAACAGGGCCCGGCACGTGGTGGTGGTGGGCGGAGGCATGGTCGCGCACCGGCTGGTCGAGGCGCTGCGGTCGCGGGACACCGGAGTCGAGTGGCGGATCACCGTGCTCGCCGAGGAACCACGCTCGCCGTACGACCGGGTGGCGCTGACGAGTTACTTCTCCGGCCGCGACCCGCACGACCTCTCGCTGGGTGAGCCGGAGCTCTGGGACGACCCCGCGGTGACGTTGCGCAAGGGCGTCCAGGTCACGTCGTTCGACACCTCGGCGAAGACCGTGACGACGGCGCGCGGCGAGCAGATCGGGTACGACGAGCTCGTCCTGGCGACGGGATCCTCGGCGTTCGTGCCGCCGGTGAAGAACAACGACGCCCAGGGCTGTTTCGTCTACCGGACCATCGACGACGTGGCCGCGCTGCGGGTGTACGTCGAGCGGCTCAAGAGCGAGGGCAAGGACGTCAACGGTGTCGTCGTCGGTGGCGGTCTGCTCGGGCTCGAGGCGGCCGGCGCGCTCCGGGCCCTCGGCGCGGCGACCAAGGTGGTGGAGTTCGCGCCGCGGCTGATGCCGTTGCAGGTGGACGAGGGCGGTGGCGCCGCGCTCGCCCGGCTGATCGAGGGGCTCGACGTCGAGGTGCTCGTGTCGACCCAGTGCACCAGGGTCAAGCTCACCTCGCAGGGTTCCGCGAAGGCGATGGCTGTTGCCGACGGCCCCGACCTGCCGGCCGACGTGGTCGTGTTCGCCACCGGCGTCCGGCCGCGGGACGAGCTCGCCCGCGCGGCCGGTCTGGACGTCGGTGAGCGCGGCGGTGTGGCGGTCGACGAGGCCTGCCGGACGTCGGTGCCGGGCGTCTGGGCGATCGGTGAGGTCGCCTGCATCGAAGGCCGCGTCTGGGGACTGGTCGCCCCCGGCTACACGATGGCCGAGATCGTCGCCGACCGGCTGCTCGGCGGCGAGGCGACCTTCCCGGGTGCGGACACCTCGACGAAGCTGAAGCTGCTCGGCGTCGACGTGGCCAGCTTCGGCGACGCCTTCGGTACGTCGGAGGGCGCGCTCGACATCGTCTACGCCGACCCGATCGCCGGGGTCTACAAGAAGCTCGTGCTGTCGGACGACGCCCGGACCCTGCTCGGCGGCATCCTCGTCGGCGACGCGTCGGCGTACTCGGGGCTTCGCCCGATGGTCGGCCGCGAGCTCGGGGCGGACCCGGCGGCGTTCCTGCTGCCGGAGGGCGCCGGACCGGTCAAGCTGGAGCTTCCCGACGACGCGGCGGTCTGTTCCTGCAACAACGTCTCGGCCGGGACGATCCGGTGCGCCGTGCGGGACGAAGGCTGCGGCGACATCAAGTCCGTGTGCGGGAAGACCAAAGCCGGCACCAGCTGCGGGTCCTGCCTGCCGATCGTGAAGAACCTGCTGAACACCGAGCTGACCAAGGCCGGTGTCGAGGTCAGCAAAGCCCTGTGCGAGCACTTCGCGCTGTCGCGGGCGGAGCTGTTCGACGTGGTCCGGGTGACCGGGCTGCGGACGTTCAGCGAGATCGTCGGCCGGCACGGCAGCGGTCGCGGCTGCGACATCTGCAAGCCCGTGGTCGCGTCCATTCTGGCGAGTCTGGACCCGGCCGGGCACGTGCTCGACGGTGAGCGGGCGACCCTGCAGGACACCAACGACCACGTGATGGCCAACATGCAGAAGGACGGCACGTACTCCGTCGTCCCGCGGATCCCCGGCGGTGAGATCACCCCGGAGGGCCTGATCACGATCGGCGAGGTGGCCCGCGACTTCGGCCTCTACACGAAGATCACCGGCGGCCAGCGGGTCGACCTGTTCGGCGCCCGGATCGAGCAGTTGCCGGCGATCTGGAAGCGGCTGGTCGACGCCGGGTTCGAGTCCGGGCACGCGTACGGCAAGGCGCTGCGGACGGTGAAGTCGTGTGTCGGGTCCACCTGGTGCCGCTACGGCGTACAGGACTCCGTCGGGATGGCCATCGCGCTGGAACTGCGGTACCGCGGGCTGCGGTCGCCGCACAAGCTCAAACTCGGTGTCTCCGGCTGTGCCCGGGAGTGCGCGGAGGCCCGCGGCAAGGACGTCGGCGTGATCGCGACCGAGAAGGGCTGGAACCTGTACGTCGGCGGCAACGGCGGGATGACGCCGCGGCACGCCGAACTGCTCGCCTCCGACCTCAGCGACGAGGAACTGTTCCGGGCGATCGACCGGTTCCTGATGTACTACGTCCGGACCGGTGACCGGCTGCAGCGGACCTCGGTCTGGCTCAGCGAGATCGGAGGCGGTCTCGACCACGTCCGGGACGTCGTACTGAACGACAGCCTGGGCATCGCCGCCGACCTGGACGCGGCCATGGCCAAGCACGTCGACGCGTACGTCGACGAGTGGCGCGCCACCCTGGACGACCCCGACAAGCTGGCCCGGTTCGTGTCGTTCGTGAACGCACCGGACCAGCCCGACGCCGACCTGCGGTACGTGGTCGAGCGCAACCAGCCGCGCCCGGCCACCCCGGCCGAACGCGGACAGCTGGAGCCGGTGCTGCTGGCCGGCCCCCGACTGGAGGTACGCCCGTGAGTCTCACTGCCATCGGTCAGACGGTGGTCTGCCGGTACGACGCACTGCTGCCGGAGCGCGGGGTCGCCGCGCTGGTCGGGTCGGTGCAGCTCGCGCTGTTCCGGATCCACGACGGCACGGTCTTCGCCATCGGCAACCAGGATCCGTTCAGCGGCGCGAACGTGATGTCGCGCGGCATCGTCGGCAGCCGGGGTGACGTGCACACGGTCGCGTCGCCGATGTTCAAGCAGGTCTTCGACCTGCGCACCGGTGTGTGCCTCGACGATCCGTCGGTGTCGCTGCCGGTGTTCCCGGTGGAGATCGTCGACGGACAGGTGCTGGTGACCGGGGCGTGGGGCGGGGAAGGAATCCAGCGCGGTGAGCAGTAAGCCCGGGCCGCTCAGTGGCTGCACGATCGCGATCACCGCGCACCGTCGCGCGGAGGATCTGATCGCCTCGTTCGAGCGGCGCGGCGCCAAGGTGCTGCACGCGCCGACCCTGCAGATCGTGCCGGTCGCCGACGACCACGCGCTGCTCGAGGCGACCCGGCGGGTGATCGCGAACCCGCCGGACGACGTCGTCGTCACCACCGCGGTCGGCTTCCGCGGCTGGATCGAGGCGGCCGACACCGCCGGGCTGGCCGCCGATCTGCTCGGCACACTGGAACAGTCGCGCATCCTCGCCCGCGGCCCGAAGGCGCGCGGTGCGATCCGGGCCGCCGGACTCGTCGAGCACTGGTCCGCCCGCTCGGAGACGACCGCCGAGGTGGTGGAGTGGCTGCGCGACCAGGGTGTTGACGGGCGGAAGATCGTCGTTCAACTGCACGGTCTGTCGGATCCCGGTCTCCAGGAGTCGCTGCGGGCCGCCGGTGCGTCCGTGCGCGGGCTGGAGGTCTATCGCTGGGGGCCGGCGCCCGATCCAGCGCTGGTCGTCCGGATGATCGGGCAGCTCTGTTCGGGCGCCGTGGACGCCGTTGTCCACACGTCGGCGCCCGGTGCGCAGGCGATGTTCGACGCGGCGGCGCTCTCCGGGCAGTACGACGCACTGCTCGCGTCACTGCGGTCCGGGCGGGTGCTGAACGCGTGTGTCGGGCCGGTGACAGCCGCGCCGTTCCACGCGGTAGGGCTGGAGCCGTTGATCCCGGACCGGTTTCGGTTGGGCGCGTTGATCCGGATTGTCACCGACCGGCTGACGGACGACAACGCGCGGTCGATCGAGACCGAGTTCGGGCAGTTGGTGATTCGTGGTGGTGCGGCGGTCCTGGATGGTGTGGTGCTTCCACTCGGGCCGGGCCCACGCGCCGTACTGGCCGCTCTTGTGGCCGCCGGTGGTGATGTGGTGTCGCGACCGGAACTGCTCGCGGTCCTCCCCGGCGCCGAGGACGTCCACGCGGTCGAAGTCACAGTGAACAGACTCCGCACAGCAGTCGGCCGCCCGGAACTCGTCCGCACAGTCGTCAGACGCGGTTACCGCCTTGCCGTCGAGTCAGCCGGAGTCGCCTCATGACGACACCCACGGAGCTCGCGGGGTTCCTCCAACAGAACCACCGACGCCGCCGGCCCGCCCCGAGCGCCGGCGTCGACCTGGTCGCCGCCGCTCACGGGACGGCGGATCCGCGCGGCATCCGGGTTGTGCACGAGCTCGTTCGGGAGATGGCTCGTCAACGTCCGGATCTGCCGATCTCGTTGGGGTTCGTCGATGTCGACGTACCTGCTCTGCCTGGGCTGGTCGGTCGCGTCATCGCCGACGCCGGCGAAGCGGTGGTCGTACCACTGCTGCTGTCCGGCGGCTACCACGTCCACGTCGACATCGCCGCCGAGGCCGCCCGCTACCCCGGCCGGGTGCACACCACCCCGGCCCTCGGCCCACACCCCGTGCTGGCGGACATCCTCGCCGACCACCTCGGCGACCTCTCGCACACCGACCGCGTCATCCTCGCCGCCGCTGGCTCCTCCGACCCCCGCGCCCTCGCCGACTGCACCGAAACTGCCGACCTGCTGTCCACCCGCATCGACCGCCCGGTCACCACCGCCTACATCTCCGGCGAAGGCGAACCCCTCACCTCAGTCCTCTCCCGGACCCCAGGCCGCCTGGCCGTCGCGACGTACCTTCTGGCGCCGGGATACTTCGC
>NZ_SMKR01000205.1 GCF_004348725.1 Kribbella turkmenica
GGGGACGCCGAGCTTGGACCAGCGTCCGGCGGGCCAGACGACCAGGACGGCGCGGCCGGTGATCATGTCCATCGGGACGAACGCGGCGTCGCCGAGGTTGCCGCCCCCGTCGGCGTTGGTGTTGCTGAGGTGGACCCGGGAGTCGCCGGAGGCGGACCGGTGGTCGCCCATCACGAAGACCTTGCCGGCCGGGACGGTGACCTGGAACTCCATCTGCGACGGCGCGTCGCCCGGATACAGGTAGGCGGTCTCGTCGAGCGGCTGGCCGTTGACCATCAGCCGGCCGCGCTCGTCGCAGCAGGCGATCTTGTCGCCCGGCATGCCGACGAGCCGCTTGATCAGGTGACCGTGGCTGGAGTCCGGGAGCAGGCCGACGACCTCGAAGAACCGGCCGACCGAGCCGCGCTTCTGGCCACTCTCCTCCGGGCCGAGCCAGCCGCCCGGGTCCTCGAAGACGACCACGTCGCCGCGTTCGACGCCGGTGAGCTTCTCCACCACGACGCGGTCGCCGACGAGCAGCGTGTTCTCCATCGACTCGCTCGGGATGATGAACATCTGCCCGACGAACGCGCGCAGGATCGACGAGACGATGAGTGCCCCGACCACGATCAGGACGAACTCACGGGCGGCGGCGGCGAACCCCGAGCGGTGAGCGGGTTTCTCCGGCGTCTTCGTCGGTGTGTCGGTCACTTCATCAGCCCCGGCTTCTTGAAGGTTTCCGGAGGACGCAGCATGGTCATCCGGTCAGACGGCCAGATTACGCAACAGGCCCGGCCAACCACGTTCTCGACCGGCACGAACCCGCCGCCGGGTCCGCCCATGTGGGCACGGGAGTCCGCGGACTCGGCCCGGTTGTCGCCCATCACCCACAGGTGGCCGGGCGGAACGAGCACGTCGAACGGCTGCAACGACGGCTTGGCGTCCGCGAGCAGGTACTCCTGCTCGTCCAGCGGGATGCTGTTCACGGTGATCCGGCCGGCCTTGTCGCAGCAGATCACCCGGTCGCCGCCGAGACCGATGACCCGCTTGACCAGGTGCCCCTCGCCGCTGCGCGGCAGGATGCCGACGAACTCACCGACCTGGCGGAACGGGCCGGGCTCGAGCTGCTCCTCGTTCAGCCAGTTGCCGGGGTCCTTGAAGACGACGATGTCACCGCGATCCACGTCGCGGTGCATGTAGCTGATCTTCTCGGCCAGGATCCGGTCGTTCGTGGTCAGGGTGTCGTACATCGACTCCGACGGAACGTAGAACGCCTCGGCGACGAACAGCCGCAGTACCACCGTGATGACGAGCGCGAGCACCGTGACGGAGCTCATCTCGATGAGCAGGCTGAGCAGCGGGTTGCGCTGCTTCAGCCTGCGGTGACGTCCCTTGCTGCGACGTGCCCTCCTGGCTACCGGGCGAGGGCGAGCGCGAGTCGCAGTGCTCGGCGCCATAGGTGACCGTCGTCGCTAGGACGCTCAGGAGGCCGGGACGTCCCGCTTCTCCTTGATCTTGGCTGCCTTGCCGCGCAGCTCACGCAGGTAGTAGAGCTTGGCCCGGCGGACGTCGCCGCGGGTGACCACCTCGACCTTTTCGACGATCGGGGTGTGCAGCGGGAAGGTCCGCTCGACGCCGACGCCGAAGCTGACCTTGCGGACGGTGAAGGTCTCCTGCAGTCCACCACCCTGGCGCCGGATCACGACACCCTGGAACACCTGGACGCGGGACCGGTTGCCCTCGACGACCTTGACGTGCACCTTGACGGTGTCACCGGGGCGGAAGGCCGGGATGTCGTCGCGCTTGCTCGCGTTGTCGAGCTCGTTCAGGACGTTGCTCATCAGGTGTCTCTTCCTCGCGCGTGCCACAGGTCACCCACGAATGTCGGTGGTGATGAAGTCATCAAAAGGCTGCCGGTCGGTGGTCACCCCCTGTGGCAGGAGCACCGAAGGGCAGCAGCGAACAATCTTGCCACACCGGCGGCACGGTGACGAAATCGAGCACGTCCGGCCGCGCTTGGTGACCGGATGTCAACGCCGGCGGCGACGCTTCGTGAGGTGGACCAAATCGACCTTGGGGGTCTGCGGCTCGCGCCGTTGCTCTCGGTAACCGGCCTGCTGGTAGAGGGCGAGGTTGCGGGTACTCCGGTCGCCGGTGGTGAGCTCGTACGTCCGGACGTCGGCCGGCGCGAGCTGCTCGGCGGCGCGGAGGAGCCGGATGCCCAGGCCGCGGCCCTGCCAGTCGGGAGCGACGACCAGCCGCTCGATCTGGCCCACAGAGCCGTCGACGGTCAGCTGGACGGAGCCGACGATGCGGGCACCGGCGACGGCCTTGAGGACGGTGCCACGCTCCATCCGGGCAGCGACGGCGTCGGTGTCGTCGGTCAGCGGCGGGATCGTGTAGTCGTCGTACAAGCGGCCTTCGGAGAGGAAGGCGGCGAGTTGAAGCGTGTGGATCTCGCCCGCGTCGCCGACGGTTGCGGGCAGGACCCGGACCTGCGACGACGCGTCGTCCTTCCCCGCGACCACGTCGCCCCACGCCGCGAGCAGATCGGGCCGGCGCTCCGCAGTACGCCGTACCGACTCCTCGTGGCGCCATTCGGCGATCAGGCCGTGGTTCCCCGACAGCAGCACGTCCGGTACGTCGTGCCCGCGCCACGTCGGCGGTTTCGTGTACACCGGGTACTCCAGCAGCCCGTCACCCGAGTGCGACTCCTCGGACAGGGACTCCGGGTTGCCGATCACACCGGGCAGCAGCCGGGCGATCGCCTCGACCATCACGAGTACGGCGACCTCACCGCCGTTCAGCACGTAGTCGCCGATGGAGACCTCGTCGACGCGCATCCGCTCACCCGCGTACGACGCGACCCGCGCATCGATCCCCTCGTAGCGGCCACACGCGAACGCGAGCCACGGCTCGGCGGCCAGCTCGTACGCGAGCTCCTGGGTGAACGGGCGACCCGCTGGGGTTGGCACGATCAGTCGGGGCTGTGTTGGCCCGTCAGGCGGGGCTATGGCGTCGAGAGCCTCGCCCCACGGCTCCGGCTTCATCACCATGCCCGCACCCCCGCCGTACGGGGTGTCGTCGACGGTCCGGTGACGGTCGTGGGTCCACTCACGGAGGTCGTGCAGGTTGATGTCGAGCAGACCGCTCTTCGCCGCCTTGCCGACCAGGGACACGTCCAGCGCGGCCAGGTACTCCGGGAAGATCGTGACGACGTCCAGCCTCATCAGTCCGCGCCTGGCTCGGTCGGAACCACCTCGGCGCCCTCCGGGTCCAGCAGGCCCGGGCGGTCGGCGACGACGACGTACCCCTTGTCGACGTCGAGTTCCGGGACCAGCTCGTCGACCAGGGGCACGAGGACGGCGTGGCCGGCCGGGCGGCGGATCTCCAGCAGGTCCTGCGACGGCAGGTGGACGACGTCGATCACCTCGCCCGCTTCGACACCGTCGGTCGTCCGGACGGCCAGGCCGATCAGCTCGCGGTCGTAGTACTCGTCCGGGTCCTCGGGGCGCTCGTCCTCGTCGATCTCGGCCTGCACGACCAGGTTGCGCAGCTGCTCGGCGGCGGTCCGGTCCGGCACCTCGGCGAACTTCACCAGCAGCCGCCCGCTGTGCCACCGGCTGGACGCGACGGTCAGGGTCCGGGGCACCCTGGCGGACGTGACGACGGTCGAGCCGTCGGCGAACCGCCGCTCCGGCTCGTCCGTGCGGACGTCCACGCCGACCTCGCCCTTGATCCCGTGCGCCCGGCCGATCCGCCCGACTGTCACCAACACCGCTGGAACCCTTCTGCTGTCACCGATTCACCTGAGGATATGGCGAAGGGCCGCACCCGCGACGGGTGCGGCCCTTCGAGACGTACTACGAGCTCAGCGGCGTCCGCGCCGGTTGAACTCGTCGACGAAGTCGATCCGGAGCGACGACTCGGAGCTGAGCGCACCGACGACGGTCCGGATCGCGGTCGCGGTCCGGCCGTTGCGGCCGATCACCTTGCCGATGTCGTCGGGGTGCACGTGCACCTCCAGCGTGCGACCACGCCGCAGGTTGCGCGCCCGGACGCTGACGTCGTCGGGGTTGTCCACGATGCCTCGGACCAGGTGCTCGAGCGCCTCGGTCTCCATCATGGTCAGGCCTTGGCGTCGTCGGCGGGCGCCTCGGCCGGAGCCTCGGTCTCGTCAGCCTTGGTCTCGTCAGCCTTGGCCTCGTCAGCCTTCGGGGCCTCGTCGGCCTTCGGGGCCGCGTCCGCCTTGGGGGCCTCGCCCTTCGGCGCGTCGTCCTTCTTGTCAGCCTTCTTCGCCGCGGTCTTCTTGGCGGTGACGGCCTCGGTCTTCAGCGTGCCGTGCGCCTCGGCGAGGGCCTCGTTGAAGATCTCCTGCTTGTCCCGCTTCGGCTCCTTGACCTTCAGCGGCGCCGGCGCGGCCTCACCCTTGAACTTCTGCCAGTCGCCGGAGGCCTTGAAGATCGCCTCGACGGCCTCGGTCGGCTGCGCGCCGACGCTCAGCCAGTACTGCGCCCGGTCCGACTCGACGTGGATGAACGACGGCTCGGCCTTCGGGTTGTACTTGCCGATCTCCTCGATGGCCCGGCCGTCCCGCTTGGTCCGGGCGTCCATCACGACGATGCGGTAGTGCGGCGCACGCTTCTTGCCGATGCGCTTCAAACGGATCTTGACTGCCACGTTTGTGGGGTCTCCCTCGGATTACATGTCTGGGTGAGCAGCACAGCGTCGTGGGGACAACGGGTGACCACTCGGATGGGCCGAGCCAGGCAGTGGAGTTAGAGGGCTGCACGAACCTGGACGGACTCAGCAGGCCATTGTGCCAGATGCACGGCACAGCGACCAACCCGAGGTCAGGGCCGGAACGGCGCCAACTCGGGCAGCTCCCGAGCATACGCGTCCAGCAGCTTCCGGGCGGCGGTGACCGAGTCGATCAGCGGGTGCCAGGCGAAGGCTCGCAGGGCGGCGCCCCGGGATCCGCCGGCGGCCGCCTCGATCGTGGACCGTTCGACGGCCTTGACCGCGCAGACCAGGCCGGCCTGGTGGTCGGTCAGCTGGGACACGGTGACCGGCCGGGCGCCGTTGGCGTCGACCGTGCACGGGATCTCCACGACCGCGTCGTCGTCGAGATGGCGCAGTACGCCCCGGTTGCGCACGTTCAGGATCAGCGACGCCCGCTCGTTGTGGGCGATCGCCCGCATCAGCGACAGGGCGACCTGCTCGTACCCGCCGGCGGCCATGTCCCGCTCGTCCCGCTCCCCTGCCTCGGCGACCTCACGGCTCTCGACCATGTACGTCGACTCACGCTCGGCCCGGGTCTTCTGCCACAGCTCGAGCGCCTGCTCCGGGTGCCGGGCGGTCTCCGCGTAGAACGCCGACTGCTGCCCCAGCAGGAACGTCCCCCGCGTCTGCCGGACAGCCTGGACGGCGGCCAGCGTCTCGCGGGCGAAGTAGTAGTAGTGCAGGTACTCGTTCGGAATCGACCCCAGCGACCGGAGCCAGTCCGCCCCGAACAACCGCCCCTCCTCGAACGACGCGAGCGCGTCACCCGACTCCAGCAGCGACGGCAGGCGGTCGAGCCCGCCGGACTGCAACCCGCGCAGCCAGCCGAGATGGTTGAGCCCCGCGTAGTCGTAGAACGCGGTCGACGGGTCCACTCCGAGCGCCAGCGCGGCCCGCCGGCCGAGCCCGGACGGCGAGTCGCAGATCCCGATCACCCGGTCGCCCAGGTGCGGGATCATCGCCTCGGTCACCATCCCGGCCGGGTTGGTGAAGTTGATCACCCACGCCTGCGGCGCCACCGCCGCGATCCGCTGTGCGATCCGCACGGCGACCGGCAGCGTCCGCAGCCCGTAGGCGATGCCGCCCGCGCCGACGGTCTCCTGCCCGAGTACGCCGAGGTCGAGAGCGACCCGTTCGTCGACGGTCCGCCCCTCGAGCCCGCCCACGCGGATCGCGGAGAACACGAAGTCCGCACCGCGGAGCGCCTCGTCCAGGTCGGTCGTCTCGGTCACCACGGGCGCGTCCACACCGGGTGCCGCCGTACCGGCCGAGGCTGCCTGCTGGCGCAGCACCGCCCCGATGGCCGACAACCGGGAGCGGTCGGTGTCGTACAGCATCACCGACGTGATCCGGCCGTCGCCACGGTCGCCGAGCAAGGCCTGGTAGACCAGCGGGACCCGGAACCCGCCGCCGCCGAGGATGGTCAGCCTCACGTCAACATCACCTGTACGCCTGCCTCCGTCAGTTGGGCCCGGGTCGCCTCGTCGGCGCCGGGCTCGGTCACCACCATGGTCAGCTCAACCGGCTCGCAGACGCGCGCGACGCCGTGCCCCGGGAACTTCGTCGCGTCCGCCAGCAGCACGACCCGGTCGGCGGCGTTGATCATCGCCCGCTTCACCGGTACTTCGATCATCGTGCTGTCCATCACCCGTCCGTCCGGCCGGACCCCGCTGGTCCCGAGGAAGAGCCAGTCGACATGGAGCTGCCGCAGGCTCTCCTCGGTCAGATACCCCACCAGCGACCGGTAACTCCGCCGGACGAACCCGCCGAGCACGATCAGCTCGATGTGCTCGTCGTTCTGCAACTCCTCGAGGACGGCGAGGTTGCTGGTGACCACGGTCAACGACCGGCCGTGCAGATGCTGCGCGACCCGCAGCGCGGTGGTCCCGATGTCGAGCAGGACCGACTCGCCGTCGGTCACCAGCTCGGCGGCCTTCCGCGCGATCCGGTCCTTCTGCTCCGCATGGACGGCGTTCACGTCGGCGAACGGCTCGTCGCCGCCGTCGACCGCGAGCGCACCGCCGTACACCCGGGTCAGCCGGCCCGCGGCGTGCAGTTGCTCGAGGTCGCGGCGGATCGTCGCTTCGCTCACCCCGAGTCGCTCGGCCAGCAGTTTGACGCCCCCGGCCCCGTCGGCCCGGAGCGCGCGCACGATCTGATCCTGTCGCTGCTTTGGCAACACCATCAAACCGTATCACGCAAACTCTGTCATTTTCAGTCAAAGTTGTGATCAGGCATTGCATATTCTGCGCAAGAGTCTCAAGATTCATGCACGAGTTTGATCGAGCATGCAGGAGTGTGGCGTCACATGGGTGAGCTGGACGTGGTCGTGTCCGGCCTGGTCTTTCAGGACCTGGTGCTCGGCCTGCCCACTCCGCCCCGGCCCGGCACCGAGGTCTGGGCCACCGGCTCCCTGGAGAGCCCGGGCGGTATCGCGAACTTCGCGGTCGCACTGGCCCGGCTCGGGCTGCGCACCGGCCTGGCCGCCGCGTTCGGCGCGGACGACCTGGGCGATCGGCTCTGGGACCGGCTCACCGGCGGCGAAGGCATCGATCTGACTCTCTCCCGCAAGCTCGCCGGCTGGCAGACCCCGCTGACCGTGGCCCTTGCCTATGACGACGACAGGGCACTGGTCACCCGGGGCACCCCTCCCCCGCTGTCGGCCGACGAGCTGATCACCGCGCCGCCGGCCGCCCGAGCCGTCGCCGCCCACATCGGTCCCTGGCCGAACGAGTGGCTGGCGAAGGCGAAGGCGGCCGGCTGCGTGGTGTTCGCCGACGTCGGCTGGGACCCGTCGGAGCGGTGGGACCCGCGGGTGCTCGACCAGCTCCAGCACTGCGACGTGTTCCTCCCGAACGCCGGCGAGGCGATGCGCTACACCCGGACGGACAGCCCGGAGCAGGCCCTCGGACGACTGGCCGCCAAGGTCCCGGTGGTCGTCGTGTCGAACGGCGCCGACGGTGCACTGGCGCTCGACGCCGGCACCGGTGAGCGGGTCGTCGTACCGGCGTACCCGGTGCCGGCGGCGGACACCACCGGGGCGGGTGACGTGTTCGCCGCCGGTTTCATCGCCGCCACCCTGTGGGAGCTGCCGCTGGCCACGCGGGTCCGGTTCGCCGCACTGGTGGCCGCGCTGTCGGTGACCCGGCTCGGCGGCGCCGACGCGGCGCCCGGCTGGGCCGAGCTGGCCGCGTGGCAGGCCGCGCACCCCGAAGACCACCACCTCCAAGCGCTGATCAGCGCCCACTCAGGAAGGTAAGAACCATGGAGCTCTCACGTCGGACGCTGCTCGCAGGGGGCTTCGCAGCCGTGCTCGGCGGAACGGTCGTCGGCTGCTCGTCCGGGATGGACGCCGGGTCGACGACGAAGAAGAACGCCGCGACCGAGCTGACCCTGTGGTGCTGGCCCGGCGGCCTGGGCAAGTCCGTGCTCGACGACACCGTCGCGTACTTCCCCGACCCGAAGATCAAGTACTCCGAGGTCGGCGGGGACTTCAAGCAGAAGCTGATCACCACCTTCAACGGCGGTACGTCGATCCCGGACATCACCGGGATCAAAGGCGAGGACATCGCCTCGATGCTGCCGCAGGCCGAGCGGTTCGTGGACCTGAGAACCGTCGGCGCGGACGCAATCCTCGGTGACTACGTCGAGTGGAAGGTCAAGCAGGCCACCACCCTCGACGGCAAAGTGATCGGCCTGCCGATCGACATCGGCCCGACCGCGCTGTACTACCGCGAGGACGTGTTCACCAAGGGCGGCCTGCCGGGTGACCCGGCAGCGGTGGCCGAGCAGTTGAAGACCTGGGACGACCTGTTCGCCGCCGGCGTCGAGCTGAAGAAGTCGAACCCGAAGGCGCTGATCGTCTGGGACGCCACCGACCTGTACGACATCGTCGTCGGCCAGGGCACCGAGCGGTACGTCTCCAAGGACAACACGTTCATCGGCGACCAGGACCACATCCGCAAGGCCTGGGACACCGTGGTCAAGGCGATGACGCTGAAGATCGACGGCAAGACCGCGAGCGGTTCACCGGACTGGAACGCCGGCCTCGACCAGGGCACCGTGCCGGCGCACGTCGGCGCCGCCTGGGTGGCGCTCGACATCAAGTCCGCGGTGAAGTCCAGCGTCGGCGAGTGGCGGCTGGCGCCGACCCCGGGCGGGCCGGCGAACTTCGGCGGCTCGTTCCTCACCATCACCAAGAACGCGGCCGACCCGGCCAAGGCGTTCGAGGTGATCAAGTACATGCTCACCCCGGACAACCAGGCGAAGGCGTTCGCCGACGCGCAGATCTTCCCGGCCACGCCGTCCGCCTACGACAAGCCGCAACTGAAGGTCGCGGACCCGTTCTTCGGCGGCCAGGTGCCGATCGAGATCTTCGGCCCGGCGGCGGAGGCGATCCCGGTCGCCTACGAGGCACCGTCCGACGTCGCGGTCGCGCAGCCGTTCAAGGACGAGCTCAAGACCGTGCAGTCCGGCGCCAAGACCTCCGACGCGGCCTGGTCCGCCGCGGTGTCCAAGGCGAAGTCCATCGCCAAACGGCAGGGAGTGCAGTGACGGTGTCGGTGATCGGGCCGTGGCCAGGAGAGGCCCGATGACCGGTACTGCGACGGCGCCGGCCGCGACCGCGGTGCCGCTGACCGGGCCCTCCTCCGGTCAGCGGCACCGCCGGCGGGTCCGGTCGTACTGGCGGTTCTACCTGGCGCTGTCGCCGTTCTACGTCCTGTTCGCGGTCTTCGGGCTGTACCCGATGCTCTCCACGATCGTGCTGGCCTTCCAGCGCTGGGACGGCCTCGGTGCCCGCCGGTTCACCGGCCTGGAGAACTTCCGGTTCCTAATCGAGGACCCGACGTTCTGGCTGGCGCTGACGAACACCGTCGTGCTGTTCCTGATGTCGACGGTGCCGACGCTGGTGATCGCGCTGGTGCTCGCGGTGATGCTGCAGTCCGCCGTCCGGTTCACCAGCGTTTACCGGATCGGCTACTTCATCCCGAACGTCACCTCGCTGGTGGCGATGGCGATCTTCTTCGGCTCGGTGTTCAGCACGAACTTCGGCCTGGTGAACGCCATGCTGCGGTCTCTCGGCATCCCCGAGCAGGACTGGCTCGGTCAGCCGTGGGGCATCAAGATCGCGATCTCGACGATGATCGTCTGGCAGTGGGTCGGGTACAACACGCTGATCTACCTGGCCGGCCTGCAGGCGATCCCGCGGGACCAGTACGAGGCCGCCAAGGTCGACGGCGCCGGCACGGTCCGGACGTTCTTCTCGATCACGCTGCCGCAACTGCGCCCGGTGATCCTGTTCACCGTGGTCATCTCCACCATCGGCGGGCTGCAGACGTTCACCGAGCCGCAGGTGATGGTCGGCAACAGCGGCGGCACCGGGCAGAGCGGGATGACGGTCGTGCTGTTCTTCTACCGGGCCGCGTTCCTGGACAACGACTACGGCTACGCGGCCGCGATCGCGCTCAGCATCTTCGCGCTCGTGCTGTTGTTCACGGCAATCAACTGGCGGATCTTCCGCGGCAGGGGTGAGGACCGGTGACGCGTTACCGGCTGCGCGGGGTCGCGCTGCACGTCGCACTGGTCGGCGCGCTGCTGGTGTTCATGTTCCCGTTCGCGTGGACGATCATCATGGCGTCGAACAGCACCGCGGACATCTACCGGTTCCCGCCGAAGTTCAGCTTCGGGTCGCAGTTCGACGACAACGTCCGGCACGTGCTGGCGAACGTCGCGTTCTTCCAGTCGATGCTGAACACCGCGGTGGTGGCGGTCTCGACCACGCTGCTGGTGCTGTTCTTCGACTCGCTGGCCGCGTTCACGTTCGCCAAGTTCCGGTTCCCCGGGCGGAACGCGTTGTTCGTGGTCCTGCTGGCGACGATGCTGCTGCCCGCGCAACTGGCCGCCGTACCGCAGTTCCAGACGATGGCGCTGCTCGGCTGGGTCGGGTCGCTCAAGGCGCTCATCGTCCCGGGTGCGGCGAACGCGTTCGGGATCTTCTGGATGCGGCAGTACTTCCAGAACTCGATCCACGACGAACTGGTCGAGGCCGCGACGCTCGACGGCTGCGGCTTCCTGCGCACCTACTGGCACGTGGCGCTGCCGTCGGCCCGGCCGGCGCTGGCGTTCCTCGGCATCTTCACCTTCGTCGCGTCCTGGAACGACTACATGTGGCCGCTGATCGTGCTCACCAACCCCGACCACCTCACCCTGCAGGTGGCGCTGTCCACGCTGAACCGCAGCCACGGCGTCGACTACAGCATGGTGATGACCGGGGCGCTGATGGCGATGGTGCCGCTGGTGATCGTGTTCGGGATCTTCGCCCGGCAGTTCATCAAGGGGTCGACCGAAGGCGCCATTCGCGGCTGAGCACGCCGGCCAGCACGAGGAGGTTGCCCAGCAGCGCGAGCAGGAACGCGGGCGGCGAGTCGCCCTTGGTCAGTGCCGGCACGGCCGCGACGACGCCGATCACGACGTACGTCGTCGCGGCCGGTGTCAGCCAGGTGCGGGTCCGGCCCTGGGTCGCGGCCAGCGCGAGCCACGCGATGCCGACGGCGACGAACGGTTCGAGCACGGCCAGCCAGGTGACGTCGAAGAAGGCGAAGCCGTCGGGATGCCGGACGAACGGTTGCACGAGCAACAAGATGCCTCCGGCCACGACCAGGACGCCGCCCGGTGGTGGAACCGGCCGCCCGCGCAACTCGAACGGCCTGAGCACGAGCAGGAGTACGACGGCCATCGCCGCGGCGATCCCGGTCGAGCCGAGCCACGCGGCGGTCTCGTCGTCGGAGATCCCGCCGCCGAGGATCAGCAACCCGTCCTCGAGCACCGACACGGCGCAGCCGGCGACGATCCCCAGGGCGACCAGGCCGGTCCATCGGGCGGCGAGGCTCGCCACCAGGGCGCCGACAGAGGAGACGAAGATGGGGTCGATCCAGCTCCGGTCGACGTACCACCCGGTGGTTGCCTCGTCGTCCCAGAGCTCACGGGACGCGGTCGGGCCCGGCCAGTTGAGGTAGATCAGCAGAGCCGCACCGATGACGAGCGCCGCGACCGCACCCCACGGAGTGGGGGTCGCTGCAGCGGGCGGCGCGGCTGCGGTGGTCTCTGCAGGCGCGGCGGAGGTCAGGGGTTGCAGCGGTGAGGAGGGCGCGTGCGTCACACTCGACGTGGGGCCCTGAGGTGGCTCGGTGTGAGGTGGCTCGGTGTGAGGTGGCTCGGGGGTGGGGGCTGGTCTAGGT
>NZ_SMKR01000206.1 GCF_004348725.1 Kribbella turkmenica
GTGGCGGCTGACGTGGGCTCGGCATCGGCTTCGGAGGAGGGGGGAGTGGGACCGGTCGACCCAGCGGTGATCCGCGCTGCGCACTTCACCCGCCGCTGGCTGCAGTTCGACAGGAGGTGTCCGGCGATCGAGCCGGATTGCCGGTCTGCTCAGGCGTCCGTCGTGGGCAGTGGGGCGCATACGTCCTGTCGAACTGCAGCCAGCGGCGGGTTACGACCTCAACGTTTCTTGACGCGGCATTAGAAGCCTGGCGACCACCTGGGGACGCCACTCGCCCTCAACCCGCACGAGCCGTCGTACCGGCGTCTAACCGTGGGGTAGCCCGTCCTCCGGCCGCTTGATTGTCCGGCCACCACGACCCATATCATCGGAGGAACTCTCGGATGTGACCGGACCATCGGGTCGGATCCTCGAAGTGGCACATGTGGGCTGTGCCGGGGATGACGGTCAGCCGGCTGTTGGGAACGGCGGCGTACAACCGCCGGGCGAGTTGGACGGGGAAGCCCACGTCTTTCTCGCCGTGAAGGATGAGGACCGGCTTGCCGCAATCGCGGAGGATCTGCTCAGGGTCGCCAGGACACCAGGGGTGCATGGCGCCGGTGATGGCTCGTTCCACACTCCAGTCACCGGTGTCGTTGCCCAGGCTCTCCAGTAGCTCGAGATACGCCGCTGCTCGCTCCAGATCCCAGACGAAGATGGTGGAGTTCCGCAGTCTTCCGTCGGCGGCCTCCTCGGCTCGGCGACGTTGCTGGTACTCATCCCAGCCGGCGAGAAATCGGTCGTTGTCCTGACTGGCATAGGCCGAGGTCGACGCCAGGACCAACCGGCGTACCTGCGCGGGATGCTTGTGCACGAACTGCATCGCCGCCCGGCCGCCAGTGGAGAAGCCCAGCAGGTCCACCCGGCCGAGCTGCAGTTTGCCGATCAGCCGGTGGGTGTCCCTGACTGACCACGTACTCCGGCTGGAGGTCAGCGGCGGGAAGCCCGCGGCTGCTTCGGCCACACCCGCGGAAGTCGAACAGTAC
Source organism: Kribbella turkmenica (assembly GCF_004348725.1). Taxonomy (GTDB): domain Bacteria; phylum Actinomycetota; class Actinomycetes; order Propionibacteriales; family Kribbellaceae; genus Kribbella; species Kribbella turkmenica. The sequence continues at coordinate 1,026 of NZ_SMKR01000206.1, forward strand.
GACGTGATGGTCGCGGGCCAACGGTTCGACGCCGGGAGTCAGGTACCGATGCCCGACATCCGGGCCTGGGCAGTCGCTACCTCTCCGCCTGCCTTGCTCAGCTCACCGTGCTGGGTGTGTCGGTGTGCGGGTTGTGTGCAGCGACGACGGTGAACAGGGTGGCGAGGAAGGCCAGCGCGCCGTACCCGAGGACGATGTGCGGAAGCGAGTAGAGATCGGAGAGCCGGGCGGCGACCAGGCTGGGAATGGTCGCGCCGCTGTAGCTGAGGAGATAGACAGCGGCGAAGATTGGCGCCCTGTCGGGCAGGGCACTGCCGAACAACAAGCCACGGGTCGCCGCGCTGATGGCGATGCCTTGAGCGGCTCCCGCGATGATGGTCGCGGCGATGAACAACGGCAACATACCTGTGGCGATTGCTGTGATCATTCCGATCCAACCGGTAAGGAAGGCGATCATGCCGATGCGCTGGGCTGCCGCGGTCGACAACCGGCCGCCAAGTGGAGCGCCCAGAGCACTGGGGCCCATGTAAGCAGCGAACACCAGTCCGAGGACGAGCGAGCTGTTCGTGTGAAGTTGATCTGCGACAAGTGCAGGCACGAAGGCTTGATAGAACGCTCCGGTAGCCCAGGTGGCCAGGAACACCGCGGCAGCGACAGGCAGTAGATGCCTGACCCGGGCTGGAACGCGCACACTGGGCCGCAGTGAGTGCCAGGCGCCCGGTGTCGGAGTTGCGGTTTCCGGGCTGTTGGCGACGAGGGCGGCGGACAGGAGAAGCGATCCGATGACGACCAGGTAGATGAGGTCGCGTGGCCATGGGCCGAACTGGACCAAGGCACCGGAGGCGACGGCACCCACTGCGAGCCCGAGCATGACCGTTTGGCTCGAAGCGACAGAGGCCAGCCAGGCTGGTCTGGTCGGCGCTGCGTCGACGATGTAGGCGGTGAGGGTGCTGCTGGCCAACCCGGCGCCGAGGCCCATCACCAGCCGTCCAGCGATCAGGATGCCGATGTCGTGCACCTTCAACAGCAGCAGGCAACCCAGTAACAGCAAGGCAAGGCTGGCGATCGCGACCGGCCGTCGGCCGACATGAGTGGAGAGTCGTCCCAGCACCAGCAGTGTGCTCAGAGTTGCGGCGGAGTACGCGACGACGGTCAACGAGATACCGGCGTTGGTGAATCCTTCCTCGGTCCGGTAGATGTTGAAGAGAGGAATGGTCGAGCCCACCGCCGCGAACACGGTCACCAAGGAGACAACCGCTGAGACGAACGCCAGCCCGAGCGTTCTGTCGCGGTGGACCGGCTCGGCCGCCGATGGCTCCTGTCGCATCGAGCTGTGCCCTTCACTCGTTTGTGGCGAACGGCCCCCGTATCGGGTCCGGTGCTAGCTGCAGGGGGTCCGCAACGTTCCGCCTGGTTAGTTGCGGCCCGCCGCACCGTCTTACGCCGGACGTCGCAGTTGGCTGTGCGCTTGCTTCGACTGAGGTCCTTTGCTGCGGCAACCTGTGTCGCGGTTGTCCTTGCTCGTTACAGGATGCGGTGAGGAGACCAGCGGCGCTGACCCGAAGTTGCCAGGGGTGCCCTACGGGTCTCCTGCACCTTCGGGCGCACAGCGCGATCCTGCTGTGTCGGCGGCTGCGGACCGTCTGCATCGCCTGCTGCGCCGAAACTTCGCTTTGTCGTACGCGGGGCTGGTGCCAAACCACGACGAGCAGACCGCGCTCGTGTACCGCTACTAGAGCCGGCAAGGCATCAGCATCAGCAGCGGCGGCCCGAGAGCTGATGATTCCGGGATCGAGGTGATGACACCGACCGGCAGCGCAAGTGATCGGAAAGAAGCTGACTGAACGTACGGAACCGACGCCATCGTGGTGACGAAGGGATCGCTCGTGTTCCCGACCGTGCCGATTTGGACCGGCTTCCCTACAGCATCGCCCACGCCGACGCGACTTCGCAGTGATCCAGCCGGGACCCGGCAGGGCTTTGTGGTGGCCTTCAGTGCTGCCGAGATCCCCACCGAGACGGTGGCAGGAACCTGCATTCAGTCGTCACGCTTCGCCTTGCTGGCCTGGCACTCATGTTCCATGCCGTAGGTGGGCTCCGGGCAGTTTCCCGTCCGTTGGAGAGTCGGGCCCTGTCGCCGGAACCGGCCTTCGGGGCCCGACCATTTCTTCGCCGAGCCCTTACGGCCGGACGCGGACGATGGTTTTCCCCTTGGAGCGCTCGGTCGAACTGACAGCGGCGACAGCATCCTCGAGGGTCGTGGTCGTTCCGATGTTCGTGCGCAGCCGCCCGTCCCGGACCCTCTGGACGATCTCGCCCAGTTGGCCGCGGTCGGCCTCGACGACGAAGTCCACCGCCAGGCCGTCAGCCGGCCTGGCCTCGACCGGGCCGACGATCGACACCAGCGTTCCACCGGCCTTGACCATGGCCGCGGACCTCTTCTGGACGTCGCCGCCGATGACGTCGAGAACCAGATCGACCTTGCCGACATCTTCCAGCGCATCGTTCTCGAGGCCGACGAACTCATGTGCGCCGAACTCGAGTGCCTTCTCCCGGTCGGCGGCGCGTCCGGTTCCGATGACGTAGGCGCCGGCATCCCGTGCCAGCTGCATAACCATCGTTCCGACAGCGCCGGCCGCGCCGTGTGCGAGGACGCTCTGTCCCGCCTGGAGGCGGCCATGCTGGAACAGCCCCTGCCAGGCGGTCAGTCCCGAGATCGGCAGGCTCGCGCCCACCGTGAAGTCGACGTCGCCCGGCAACGGCGCAAGGTTGCGAGCCTCGATCGCCACATACTCGGCCAGAGAGCCGTCGCGGTGCCAGTCAGCGAGACCGAACACCCGTTGTCCCACCGACAGCCCCGTCGTGCCATAGCCCAGGGCGGCGACCACCCCGGCGAGCTCGTGCCCGGGGATCGACGGGGCGCGGTCGCGGCCGGCCCGGTCGGACCACGTCGAGGGCCACTCCAGCTCGGTCGGAACCCATCCCGAGGCATGAACCTCAACGACGACATCGTTGATGGCTGCTGCCGGCTCAGGACGCTCGGCCAGCGTCATCCCGGCCGTTCCACCGGCCTCGTCATGCACCACAATCGCCCTCATCGGGCACCTCCTTGTATCCAGTCTTCGATTACACAGCGATCTCGGCGCGAAAGCACTGCCAGGACCTCAGCGTTCGTGGGCGGCAGTCGTTCCCGTTGCCGCGGGTTCTAGACGAAGGTGAACAGCTCGTCCGTGTCGAAGCGCGAGATCGGGTTGCTGTACTGCTTCGTGGGGTCGGGGTAGCCGAGCGCCAGCAACACGGTCGTGGCGTGTCCGGTCTCACGGATCTTGAACGCCTTGTCGACAGTGGTCGGGTCGAACCCCTCGAGTGGCATGGCTTCGACACCGAGCTCAGCGGCCGCCATCATGGTCAAACCCACGGCCATGTAGGTCTGCTTCTCCATCCAGTGGTTCACGTCCTTGTAGCCGTAGTTGCGCAAGTTGAGGAAATCGCGGGTCATCGATTCCCACAGCTCCTGCTTCGCCGGGTCGGGGAACCGACCGTCGGCCCGCTCCTTGTTGAACACCGCCTCGATGTGGCTCCCGGGAAGGTCCGCCCGGGTGGTGAGGATGATGGTGTGCGAAGAGTTCAGAATCTTCTCGGCGTTGTCCTGGAATCGTTCGCCCAGGTTGTCCGCGAGTTGCTTTTTGCCTTCCGGCGTGGCGATGACGTAGAAGTGGTTCGGTTGGATGTTGGTAGACGTCGGCGTCGACCGCAGGAACCTCAACAGCTGCTGGAGAGTTTCCTCCGGGATCGTCCTGCTGGGGTCGAAGTATCTGGTGAGGTGCTTGCTCATGAGCTTGTCGAGATCCATGTCAATCTGCTCTCTTCTTGCAATCCATAGTGAGGAGCGGTGGTTGGTGGGGGTGGGCTAGTTCTTGCCTCGAGCAAGCAGCTCGCCAATACGGTCGAAGCTGATACCCGTCGTCGCCGAAGCGAGGTCGCCCGCAACGAGCGCTTCGGTGGCTTCTTGCAACGCGCCGAGCACGTGTGTGTAGAGCCACGGGCCCAAGCTGATGCGTTTGACGCCGGCCTTCTGCAGCTCGGCGACGGTGAGTACCTTGTCGGCCGGTGACACCAGGACGTTGACCGGTTTCGGTGCGACTGCGGTGACGATCGCGCCAAGTGACTCGAGATCGGGTGGGTACGGGGCGTAGAGCACATCAGCGCCGACCTCGCGAAGGCCGTCAGACGTCGGATGGTGTCGTCGAGGTCGGGCCGGCCCTGGATGAAGTTGTCTGTGCGGCCCGTGACGACGATGCGGCCCCTCGCCGCTTCGACGGAGCCGCGTACGCGATCGACGGCCTGGTCGAAGTCGCGGATCGGTTCAACGGGATCGCCCGAGGTGTCCTCGATACCGATACCGGCCAGACCGAACTCGACGGCGGCCCGGACGGTCGCCGCGACGTCATCGGAGGAGTCGCCGTACCCGTCCTCGAAGTCCCCGTTGACAGGCAGCCCGCTGACTGTGCCGAGCAGCCGCGCGTGCTCGAGATGCTCTTCACGCCGGACTGCATGGACTCCGTCCGCCACACCCAGCGTGGCGGCGAGCGCCACCGACGATGTCGCGATCGCTTCGAAGCCCGCATCGGCCAGCACCAACGCCGAGAGGCCGTCCCAGGCGTTAGGCATGACGAAGCCACCGTCGCGTGTGTGCAGCGCCATGAATTTCTCATAGAGTTCGGAGCCCGCCATATCGCAGCTCTCCTCAGGACCGGGTGGGGCAGTGAAGGGTCGAGCCGGCTGTGGGCGTGGCCTCGGCAACCGTTGCCCCGATCAGGCTGGCGCGCCGACCGAATCGACAGCAGGGATGTCGATGTCGGGTTTGTTGACGTTGTTGATGAAGTTGGTGAGCAGGGCCTGCACCGCGACCGTGACGATCGCCAAGATCTCCGGGTCGGTGTATCCGGCGCCTCGCACTGCCGCGAGATCTGCGTCGCTCACCTGCCCGCGGGCGTCCACCACGCGGCGAGCGAACCTCGCGACCGCGGCGCGCTTGGGATCGACGGAGCTTCCCGCGCGAGCCAGGTCGATGTCCTCGTTCGACATTCCGCCGAACCTGGCCGACACGTATGTGTGGATTGCCAGGCAGTAGCCGCACTCATTGGCCTGCGACACAGCAAGCGCGATGGTGTGCCGGGTCTTCGCGTCCAGGACCCGGCTCATGGTGCCCTGCAGGGTCGTCACGGCCTCGAGCACGGCCGGGTTGGACGCGATCGTGTTGAACATGGCCGGGACGAACCCGAGCGGCCCGCCGACCTTGTCGAGGATCTCCCGCGTGTCGGCAGGGACGTCATCAAGGGACGGGGTGTTCAGTCGTGACACAGTGAATCAACCTCCAGTAGGGGTTTGTGAGTGGTTAGCGTCGAGCCGAAGCCGGTTCTTACCGCCGCGTGGTTCGATCTCTGTCGCGGCGAAGCGCATGGAACCCAGCACGGCAGCTCGTGTGCCGCACAAACTCACGGACAAGGGCCAGGCCACGCGTGCCCGCATCCTCGAACAGGCCGCAGATCTCACCTGCACAGGGTGTCCACGCCACGAAGAACGAGAAGCTCCGACGTGCAGCCGGCGTCAGCGGATCGCGGCTCAACGACTACTTCCCCAACAAGGACAGCCTCGCCCTCGCGGTCATCGCGGGGCAGGCCGAGCGCGTCCTCGCGTTCACCGGGGTGAGCGATTCACCTGCTTCGACAGCCTCGGGTTTCGGGGAGTGGGCCGCTTGCTGAGCCGGATATGAGCGCGCCTACCAGGGCGGCATGCTCCCCTCTCAGGTCGCACGGGACGTCGGCCCTCTGAAAAATGCGTTGCAGGCGGCCATCGACTACGTGAAACCTTCGCGACGTCACCGAGACGGACAGGCTCCGAACCCAGTAACCGGAGACGTCGCCGAGAGCCGTTCGCGACGTTCGTGTATCCAGCCGCTGTGCTCGTCGTGTACCCGGACCGAGGGGCGAGGCCAGCTGACCGGTTGGGTGTCAGTGGCAACAGATTCGGATCGTCCGATACCTGCCGGCGGACAAGATGACGATGGCCCGGACGTCGTTGAAGGCTCGACCGTGCGGGGGCTCAGCGGCCGCGACAGATCACTGAATCAAGTCCGACGCCATGTTTCGGTGAACACCGTAAGATCTGCGCCGATCTGACCACTGGCGGATCGCCAGGACGGCGGCCAAGGGATGTCCGACAGATCGCGCGCAAGTTCTGCGCAAGTGGACTTGCGCGGCGCGCGGCCGCCGCAGTTCGTGGACAGCCGTGCAAGAGACATGACCATCAGCCTTGGCTGAGCAGTCAGGGCACTCGAATCGATAGCGGAGCTGATCATCTTGGACGCACAAGAACTGCAGAGGATTGCGGGCGACCGCGCTGTGGATCTGCCGGGCGCCGACCTGGAGCAGCGTGTCGACCCCGACTGGAGCGTCTACAAGGTGCGCGGCAAGGTCTTCCTGCTGATGACCAATATGCCGGCGAGCCCCGTCGTGATCCTGAAAGCTGATCCGGACAACGCCGCGGCCCTGCGTGAGCAGTACCCAGACATCACCCCCGGCTATCACATGAACAAGCGGCACTGGATCACGGTGGAAGGCGGGGGCACCGTCGACGAGAAGCTGGTGAAGGAGCTCGTGACCGATTCCTACCGTCTGGTGGTCGGCGGGCTTCCCAAGTCCGAGCGGCCCGTGGACCCGACCACCCACGATCACAGCGCCTGACCCCTCGTCATCCCATCGAGCGGTCCTCATCTGCGTGAGCCCGGAAGGCCTCGGCCAAGTTCCAACCTCGGAGGTTCGGGGCACCCTTGAGCTGTCCGGTCACTCTCGGCTTGCACCGGTCTGTTCATTGCCTCCGTACGAGTGTCACGAATCGTGTGGCGCCACGGTTCACGATGCCCCAGAACAAGCCCCACAGCACGAACAGCAGTTCAGCCAGCCAGGGGACGGTGCCCGCGACGGCGAGTCCGACGAGCAGTGTGGCCACTACCGCCGCATCGCAACAGCGGCGCTGCAGGACGATGCCGCGATCACGTGCACCGCCAGCTTCGCTGCAGCCGACCTGGTAGCGCCCAGGGCGTGCGTGTATGGGTCGACGCCGAGGCTGATCCGCTGGACTCCGACCGTCTCAGGTTCCGCGAGGGTTGCCGTGTCCTGGGGGACTGACGAGGGCGTTGAAAGGCTTGAGCAACAGCCTTGACGACTGAACTGATCGTGGCCGTATTCGGCAGGTTCGGCGCGTACAGGACGTCAGCTCCGGCTTCCGCACAGGCCACGAGCCGGCGGATGGTGTCGTCGAGGTCGGAGACTCCACAAGAAGTCGTCTGTCCGCCCTGTCAGGACGATCCGTCCAAGCGCAGCCGCGGCGGCGGCGTTGATGCGGCGACCCGCGTCATCGAAGTCCCTAATCGGGTTGAGCGAGGGGACACCAGTGGTGTGCTCGACTCCGACGCCAGCGAGACCGCGAGCGACAGCAGCGTCGACAGTGGCGCCGACATCCTCGGGAGTCTCGCAGTAGCCGTCCTAGAAGTCGCCGTTGACCGGAAGTTCACTCACGGACGTGAGTAGGTCGGCATTCGTCGGGGCTGGGTTGTCGTTCTGCGGCCGTGTATCTGATGCAGCGCGAGCACTCGCTCCGGCGGGTTGGTGTCATATCTGTCGCACCGTCTTACGTCTTTGCCTCAGCTCTGAAGCGGTTGCCGTTGGTCAGCATCGTGGCCTCAGGAGCAATCGACAGGGCTGTGGCCCGGCAGGGCCGTGATGACGATCGAGCCCGCGGTAAGTAGTGGTGGGTCGGAGGCCACCAATGAATCGGACACAGAACGAGGATGAGAGGCCGTTGACGCGATGAACGATCTGTTGCAGGGGATCCAAGCCGAGGACGGCGCGGCGGTCGCGGCCGCCGATGTCCCGAAGGCGGTGACTGCCGGCCGGTTGGTGTACGCCGACGGCGCGACTCAAGTCTTCGCGATCGACGGGCGGACCAGCTACACCGAACGAGGCGGCGACAGTGCAGGAGAGTGGTACGTCGATGACCACGGCCGGTTCTGCTCGTTCTGGCCGCCCTCCTATCGAGCCTGTTACGCGCTTCGCTGGATAGTGGAGGACACGCGGATCGTCGGGCTCAGATTCACCGGGCTCGGGGATGGCGTGACGTTCGAAGGCCGCTACGAATAGCTTTCGTGCGACTGGACGCAGGAGCCTCCGAAGTGGCGCCCAATCTCCAGCAGCACGAGCGGAGTCAAAGCCAGCCGGAGCGGCGGAACGATGCGTAGAGAGCGATACAGCCGGTCGCGATCAGGCATATGACCACAAAGTAGCCGTAGCGCCAACGCAATTCTGGTATGTTCTCGAAGTTCATCCCGTAGATGGTGCTGATCACTGTCGGCCCAGCGGCAATCGCAACCCAAGCGGAAATCCGGCGGATGTCATCGTTCTGCTGAACGGACACCCGCGCGATGTGCGCATCCAGCGCAGAGTCGAGCAGTCTGTCGAGGGAGTCGGTCCTTTCGCACACTCGCGCCACGTGACCTGCGACGTTACGGAAGTAGACCGCGGCGTCGGAGTCGACATGCAGGACATCAGCGCCGGCGAATCGCTCGATCGGCTCGCGCAACGGGACCACGGCCCGACGCATCTCCAACACTTCTCGCTTCAGCATGTAGATGCGCTCGGCCTCGCTGGTGCAACTGGTCCCGAAGACCGCCGTCTCGATCTGGTCGACGTCGGCCTCGACCGAGCCGGTCACGGACTCGTAGTGGTCCACGACCGCATCACAGATCGCCCACAAGACAGCTGCAGGTCCATGCGTCAACGCCGCCGGCATCTCGTTCAGCGTGGCATGCGCTTGCTCCAGGCCGCTTCGATCGCCATGCCAGACGGTCACGACGTAATGGCTGCCTATGAAGATGCTGGCCTGCCCGGTCTCCACCTCTTGGACCTCGTCGAGGTAGTGGAGCGTGCACAACACCACGGCCAGAGCATCGCCGTACCGTTCGATCTTCGGTCGTTGATGCGATGTCTGTGCGTCTTCGACGGCCAGATCGTGCAGGCCGAACAGGTCTTGTGCCTGGCGCAACTCGGAATCCGTCGGTTCGTGGAGATCGATCCAGGCAAAGGCAGCGTCTGATACAGCCCGGTCCCTGGCGACGATCTCCAGCGTCACAGGCTCGCGTTGCCCGGCGCCGTACAACGCGCTGTGAACGATCATCGGGCGATCGGGACGGTGGTCATGACCTGCACGTCAACCTCCTAGAGGAATCCTTGTTACTCCCGTTTCGTTCCGCTTGTGGCTTCTTACGAAGCCAGGTCGAGTGATCAAGGACCCGGTCGTCCGGTTCAACAGAAAGGGCGCGCTCGTCGTACTGAAGGGACATGGGTCGAGCGGGCTGAACCTGTCGCCGAGCGATTGGACGTGAGTGCGCCTTACGGCGCCGCGGATGGTCGGTCGGTTGATCGCAACCGGCTTCGTCGACCGGCGAGAGGATGTACAGGACCGGCGCGAGGACGGGCTGAACTTGATGGTGTGGGTCGGCGTCTCGTCAACAACCCGAACGGAGGCTCGCCTGCAACGAAGCTGATCGCCGCTGCGTTGGATGATCGGCGGGCCACTCCATGCCGCCGATGCCAGGCCACGTCGCCAGACCTCGGGATGCCGGCCTGACATCGATGAGCGCGTCTGACATGGTCCTGTTCTGTGTCTTCCCACATCGCAACCGCTGCATGAGCAGCCTCGGATGATCGCCGGCAGCGAGGCGTTTCGGGTTGCAACCACAGTTCTGCCGTCGATCGGTTCCTTCGGACACACTCGGAGTACGCCGATGTCATCGACTCATCGAGGCCAGGAATGTCCGACGCCGCGTCGCTGGTCCGGCAGACGCGGTCGAGGCCGCGCTGGATGCGGCCTTGCGCTCGGAAACACGCGAGGCTTCATTACCCCACACCGGATTCGCAGGAAACCTGGCACGCCGCACCTGATCGACAACGACGAACCAGAGGACTGAACCCAACCTGACCGCAGGTCGGGTTGGAATCAGTCGTCCTCCCAGCAGGTTGCCGCCCGCTCCCGACCTGGATGACATGTACTCAATGCCCACGTTCGTGCCCGGCTGTGTGCCATCCGGGGTGTGCCTTGTCCAGGACGTCGGCATACTCGGGGTGCGAGCTGACGAAGGCGGCCGTGAACGGGCAGGTGACGGTGGCTGTCTTTCCCTGCCTGCGAAGCTCGTCGAAGACGCCGCCGATCAGCCTGGTAGCCACGCCCTTCCCGCGGAACTCAGGGAGTACAGATGTCGCGTGCAGTACGACGCGGCTTCCGTCCTTGCTGTAGATGAGCCCTGCCGCTGTCTTCCCGCCTATCGCGGCTTCGTAAACGCCGAGCTCGCTGTTGTCGGTGATGACGAGGTCGTCCACGTCGGGGGCAGTGACTGCCGACGCGCTCGCGTCGCCCACATCGTCTTCGGCCTCGGTCAATGTGATCATGCTCTCCGCGGCGCCTGCCATCTGATCTCCTGCTTCTCGCGACCGGCCATCGACAACATTCCTACGCGGAAGATCTCAACGAGCGATTCAGAACAGCCGTGACCGACCGATGGACTATACCGTCCATAGTAGACCACTTGGAAGGGTGGCCC
>NZ_SMKR01000207.1 GCF_004348725.1 Kribbella turkmenica
GTTGTGGGTCGTGGCCGGCGTGCTGGCGGTGGCGTACCTCGCCGGTGGCAGCGGGAAGGTCCTCGTCCCGAAGGAGAAGATCTACGCGTTCGGGCCGAGTGCGCACTGGACCGAGGAGTTCAGCCCGGCAGCGGTGAAGGCGATCGGCGTGCTGGAGGTGCTGGGCGGGATCGGGCTGATCCTGCCGGCCGTCCTCGACATCGCGCCGGGCGTGGTGCCGGTGGCCGCGGTGGGCCTGGCGCTGATCATGGTCGGCGCCCTGATCACGCGGGGCCGGCGGCGCGAGTACAAGTTCATGGTGGCCGACCTGGTCTACCTCGTGCTGGCCGGGTTCGTCGCCTGGGGCCGGTTCGGGCCGGAGTCGTTCACCGCGTGACGCAGAACAGCCCCCTCGACGCCGAGGGGGCTGTTCTGTGCGGTCAGCGGGTGACGGCGGTTTCGAGCTCGACCCGGGAGAGCTTCTCGGGGTTGCGGACGATGTAGAGGCCGGTGATCAGGCCGTCCTCGACGCGCATGGCGACGACGTCGTCGATCTCGTCGCCGATGCGGATGATCAGCGCGGGGCTGCCGTTGATCTGGACGGGCTCGACCGAGACGTCGCCGGGGAGCTTCGGCAGGCCGGCCTCGAGCAGGCGGGCCACCTTGTCGACGCCGACGATCGGGCGCGGGACGGCCTGGCGGACGCCGCCGCCGTCACCCAGGAGGACGACGTCCGGCGCGAGCCGGTCGAGCAGACCCTGGAGGTCGCCGGTCTCGATCGCCCGCTGGAACGCCTCGAGCGCGTCCCGCGACTCGGCCGCCGACACCAGCCCGCGCGGCCGGCGGGCGGCGACATGGTTCCGGGCCCGGTGAGCGATCTGCCGGACGGCGACCTGCGACTTGCCGACCGCCTCGGCGATCTCGTCGTACTCGAGGGCGAAGACCTCGCGCAGGACGAACACGGCCCGTTCGGTCGGGGTGAGAGTCTCGAGAACGAGCAGCATCGCCATCGACACGCTGTCGGCCAATTCGACGTCCTCGGCCACGTCGGGTGCGGTCAGGAGCGGTTCGGGCAGCCATGGGCCGACGTACGACTCGCGCCGGCGACCGAGCGTGCGCAACCGGGTGAGCGCCTGGCGGGTGGTGATCTGGACCAGGTACGCGCGGTGGTTCCGGACCTCGTCGAGGTCGACGTCGACCCACCGCAGCCAGGTCTCCTGCAGGACGTCCTCCGCGTCGGCCGCCGAACCGAGCAGCTCGTACGCGACGGTGAACAGCAGGTTGCGATGGGTGACGAAGGCCTCGGTGGCGGAGTCCATGCGCTCGCTCATAGGTGCATCCTCTCGACTTTCTCGTGCACGGGACGCCGGCCCCCACCAGTCTGTGACATCCGGTTCTGGTGGCTCAGGTCACAGTCACAGGCGTCGGGCCGCCCGCGTCTCGTGGTCGAAACGCCTACGAGCAAGGACGAGGTCAATGCGATTCAACCTGATGGAGAACCCGTTCGCGATGCGGCTCGGCAAGCGGTTCGCGGGTCTCAACCAGCTGCTCGAGCAGTCGCCGCTGCCGAAGGCCACGCGGGAGCTCGTCAGCCTGCGCGCCAGCCAGATCAACGGCTGCGGTGCCTGCATCGACATGCACACCAAGGAGGCCGCGGCCGCCGGTGAGACGTCGGTCCGGCTGCACCTGGTCGCCGGCTGGCGCGAGTCCACGGTGTTCACCGAGGCCGAGCGGGCCGCGCTGGCGCTGGCCGAGGAGGGCACCCGGCTCGCCGACGCCCACCCGGGTGTGTCCGACGAGACCTGGGCCACGGTGCGCGAGCACTACGACGACGACCAGATCGCCGCCCTGGTCACGCTGGTCGGCCTGATCAACGCGGCGAACCGGATGCAGGTGATCGTCCGCAACCCGGGCGGCTCGTACCAGCCGGGGATGTTCGCCGCACTGGTCGAGTGACGACGCGCGGCCCGGCCCGCCGGAATAGCGGTGGGCCGGGCCGTGGTTTCCTCTGAGGACCGACAGTTCGAGAGGAGCGGGCGTTGAAACCGACCGAGTTCGTGAAGGTGAACACTCAGTTCTGGGGCGATCACCTCAAGAGTGTCAGTGACCATCTGCCGGGCAGCCACGCAGGCGAACTGCCGGGGCAACTGCTCTACCCCCGACTGATGGTGCTGACCGAGACCCCGGACTGGAACATCGTCGAACTGGTCGGCGTCAGCCGCGAGTACCGCGCCCTCGAAGTACGGCGGCAGAAGGCGAACAGCATCGAGGAGTACTTCGGCCTCGCCGACGGCTCGCCGGTGCTGTCGTTGCCCGGCGAGAACATCGTCAAGGACGCGACCGTCGCCACCGACGCCGCCCGCCGGGAACTGGTCGACTGGTTCCCGGGGATCGAGAAGATCCTCGGCACGGAGTACGTCGGCCCGGGCGACCAGCTGCTCAAGTTCGCGCCCGGCAACTACTCGACGTTCGACCGGGTCCTGCTCGCGCACTCGGCCGGCCGGGCGGTCCGGCTGCACTGGACCTTCTTCGCGCTCTCGATCCACCGGTCCGAGCCGGCCGGCAAGTACCTGGACTTCCTCCGGAACTTCGCGAACGCGGCACCGCACCTCGACCCGGTCGGCACGGTCAGCGCCCCGCGCGGCGACGAGGCCCTGAAGAGCGAGGCGTTCGCCAGCACGTACCTCGCGCACGGCCTGCAGAACGCCACCCCCGAAAGCTTCCTCGCCGAGCACGAGAACATCCTGCTGACGGCGTTCGACGCGACCCGGCTGATCCCCCGGCCGTCGCTCGAGGGCCCGGACGGCACGGTCACCCCCGACTTCATCCTCGAGCGCGCCGACGGCACGCACATCGTCGGCGACCTCGGCCTGCCGCTCCGCGAGGCCGGCAAGAAGCACCGCCGCTCGGCCACGGTCGGCGAAGGCGCGGCCCAGCTCGCGAAGTACGCCGGGTACTTCGACGAGGCCGAGAACCGCACCTTCGTGCAGACGAAGTACGGCGTCGAGGTGAGCGAACCGCGCAAGGTCCTGGTCGTCGCCAGCCACCAGACCGTGACCGCCGACGACCTCACGGACGCGGCGGCCGAGATCATCGACTACGACACGATCCTCCGCCTGTACCTGGCCGCGAAGTCCTAGTCCCCCAGCCGACTCAGGACATCAGACCGGCAGGATGCAGACCGGCTTCGGCCAGGTCACCGGGTCGCCGTCGGGGGTGAGGGTGCCGTCTCCGGCGGCGATCGTGAAGGTGGCGATGGTGTCGGAGCGCTCGTTGGCGGCGTACAGCCGGGTCCCGTCGTTGCTGAAGGCAAGGTGGCGGGGCCAGTCGCCGCCGGAGTCGATCGTCTGCACGAGCTCGACCGACAGGCCGTCGCCGGCGATCGCGAACACGGCGACCGTGTTGTCGCCGCGGTTCGAGCCGTACAGGTGGCGGCCGTCGGCGGAGATCAGCAGCTCGGCCGGGAAGTTGTCGCCCGGGGAGTCGGCCGGCCGGGTGGACGCGGTCTGCACGATCTGCAGCTTCCCGTCGGTGTAGCTGCACACGGTGAGCGTGGAGTCGAGCTCGTTGATCACGTACGCCGCACCCGCGCTCGGGTGGAACACCAGGTGCCGCGGACCCGCGCCCGGGTGGATGCGCAGCCGGTCGGCCTCCTCCAGCCGGCCGTCCTCGGTCAGCGTGGACACGTAGACCGAGTCCGAGCCGAGGTCGACGTCGAGCGTGTAGGCGCCGGACGGGTCGAACGCGATCTGGTGCGCGTGCGGACCCTCCTGGCGCTCCTGGTTCGGCCCGGTGCCCTCGCGCTGCAGCACCTGGGTCGCCTCGCCGAGCGATCCGTCGGCGCCGATCGGGTGGACGGCGACCGACCCGGACGTGTAGTTCGCCGACAGCAGGAACCGGCCGGACGGGTCGATGTCCAGGTGGCACGGGTGGTCGCCGCCGGTCGGCTGCTCGTTCAGCGGCTCCAGCCCACCGTCCGGCTGGATCGCGAACGCGCTGACGCTGCCGCTCTCGGTCTCGTTGGTGACGTAGAGGAACCGCCCGTCGGCGGACCTGACCAGGAAGGACGGGTCGGTGGTCGTGGCGACCAGCCCGATCCCCGCCGGTGGCCCGAACCCGATGCCCTGGCCGCCGCCCGGCTGACTCGTGTAGCTCCCGACATAGATCCGCTCAGTGGTCATGGCTCCTACCCTGCCAGGTCGTGGTGGCTGTGGCACGCCCCGTCCACAGTCAGCGCAGCCGCGCCTAGCCTGGGGCGCGTGGACACGCAGGCGTTCGCGCGATGGATCGGAGTCGGCGAGTACGACGGCCCGCCGCGGCTCGACGCTTTGTCGCAGTTGCACGAGGCGTTCGTCGACCAGGTGCCGTACGAATCCATGCAGTTCCAGCTGGCACCGGGCGGGCCACTCGACCCGGAGGAGACGGCGAAGCGGATCATCGCGCGGGAGACCGGTGGCTACTGCTTCCAGCTGAACGGACCTTTGCCCTCCTGCTCACCGAGCTCGGCTATCGCGTGCGGATCCATCGCGGCGGCGCACAGACACCGAACCGCGCCGGTGACGTCGACGCCATCCACCTGCCACTGCCCCAGCCCGGGGTGTGGGCGACATTTCGACAGGAGGTGTTTGCGGATGACGCGCGGACGTACGCTCACACGACCGGCCCCGCCTCCTCAGTGGAGGTATACGTCCTGTCGATCTGTCCAAGCGGGGCGGATGCGCGTCTCCTGCGCTCTCCCCGAACCGGCCCGCCGTGGTTGTCCTGAAGCTGTCAGGTGGCGAGCGCGAACATGGTGCTCGGGAGGACGGACAGTACGGCGGCGGTCGCGGCGCAGAGCGAGATCATGGCGACCGCCGGGGACTCGATGTCGACCGAGAACGGGTCGTCGGCGGGCAGCCGGAACAGTTCGGCGACCCAGCGCAGGTAGACCGCGAGGCCGATCATCACGTTGATGGCCATCACGATCGCGAGCCAGCCGAGGTGCGCGTCGATGACGGCCTGGAACGCGGCGAACTTGGTGAACAGCCCGGCGAGACCCGGCGGCAGACCGGCCAGCACGACCAGGAAGAAGATCAGCGCGACCGCCAGCCCCGGCTCGGAGCGCACCATGCCGCGGTAGTCCGTCAGCAGCCCACCCGGCCGGTGCCGCTGCACCACGGCGACCGAGCCGAACGCGCCCAGCGTCACCACGACGTACGCCGCCAGGTACCCGACGACCGCCTGTGCGTCACCGACCGCGAGCGGCGCCAGCAGGAAGCCGACCTGGCCGATCGACGACCAGGCCAGCAGCCGGACCGCCTCGACCTGCCGGAGCGCGGCCAGGTTGCCGACCGTCATCGTCACGGCCGCGAGGACCGCGACCACCGTGCGCAGATCCGAGCCGTTCGGCGCGATCCCGGTCGTCACGAGCACGAGCAGACCGGCGACGCCGGCCGACTTCGACACCACCGCGAGGAAGGCGGTCACCTCGACCGGCGCCCCGACGTAGGTGTCCGGAAGCCAGGCGTGGAACGGCACCGCCGCGATCTTGAACGCGAACCCGACGATCACGAACAGCCCGGCCGCGAACGCGACCCGCTCCAGGTCGGGGTCGAGCCCGGCCAGCCGGTTCGCGATCGTGGTCAGGTAGAGCGAGCCGGTCACGCCGTACAGGTAGGAGATGCCGAACAGCATCACCGCGGTCGACAGGACCGACACCAGGAACGCCTTCAGCGCGCCCTCGGAGCCGCGGCGGTCCCGGCGCAGCGCGACCATCGCGAAGCTCGGCAGCGACACGACCTCGAGACCGATCACGACCGTGGCGAGGTCGCGCGCCCCGGCGAGCACGGTCGCGCCGGAGAGCGCGCTGAGCAGCAGGAAGTGATACTCGCCGACCGGGATGTCCGACGCCAGCAGCCGGTACGCCGACAGTCCGACGACGCCGAGGCCGCCGATCAGCAGCACCGCCCACAACCCGGCGGTCATCGGCTCGAACACCAGGCTGCACTCGGCCGGCCCTTCGACCGCCGGCCGGCAGAACGCCGGTTTGAAGTCGTCCCGCTGCGCCCACACGAACACGAGTCCGAACAGGATCACCGCGCCGGTCAGCAACGTGACTACGGTGTGCCGGAGCTGAGCGGTCGCACTCCGCCAGAAGGCGTCGACCAACAGTACGGCGACCGCCCCGATCGCCAGCGCGAGCGGCACGGCAACCGCCTGCCAGTCAGTCCAGGTCAGGGTCACAGATTCCCCCATTGGTGCAGCAGGAGGCCGGGCCAGACGCCGAGGAGGACCGTGAGCGCGACCAGGGGTGCCCAGGTGATCAGTTCGATCCGGCTCAGGTCGACCGCGAACGCCGTGGCCGGGTGCTCGGCGGGGTCACCCTGGCAGAGATTGCGGACCAGGCGGAGGAAGTAGGCCGCGGTCAGCACGGTCCCGAGCCCGGCGATCACCATCAGCACCAGGTAGGTGGTCCGCGGCAACAGGTCACTGGGGTCGTACGCGCCGAGCAGGACCAGCATCTCGCCCCAGAATCCGGCCAGCCCGGGCAGCCCGAGCGACGCCAGGCAGGCGAACGTCAGCAGTGCACCGATCCGTGGCAACCGCGCGTACAGCGCCCGTCCGATCGCCCGCAGGTCGCTGGTGTCGTGCCGGTCCTTGATCGCTCCGGCGAGGAAGAACAGCAGGCCGGTGATGATCCCGTGGGCGATGTTCGCGAACAGCGCGCCGCGCAGGCCGGCCGGCGACAGCGTGGAGATCCCGAGCCCGATGAAGCCCATGTGCCCGACGCTCGAGTACGCGATCAGCCGCTTCACGTCGGTCTGCGCCAAGCAGGCCAGCGACCCGGCGATGATCGCCACGGTGGAGAACCCGGCCAGGTACGGCGCGATCGTCACGGTCGCGTCCGGCAGCACCGGGAGCAGGATCCGGATCATGCCGTACGTGCCGAGCTTCAGCAGCACGCCCGCCAGCAGGACCGACCCGACCGTCGGCGCCTTGGCGTGCGCGTCGGGCAGCCAGATGTGCAGCGGCCACAGCGGCACCTTGACCGCGAGCCCGACCGCGATCAGGATCGCCGCGGCCAGCGGGATGCCGTGCCCGCCGAGCACCGGCGCGTTCGTCAACCGGACGATGTCGAACGTGCCCGCCTGCCGGTACACGAGCAGGAACCCGAGCAGCATCAGCGCCGACCCGAGCACCGTCATCAGCACGAACGTGGTCGCGGCCCGTTTGCGGCCGGCCGGATCGTGCTCGTCACCCCAGATGTCGATGACCAGCCACATCGGGATCAGCACGATCTCGAAGCAGAGGAAGAACAGCACCAGGTCCATCGCGGAGAACGTGCCGATCACGCCGGCCTCGATGACCAGCAGCAACGCGATCAGCGACCGGGTCCGGCCGATCCGCGGCGTGATCCGCAACGAGTACAGGCAGCACAGGAACACCAGCAGCGCGGTCAGCACGATCAGCGGCATCGAGATCGAGTCCACCGCGACGTGGAACCGCACCCCGAGCGCGGGGATCCACGGCACGTCCGTCGCCGCCCGCAGCGCGCGCTCGTCCGGTGTGTACGCGAACCAGCCGTCGTTCCACGGCCAGAGAATCAGCGACCCGGCCAGCACGAGTCCGGACACCACCGAGCCGTAGAGCGCCGCCAGCCGATCGCCGATCGCGGCCGGCAGCGCCCACAACGCAAGAGCCGCCAGCAACGGCAGCGCGAGAATCCCCAGCAAGATCGCGTTCACGACCCGATCACCCCAGCCAGCACAGCGATCGCCACCACGCCGACCACAGCCGCCGTCAGGTAGGTCTGCACATTTCCGGTCTGCATCCTCCGGAAGCCTTGCGACACCAGGGTCCCCGTGCGTCCCGTCGCCCGTACGTAGGCCCCGATCACGTCCCGGTCCCCCGCGACCGTCAGCCGGGCCAGCCAGCGCGCCGGTACGGCGAACAGCCGGTGGTACAGCGGGTCGACGCCGAACTCACGCTCGAGCACCACCGGCCGCGGATCCGCACCCCGCGACCACAAGGAGTACGCCGGCAGCGCCCCGAGCAGCACCAGCACGGTCGTGACCAGTCCGACGACCCAGTTGAGGTGGACGCCGTCGGCGTACCCGAGGACGACCGAGGCGATCGCGAGCAGGACCAGCGGGGACAGCATCACCCACGGTGCGTCGCGCAGCTTGGAGGTGTCGGGCTCGTCCAGGTCGGCCATCGGGTCGTCGTCCTCGAAGGCTCCGATCCCGCCGGCCAGCGCGGGCGTCCGGAAGAACACCCACAACCACAGCCTTAGGCAGTAGAACGCGGTCAGCGCCGCGGTCAGGCACACCGACACCAGCACGACCCAGCCAAGACCCGAGCCGTCCTGCGCGTGATGCCAGGCCGCCTCGACCACGGTGTCCTTGGAGAAGAACCCGGCGAACCCCGGTACGCCGGCGAGCGCGGCCAGACCGACCGTCATGGTCGCGAACGTGACCGGCAAGGCCTTCCGCAACCGGCCACGGCGCGTGTACCGACGCAGTACGACGAAGGCCGCACTGCCGATCTGGTGGAGCAGGACGCCGGCGCAGAGGAACAGCAGACCCTTGAACGCCGCGTGCGTGACCAGGTGGAAAAGCGCGGCATGACGGCCGTCGGACGTGCCCAGCGACAGCCCGGCGAACATGATCGCCAGCTGGCTCACGGTCGACCAGGCGAGCACTCGCTTCACCTCGACCGCGGCCATCGCGCAGAGCGCGGCGAACAGCATCGTCACCGAGGCGACGATCGCGAGCACGGTCAGCGTGGTCGCGGACGCGGCGAAGAGGTCGTACAGGCGGGCGATCAGGAAGACGCCGGCGGCAACCATCGTGGCGGCGTGGATCAGCGCGCTGACCGGGCTCGGGCCGGGCATGGCGTCCGGAAGCCAGGTCTGCAGCGGCACCTGGGCCGACTTGCCGACGACACCGACCAGGAGCAGCAGCGTCCCGGTGGTCAGCACGCCCGAGGACAGCTCGGCCGGGTCGAGCTCGGAGATCCGGAACGTGCCGGCGCCGACGCCGAGGACGAAGATGCCGAACAGGAAGCCGACATCGCCGAGCCGGGTCATCAGGAACGCCTTGACCGCGCCGGAGCGGGCGTCGCGGCGCTCCCAGTAGTGACCGATCAGCAGGTACGAGCACGCGCCCATCACCTCCCAGCCGATCAGCAGCAGGAACAGGCTGTCCGCGACCACGACCGTCACCATCGCCGCGGTGAACAACGCGACCAGAGCGTGGTACGACGCCGGACGCTCGTGCAGGTAGCCGAGTGAGTACACCTGAACGCAGGTCGCGACCACCCCGACGACTGCGAGCAGCAGTACTGTCAGGTCGTCGGTGCGGACGGCGAAACCGAGTGTGAGACCGTCGATCGACGAGTTCAGGAACGAGGACCGGCCCGGCTCGGCGCCCGCCAGCAGGCCGGCCGTCAGGACCACGAGCAGGGAGAAGCCGACGCCGAGCACGCGCCAGGCGGTCGCGATCACGTGGCCGCACCCTTCCGCTGCTCGGTGGCGTCCTGCTCGACCAGGTCGCGGGCGGCGTCCGCGTCGACGTGCCCGTGGCCGCGGAACAGCAGCAGCACGATCGCGAGCCCGAGCCCGATCTCGGCCGCGGCCAGCGTGATCACGAACACCGCCAGCGTCTGACCGGTGGCCAGACCGTCGAGCCGCCAGGCGTCGAAGGCGACCAGGTTCAGGTTCACCGCGTTCAGCATCAGCTCGAAGGACATCAGCAGGGTGATCGCGTTGCGGCGCGCGAGTACGCCGTACACGCCGATGCAGAAGAGCAGGACCGCCAGCAGGAGCGGGAGGATCAACGGCACGTCAGTCCTCCTTCTTGCGCTGGGACAGGGCGATCGCTCCGATCAGCGCGGCCAGCAGGAGCACCGAGAGCACCTCGAAGGGCAGCACCCAGGTCTTGAACACCGCCGTGCCGACCGCCTCCGCCGACCCGTCCGGCACCGGATCGACCTTCTCGTTGCCGAAAGCAAGGACTACTCCGGTGCCGAGGAGCAGCGCCAGGGCAGCGGCGATCGCGGCGGCGAACGGGCTGCGTCCGGAGGTGAGCGTGGGCAGCGGATTCGTCGGTGCCTTGGTGAGCATCAGCGCGAACAGCACGAGTACGACGATCGCGCCGACGTACACCAGGATCTGGACCAGCGCGACGAACTCGGCGTGCAGCGCGCCGAAGCAGCCGGCCACCGCGCCGAGGGCGACCACCAGCCAGAGGGCGGCGTGCACGATCCGGCGCGAGGTGACGACGATGACGGACGCGACGACGGCGACTGCTCCGGCAACACAGAAGAGTGCGGTCGTCACGCCTCACCCTCCGGCGGAGCGGTCTCCGACCCCGTGACGGCCGGGCCGGGGTCGATCGGCTGCGGTGCCGGCACCGTCCACATCCAGTCGCGCAGCCGGTCCTTCTCGTGCGTCAGGTTGCGGATGTCGGTATCGGCGTACTCGAACTCCGGCGACCAGAACAACGCGTCGAACGGGCAGGCCTCGATGCAGATCCCGCAGTACATGCACAGGCTGAAGTCGATCGCGAACCGGTCCAGCACGTTCCGGCTGCGCTCCCGCGCCTGCTCACCGACCGACGGCGCGGTCTCGGTGTGCGAGTCGATGTAGATGCACCAGCTCGGGCACTCCCGGGCGCACAGCATGCAGGAGGTGCAGTTCTCCTCCAGCAGCGCGATCACGCCCCGGGTCCGCGGCGGCAGCTCGGGCTGGACATCCGGGTACTGCTCGGTGACGGAGCGGCGGGCCAGTGTCTTGGCGGTGACCTTCAGCCCCTCGATCAGCCCCTTGCCAGGTACAGCCACGCCTCCTCCTCCCGTCCGGTAGGACCCTGCTAGCAGGACACTAGTCGGTTCCGGCCCAAACTGGCGCGACCAGGCGTCAGAGTTCTCGCTCCAGGCGGGCGGCAACCTGCCGGTACCGGCTGACCGGTACCAGGTGAACGCCGCTGAAGGCGCCGGAGTCACGGAGCTTCACGATCAGCTCGCAGGCGTGGTCGACGCCGGCGTCCCGGTCCTGCTCCACCGCCGCGATCAGTCCGTCCGGGATGCTCAGCTGCGGCAGTGCCGCCAGGTTGTGGGCCATCTCCGCGCTCGCCAGCACCATCACCCCGGCGTACACCGGGACGTCCAGGTCGACGCTGTCCCGCCAGCGCAGCAGCTCGTCCAGGTCGTAGCTGACCTGGACGAACAGGAAGTCCGCCTCGGCCTTCCACCGCGGCACCGGCCGCAGCCGCGTGGTCGCCCCGACCTGGAACGGGTTGCACCCCGGGTACGACGTACCCCGCGCCTGCTCGATCATCGTCCGGACCGTCAACTGGCTCGTCCGGGCCCCCTCGGCCGGGTCGTCACCGTGCACGAACAGGAACTGCTCCACGCCGTACGCCGCCGCCGTGAGCAGATCGCGGCGGAACCCGAGCAGATTCCGGTCCCGGGAGTTCAGGCACGCGATCCCCCGCGACCCCATCGCCTGCACCTCGTTCGCGACCGCCACACTCGACACCGTCGCCCGCCCGATGTGGTTGTCAGGGATCAGGAACGCATCCGCGATCGGACTCATCACCCCGATCTGGTGCCGCACCCGCTTCAGATCCGGCCGCGTCGGCGGCTCCACCTCACACACCAACTCGAACCCGTCCCCGGCCATCCCCCGACC
>NZ_SMKR01000208.1 GCF_004348725.1 Kribbella turkmenica
CCGAGCTGGCCCGGAAGCAGGCGCAAGACCAGGCTGCGGTGAAGCGCGCGGCCAAGAACGCCGCCCTGAAGCGGTACGAGGCGCTCCGCAAGACCAACGAGAGCTCGAGCGACGAGCGGGCCAGCCGGGACGCCGAACGGAAGAAGCTCGAGGGCACGCCGAAGGAGGTCGCGATGAACCTCCTGCCCGACCACGGCTGGGGCGAGGGGCAGTTCAGCTGCCTGGAGAAGCTGTGGACCAAGGAGTCCCGCTGGCGGGTCAACGCGGACAACCCGACCTCGTCGGCGTACGGCATCCCACAGGCGCTGCCCGGCAACCGGATGGCGGCGTACGGCTCCGACTGGCGGACGAACCCGGTCACCCAGATCAAGTGGGGTCTCGACTACATCGAGGACCGCTACGGCTCCCCGTGCTCCGCCTGGTCACACTCCCAGGCCAAGGGTTGGTACTGACCTTCTCCTAGGGTTGTGCCCGTGGGCGAGGTGGCGCGGGCGGTGAGTGAGCGCGGGGAGCTCGTGCTGCGGCGGCGGGCGGACGACGGAGCGCTGGAGCTGCGGGTGAACGGCGTCTTCGTGATGGACGACGCGGAGACCTCCAGTGAGGAACTGCTCGCGTCGGCTGCGCTGGCCTCGGTACGCCGTCCCGATCGGGTGCTCGTGGGCGGTCTGGGGCTCGGCTACACCGTGCGTGCACTGCTGGCCGATCCGCGACTCGGGTCGGTGGTGGTCGCGGAGATCGAGCCGGAGCTCGTGGCGTGGATGCGGGCCGGCCTGGTGCCGTCGGTGCTCGACGATCCCCGGGTGTCGGTGGTGGCCGGCGATGTCCGGACTGTGGTCACCTCATCGCCGGACGCCTCTCTGGACGCCATCCTGCTGGATGTCGACAACGGTCCGGACTTCCTTGTCTACAACGAGAACTCGGCCATCTATGCCCCGGCGTTCCTCGGCACCTGCCGGTCCAAGCTCCGGACCGACGGAGTGCTGACGGTCTGGTCCTCGTCGGAGTCGTCGGCGCTGGAGGAAGCTGTCGCGTCGGTCTTCGGCGCGTGTGAGGTGAAGCCCGTCCCGGTGCGGCTGCAGGGCCGGGCCGAGACGTACTACGTCTACCAGGGCAGCTCGTAGTCGACGGTGACCCGTGGGCCCTGCTCGTCGTGCTCGTAGACGACGGTGCCGGTGAGGCCGGCCAGGTCGCCGTCGGCGGCGACGATCTTGCCCGGTGACGACGTCTGGTCGGCGGTTGCCCCGTGCACCATCACGAACGACCCCGCACGGCCGGCCAGCGTGCCGACGAAGCGCTCGACCGCGGTGTACGCCGCCGGGCCGTCGGCGGTGGCGGCCATCAGCAGCTGAGCCGAGCTGGTGCCTTCGAGATCACCGCCGGTGAACGTCTTGCCGACGGTGGCCCGGCCGAGCTGGATCTTGCCGGTCTCGTCGTACTGGTTCTGGTCCCACTGGGTGATCTCGAACGTCTGGGTGAAGCGCATGCCGTCCCCTCCTGTGTGGTTGTCCACAGGTAGGTGTATCAGGGCGGGCCGACAGTGCTGATCGACGTACTCTGCAGGTATGGGTGACAACGTGGAATTCAGGATCGAGCACGACACGATGGGCGAGGTCAAGGTGCCTCGGGACGCGTTGTGGCGGGCGCAGACCCAGCGTGCGGTGGAGAACTTCCCGATCTCCGGCCGGCCGCTGGAGCCGGCGCTCGTGCACGCCCTCGCCCAGATCAAGGCCTCGGCGGCGGTGGTGAACGCCGAGCTCGGCGTCCTCGACCGGGCGCAGGCCGACGCGATCGTCGCGGCCGCCGGGCAGGTGGCCGCGGGGGAGTACGACGCGGAGTTTCCGATCGACGTGTTCCAGACCGGCTCGGGGACGTCGACCAACATGAACGCCAACGAGGTGCTCGCGACGCTGGCCTCCCGCGAGCTCGGCGCCGACGTGCACCCGAACGACCACGTCAACGCGTCCCAGTCCAGCAACGACACCTTTCCGTCGGCGATCCACGTCGCCGCCACCGCGGGCGTCGTCCAGGACCTGCTGCCGGCGCTCGAGCACCTGGCGGAATCCCTGTCACGTAAGGGATCCGAGTTCGCCGAGGTGGTCAAGCCGGGCCGGACCCACCTGATGGACGCGACGCCGGTGACGCTCGGGCAGGAGTTCAACGGGTACGCCCAGCAGGTCCGGCGGGGTGCGGACCGGGTCCGTGCCACGCTGCCGCGGGTGACCGAGCTGCCGCTCGGCGGGACGGCGGTGGGCACCGGCATCAACACGCCGCCGGGGTTCGCGGCGAAGGTGATCGACGAGCTGAACCGGCGGACCGGGCTGGAGCTGCGCGAGGCCGAGGACCACTTCGAGGCACAGGGCGCGCGTGACGGCCTGGTCGAGCTGTCCGGGCAGCTCAAGACGGTCGCGGTCAGCCTGACCAAGATCTGCAACGACCTGCGCTGGATGGGCTCCGGTCCGCGCGCCGGGCTCGGCGAGATCCAGCTGCCCGACCTGCAACCCGGGTCGAGCATCATGCCGGGCAAGGTGAATCCAGTGATCTGTGAGGCGACGCTGATGGTCGCCGCCCAGGTGATGGGCAACGACACCACGATCTCCGTGGCCGGTGCCGGGGGCAACTTCGAGCTGAACGTGATGCTCCCGGTGATCGCGCGCAACCTGCTCGAGTCGATCACACTGCTGGCGAACTCCTCGCGTCTGCTGGCCGACCGCTGCGTCGACGGCATCACCGCGAACGTCGAGCACGCCCGCGCGCTGGCCGAGTCGTCGCCGTCGATCGTCACCCCGCTGAACCGCTACATCGGCTACGAGAACGCGGCCGCGGTCGCGAAGAGCGCGCTCAAGCAGGGCAAGACGATCCGCGAGGTCGTGATCGAGAGGGGCCACGTCGACAACGGCGACCTGACCGAGGAGCAGCTGGACGCGGCGCTGGACGTGCTCTCGATGACCAGGCCGGCCCAGGATCCGGCCCAGGATTCGGCCCAGGATTCGGCCCAGGATTCGGCACCGAGTCCGGCCCGGCCATGACGGCCGCGGCGGCGTCTGAGCCGGGGCGCTTCTGGGAGCCGGGCACGGTGATCGAGTGGGTCTACGAGGGAACCGGAAGGCACGAGGACAAGCCGAACGTCCGGCCGATGACGGTGGTGCGCGACGACGAGGACGGGCTGGTCGCCTGGCTCGCGCCGGGGACACCGCTGATCAAACCGGTCCTCACCGACGGCCGCGAGACCAGGTACGCCGGTCCGGTCGCGATGTTCACCGAGGAGCGGGTGCTGAAGCTGGACGTCTGGCGCGGGACCGGGATCCTCAAGGTGCTGCCGCCGGGGAAGCCGTGGTCGGTCTGGCTCTTCTGGGCCGACGACGGCACGTTCCGCGGCTGGTACGTGAACCTCGAGGCGCCGCACGTACGGGATCTTGCGGCCCGCCGGACCAGTACGGTCGACCACGTCCTCGACCTGTGGATCCGGCCGGACGGGACGGTCGAGTGGAAGGACGAGGACGAGCTGGAAGGCGCGGTGACCGCCGGCCGCTTCACCTCCGCGGAGGCGTCAGCCATCGTCGCGGACGCGCACGCAGCGGTACGCGAGATCGATGCCTGGGGGTCGCCGTTCTCCGACGGCTGGGAGACCTGGACCGCGCCGGAGGACTGGCGCCTTCCCACTGCGCCGACCACCCACCAGCCCGTTCTGATCGCCGAGGAACTGCACAGCTGATGCCGCGCGCACTTCTGCTCAGTGGTGGCGGCGGTGCCGGCAAGACCACCATCGCCCAAGCCGTGGGGCGCCTGCTCACCGCCGACCATCACCCGACCGCTGTCCTGGACCTCGACGCAGTCGCCCAGTTCGGCCCCGCCGGCCCCGCTGGTCCAGCACTGTCCTGGCGGCCGGTCGTCGGTCACCTGCGGTTCCACGATCAGTTGAAGGTGCACAACCTGGCTGCTGTCTGGACCACCTACCGCCAGGCCGGCGCCCGGTTCATGGTGGTGAGCGGGCAGGTGGAGACGACGGAGTTGCGAGCGGCGTACACGTCGGCGTTGGCGGAGTGCGACGTACAGATGGTGCGGCTGGGACACCCCCGAGCAGCTGATCGCGGAGCGGACCCGCGCCACCCGTGGGCCGGGCTGGGACCTCGAGGCTGCGTTGGCTCAGGCCGCCGAGCATCAACCGATCCACGACTTCACCGTGCGGAACGACCGGGCGGTGGAGCAGGTGGCGGCTGATGTGGCCGCCGTCGTCGGGTGGAGCGCGTGAGACAACGGGTGGGTCACGAGGGGTTGTCACTGCCGGGTTCGGTCTTACCGTGGAAACATGTACACGATTGAGCTGCAATCCGAGGAGCTGCGACTGGTGCGGTCCGCGCTGGGGTCGTACCTCCAGGCCTTCGGCCACAACGAAGCCGATGTCGTCCAGGCCGCGAAGACGCTCCTCCTCAAGCTGCCCGAGCCGGTGGAGGCCAAGGCGGGCTAGGGCTAGGACCGCGCAGGGACCAGCTCTCTCGGTGGGTTCGGGACCAACTCTCGAGTGGACCCGGTTCGCCACCCGCGCGGGCAGGTCGTCCGGGACCAGGGTTCGGTCGGTTCGAGGACGGCGACCGGGATGGTGCGCCCGGCTTTCGTCGCGAACCGCCCGATCCGGGGATCCTCGGCGAGGATGACGTCGGTCCAGACCGTCTGACGTTCCTGGCCGGTCAACTCCCGCGGGCGCATGGTGTGGTGCTTCGCGCCGATCTGCACGTCCGCCGTCACGGCCGCGCAGGTTCCGGAACCAGTCCGGGTCGTGCCGTGACCCCGAGCCGGTGCCCCACACCAGGAGCCCGTCGGGCCGTTCGAGGTACCGCACACAGGTCGAGTGCGGTTCGCCGGTCCGCCGGCCCGGCGTGGTCAGCCGCGCGAACACATGGTGAACGGCACCGGCGCCCAGCCCGTGTCTCAGCTTCGTGCGACGGTCAGCAGACCGGCTTGTCCGGTCCCTTCTTCCACCTTCGCTCTCAGCTTCTCGGGCGGACCGTCAGTGGGACGGGCTTCTTGGTGTCGGTGAAGAAGTCGTTGCCCTTGTCATCCACCACGACGAACGCCGGGAAGTCCTCGACCTCGATCTTCCAGACCGCTTCCATCCCCAGCTCGGCGTACTCGATCACGTCGACGGACTTGATGCAGTCCTGCGCCAGCCGTGCCGCCGGCCCGCCGATCGAGCCCAGGTAGAACCCGCCGTGCTCCTTGCACGCCTGCGTCACCTTCGCCGATCGGTTGCCCTTGGCAAGCATTACGAACGATCCGCCGGCCGCCTGGAATTGGTCGACGTACGCGTCCATCCGCCCGGCTGTCGTCGGTCCGAAGGAGCCCGACGCGTACCCCTCCGGCGTCTTCGCGGGACCGGCGTAGTACACCGCGTGGTCGCGCAGGTACTGCGGCATCGGTTCGCCGGCGTCCAGCCGCTCCTTGATCTTCGCGTGCGCGATGTCGCGCGCCACCACCAGCGGCCCGCTCAGCGACAGCCGCGTCCTCACGGGCAGTTCCGACAGCTCCGCGCGGATCTCGCTCATCGGCCGGTTGAGGTCGATCCGGACCACATCGGTCTCGTCGGCCAGGTGCTCGTCGGTGGTGTCCGGCAGGAACCGGGCCGGGTCACGCTCGAGCTGCTCCAGGAACACGCCCTCCGGCGTGATCTTCGCCAGTGCCTGCCGGTCGGCCGAGCAGGACACCGCGATCGCGACCGGGCAGGACGCGCCGTGCCGCGGCAGCCGGATCACCCGGACGTCGTGGCAGAAGTACTTGCCGCCGAACTGCGCGCCGATGCCGAACTCCTGGGTCAGCTCGAAGACCTTCTCCTCCAGTTCCAGGTCGCGGAATCCGTGCCCGAGCGGCGAACCCGACGTCGGCAGTGTGTCCAGGTAGTGCGCGGACGCGTACTTCGCGGTCTTCAGCGCGTACTCCGCGGACGTGCCGCCGACGACGACCGCGAGGTGGTACGGCGGGCAGGCCGCGGTGCCGAGGGAGCGGATCTTCTCGTCCAGGAAGCGCATCATCCCGTCCGGGTTGAGCACCGCCTTGGTCTCCTGGAACAGGAACGACTTGTTCGCCGAGCCGCCACCCTTGGCCATGAAGAGGAACTTGTACGCCGGGTCCGCGGTCCCCGGGGTGGCGTAGAGCTCGATCTGGGCGGGCAGGTTCGAGCCGGTGTTCTTCTCGTCCCACATGGTCAGCGGGGCCATCTGCGAGTAGCGCAGGTTCAGTTTGGTGTAGGCGTCGTACACGCCGCGGCTGATCCACTCCTCGTCGACCGCGCCGGTGAGCACGCCCTCGGACTTCTTGCCCATCACGATCGCCGTGCCGGTGTCCTGACACATCGGCAGTACGCCGCCGGCCGAGATGTTCGCGTTCTTCAGCAGGTCGAGGGCGACGAACCGGTCGTTCCCGGAGGCCGCCGGGTCGTCGATGATCCGGCGCAGCTGGGCCAGATGGGCGGTCCGCAGGTAGTGGGAGATGTCGTGCATCGCCTCCGCGGTCAGCGCCTGCAGCACCTCCGGCTGCACCTGCAGGAAGGTCCGGTCGCCGGCCGTGAACGTGCTCACGCCCTCGGTCGTCAGCAGTCGGTACTCCGTCTCGTCGGCACCGAGCGGCAACAAGTCGGAGTAATCGAAGTCGGCGGACACCGGCATACCTCCATCACACGTGGTCTGAGCCCTCCCACCTTAATTCGCCGCCGCCCCGGCCGCCCCCAGGGCCCTCCCGCGACCTCCGTCTCACCGGCAGCCAGGGCATGCTCAGCTGTTCCGCAGCGCGCGCAGGGCGGCCGGTACCTCGAGCCCCAGCGTGAGCCGGTGCCAGGCCCGGCTGACGTTGCTCGCCCTCGCGTCGAACCGGCCTGCCGGCACCGGCCATCGGCGCAGTGCGAACGCCAGCACGTTGATGCCGGCCTGCCCGATGCCGAACAGCACGATTCCGGCGATCGCCGTCGGGGGCGCGCCGGTCATCTGGCCGATCAGCACCAGCACGACCCCGGCCCAGTTCGCTCCGAACAGTGCGATGTAACCGCCGGCAGCCGCCCGCCTCCCAGTCCAATCCATGCCGATCAGTATGAGCCCTCAGCTCAAGGGCCCGTTCAGGGTTGAACTGGGGAGGAAACCTGACTGCCGTGCGCCGTGCCCGCGCGTAAGGTTTTGTCGTGGCTCAGGATGAGGTTCCCCAGGACGACCGCCCGCAGGACTCGGTGCCCGCGCAGCCGCCGGCGCCGCCGACCGGTGACGAGTTGGCGATGCGGCGAAGAGTGTCGGACCTGGAGCGCGAGGAGGTCGCCGACGTACTGCGCGAGGCCGCGGGCGAGGGGCGACTGTCGTACGGCGAACTCGAGGAACGCCTCGAAACCCTCTACGCCTCCAAGACGTACGGCGAACTCGTCGAGCTCACCGCCGACCTCCCCAACGGCCCACGTGCACCGGGTCTGCCGACGGCGAGCCCGCAGTACTCCGGCGCCATGGTCGAGGCCGGCCCGGTCATCAACGCGTTCATGTCGGAGACCAAGCGCACCGGCGCGTGGCTCGTCCCGCAGCGCCAGGAGGTGAACGCCGTCCTCGGCGACGTCACCCTGGACTACACCGAGGCCCAGCTCCCGTACGACGACGTGTACGTCGACGTGAAGTCGATCCTGGCCGACGTGAAGATCCGCGTCCCACAGAACGCGGTCGTCCACCTCGACAGCAACCCCATCCTCGGCTCGGTCTCGGAGCAACAGTCCGGCCCCGCCGATCCGAACACCCGCGGCGGCACCCCCAAGACCTTCCACATCCGCGGCACCGCCATCCTCGGTGAGATCAAGATCAAACGAGGCCCCCGCCTGAGCAAACGCCTCGGTCTCGCCTGAGCACTTCCCCACCGCGGTCAGGAGCCGCGGTGAGTCCGGGCTGTCCAGCGGCCGTTGGTGCGGGTGATCTCATGGGGTGGTTGAAGGCTGTCGAGAAACTCACGGCGGTGAGGCCTGGGACAAGGTCCTGCGCAAGGCCTGAGGAGCGTCCGCTATACGCTGGCGGGCCGGAGGAAGGCGTCCAAGGAGTCACCTGTGCTCGACATGCTGAAGCTCGACCAGGTACACCGACAGCGTCACGACCAGGCGGCGCACGAGGCGATCGCCGCAGTCATCCGCGAGCGCGATTCGAGCCGGCCGCGGCCCGGGCACGCGACCACCTGAGCGCGGTCCGGCGCTCGGTGCGTCAGGCCCGGTGCTGGTTGTGCAGCGAGCGCAGCCAGGGGGTCAGCGCGTCCAGATCCTCGACGTTGTCCTGGGGGATTCTGATCGGCCGGGTCCGGCGGTCGGCCGGGCGGATCTGCACGGTCCGGACGCCCGGCAGGCCGACCGGGTCCTCGATGCTCCCGATCCCCGACCAGCGCAGGCTGCGCCCGCGCGAGATGCCTTCGGCGTCGACCCGGACGGCCGGGCGGTTCGTGACGAGTTGCCACACCGTGAGGCCGGTGCCGTAGACGAAGGCGGCGAGTGCGGTGAGCCGCAGTACGCCGAGTGTGCCGGAGACGTCGTCGTTGCGCAGGTGGTCGAGGTTGGTCCAGGCCGACATCACCATCAGCAGCCCGAATCCGATCAACCGGATCGTCAGCCGTCCACGTCGTGGCGGAAACACCACACTGCCCTTGCTCTCGAACTCGGCGGACCACGTGTCGGCCGACATCAGGCACCCCACCGCGCTCCGTGCTCATCGGCCGTCGGCGGATCGGCGCCGTGCCGCGTGCAGGTGATCGCGGCGGCCTTCACCGCGTAGTCCACGACGTCACGTAGGGATGCCGAGGTCAGCCCGTCCAGCCTGGTCGCACCCAGCAGACCGCGCGCGTGCAGGCCGGCGATCAGCGCGGCCATGAACGAGTCGCCCGCACCGACGGTGTCGATCACCTCGATCGCGGGTGCGGTCACCTCGACGCGCCCGTCCCGGCTGATGCCGATCGCGCCGTCCCCGCCGCGCGTGATCACCACGCAGCGCGTGCGGTCGACGCCGAGCAACTCCGCCGCGATCTCGTCGGCCGGCAACCCGGGCCGCAGGAACTCGCAGTCCTCGTCGCTCAGCTTCACGAGATCGGCCAGCGCGGCCAGCTCGCGTACGGCGGCCCACGTCGACACCGGGTCCGGCGTGATCGTCGGCCGCGCGTTCGGGTCGAGCGTCACCGTCACCGGCTGATCCGTCATCGACTTCAGGAAAGCGAGGATCGCCTTGGCCCCCGGCTCCAGCACGGTCGCGATCGACCCGGTGTGGATCGCCGGGCAGCCGCGGGTCAGCGAGAGCGCCGGCGGCTCCCAGGTGATGTCGAACTGGTACGACGCGACCCCGGCCGCATCGAGCGACGCGGTCGCCGTGCTCGTCCGGAAGCCGGGGTCGACCGATCCCGGCGCGAGCTGGACGCCGTTCCCGAACAGGTGGGCGCCGAGCTGGTCGCCGTACGGGTCGGTGCCGAAGCGGGTGACGAGCTCGGTCGGTACGCCGAGCCGCGCCAGCCCGACCGCGACGTTGGCGGGGGAGCCGCCGGGAGTCGCCTTCGGCTTGCCGTTGCCGTTCCTGGTCGTGCGGCCCGCCGCGGTCCCGACGATGTCGACGAGAGCCTCGCCGACCACCAGAACAGGTGCGCTCATCGCGCGTGCTCGAAGTCGATGGCGGAGTAGGCGCGCAGCTTCTCGAGCTGGTGGACGCTCTCGATGCTGCGGATCGTGCCGCTGCGCGAGCGCATGACCAGCGAGTGCGTGCGCGCGGTGGACCGGCCGTACCGGACGCCGCGCAGCAGCTCGCCGTCGGTGATCCCGGTGGCGACGAAGAAGCAGTCGTCGCCGGAGACCAGGTCGTCGGTGCTGAGCACCCGGTCGAGGTCGTGGCCGGCGTCGATCGCCTTCTGCCGCTCCTCGTCGTCCTTGGGCCACAGCCGGCCCTGGATGAGACCGCCGACACACTTCATCGCACAGGCCGCGATGATGCCCTCCGGCGTACCGCCGACGCCGAGCAGCATGTCCAGACCGGTGTCCGGCCGGGCCGCCTCGACCGCACCGGCCACGTCGCCGTCGCTGATGAACTTGATCCGCGCACCGGTGGCCCGGATCTGGGTGGCCAGGTCCTCGTGCCGCGGCCGGTCCAGGAGTACGACGGTGACGTCGTCGACCGTGGAGCCCTTCGCCTTCGCGACCCGGCGGATGTTCTCCGCGACCGGGAGCCGGATGTCGACCACGTCGGCCGCCTCCGGTCCGACCACCAGCTTCTCCATGTAGAAGACCGCGGACGGGTCGTACATCGAGTTCCGGGCGGACACCGCCATCACCGCGATGCCGTTGTTCATGCCCTTGGCGACCAGCGTCGTACCGTCGACCGGGTCGACCGCGACGTCGCACTCCGGGCCGTCGCCGGAGCCGACCTGCTCGCCGTTGTAGAGCATCGGGGCGTTGTCCTTCTCGCCCTCGCCGATGACCACCGTGCCGTTCATCCCGACCGTGCCGATCAGCGTCCGCATCGCGTTCACCGCCGCGCCGTCGGCGCCGTTCTTGTCGCCGCGGCCGACCCACCGGCCCGCCGCCATCGCCGCGGCCTCGGTGACCCTGACCAGCTCCAGGGCGAGGTTGCGGTCAGGCGCGTCCGCCTCGACCTCGAGATGAGCAGGCGGCATGGTCGGATCGGTCATGCCCGGATCGTAGCCAACTCGCTGCGGGTCCGTTGAGGCGAGATGCGACACTCGGTACATGAGTTCGACAGGCCGGGGTGCCTCCAGCGAGGCGGAAGCCCGGGAGAAGGCGCGGGCGCGCGCCGAGGCGATCGCTTACCGGGAACAGAACCGGAAGGACCGGGCCAAGGCGCGGACGCTGACCAACATGGTCTGGGCGCTGCTGGCCTGCTTCGTCGTGGTCGCGTTCCTGATGGTCGTCACCTGGCGGCCGAAGGAGGAGAAGATCCGCGCGGTCGAGTACACCGCGCAACTCCAGGACGCGAAGAGGGTCGCCCCCTGGGTCCGCGGCCCGTCGCCGATGCCGGCCGGCTGGACCGCCACCAGCGTGGAGTTCCGCACCCCGGAGCAGAGCCCGGTCACCTGGCACCTCGGCATCGTCACGAACGAGAAGAAATACGTCGGCCTGGAACAGTCCAACGTGACCGGCGGCAAATACCAGTCCGACGAGCTCGGCCGGACCATTGACGACGGTACGTCGACGGTTGAGGGCGTCACCTGGCAGCGCAAGGTGCTGGACGAGCGCAGGGACGAGAACGCCTTGGTGCTGGTGGATTCCGGGGTGACCACGATCGTGGTCGGAAATGCCGGCTACCCGGCCCTCGAAGCGTTTGCTTCGGTGTTGCGCTGATCAGTTCCTGACCACGTTCCGGACGGTCGTTGACACGTCGGGGAGGTGCGCGGTTCCATCGATTCTTCGGCTTGATGATGCGCTCGGGGAAATCAGCAGAGGGAGCCTGCATTGCGCCACGCGCTTCATTCCCCGCGCTACCGTCCCGCGCCCACGACTCGGCTCAGGGGTTGAGGATCTGCGCGAAGCCGCCGGCCCGCAGCGACCCGAGCGACGAGTCCCGCAGGACGAACCTCGTGCCCTTGTGGTCGAAGGTGCTGGTCGGTGGCCCGAACACCTTGGTCCACTCGGACAG
>NZ_SMKR01000209.1 GCF_004348725.1 Kribbella turkmenica
GAGCACGTGCGGGTCGTCGACGGTGTAGATGTGCCGCCGGCCCTCGCGCCGGGCGGTGATGATGCCGGCCAGCCTGAGCTTGCCCAGGTGCTGGCTGGCGGTGGCGATGCTGACGCCCGCGCGCTCCGCGAGCGTGCCGACGTCGTACTCGCCCTGGGCCGCCAGTGAGACCAGGTGCAGCCGCACCGGGGCGGACAGCATCGCGAAGGTGCCGGCGGCGGATTCCAGCTGGGCCTTCGTCGGTTCGGGGATCGGAGTCGTCATCGCGCAGTCATTGTGACGGCTGGACCGCTCAGGCGGGAGCACGGCAGGCCGTGGTGGCGACGGTCTCATACTTTCGCAATTGCGAAAGTATTAAAACGATGGCACGCTTGGAGGCATGGCCCGAGCACTCCGTCCCGTGCTGTTGCTGCTCGCGGTGGCGATCCCCGCGGTCGCCCTGCGGGTCACCGGCACACACCCGCCGGCGCTCGCGTCGATCCTGGTCTTCGGTGCGGCCGTGGTGGCCGCGTCGTTCGTGCTGGCCTGGGCGGCCGAGGCCGCCGAGGTCGACATCTCCGGCGGCCTGGCGATCGCCCTGCTCGCGGTGATCGCGGTCCTGCCGGAGTACGCGGTGGACCTGTACTTCGCGCACACCGCCGGCAGCAACCCCGAGTACGTGCAGTACGCCGCCGCCAACATGACCGGCTCGAACCGGCTGCTCCTCGGCCTCGGCTGGTCCAGCGTCGTCCTGGTCAGCTTGTACGTCGCCTCGCGGCGCAGCGGGCGGACGGTCAGGGCGCTCGTCCTCGACGCGGGCTACCGCCGCGAGCTGGGGTTCCTCGCGGTCGCCGCCGTGGTCGCCTTCGTGATTCCGGTGACCGGCCAGATCCACCTGGTCCTCGGGATCCTGCTGCTCGCGTTCTTCGCCTACTACCTGTACCGCGCGGCCGCCTCGGAGCACGACGACGAGCCGGACCTGATCGGCCCGGCCGCGACCATCGGCGGACTGCCGACGGCCCGGCGGCGGATCACCGTGATCGGGATGTTCGTGGTCTCGGGCGGCCTGATCCTCGCGGCTGCGGAGCCGTTTGCGGACTCGCTGGTCGAGGGCGGTCACGCGCTCGGCATCGACCAGTTCCTGCTGGTGCAGTGGCTGGCGCCGCTGGCCTCGGAGGCGCCGGAGTTCATCGTGGCGCTGCTGTTCGCCTGGCGCGGCAAGGGCGCGGCCGCCCTGGGCCTGCTGATCTCGGCCAAGGTGAACCAGTGGACGCTGCTGATCGGCAGCCTGCCGGTCGCCTACCTGCTCGGCGGCGGCGAGCCCGCGCTGCACCTGGACGCGCGGCAGGTCGAGGAGTTCCTGCTGACCGCGACACAGACGCTGCTGGGTCTCGCCGTCCTGCTGAGTCTCCGCTTCCCGCGCTGGGCGGCCTGGACGTTGCTGGGTCTGTTCGCGATCCAGTTCGCCGTACCGGGTCAGACCGGGCGGTACGTGCTGTGCGGGATCTACCTGGCCCTCGCGGTCGTCGCGATGGTCCGCAATCGGCAGCACCTGCAGGCGACGATCACGTCCCCGTTCCGGCGGACGGTGAAGCTCGCCGACGCGAAGCGCGCCGACGAGCTCGTCGGGGTCTGACTCAGCTCGCCTGCTGTTCCTCGGCGACGACGCTGCGGCGCCGCTCCTGCGGTCCCGGGCGGCCGCGGCGACGGCCGTACAGGAACTTCTCGCCGGCCGCGGTGCCGGTGAACTTCGTCCGGCGGGCCCAGTCACGGCACTCCTCGATCACCGGGCAGGACGTCAGGCAGACGGCCTGGGCCCTGCGCTGCTCCCACTGGCTGGCGGTCTCGTCGTACGCCGGTGCCTGGCCGACGCACGCGGCCTTCGTCATCCAGCGGTCGGCGGGGTCGGCGATCACCGTCAAGGTCGGCCTCATGGGCACTCCTGGTCGCTCGTCGATCGGGCGGATCGAACCCGCGGGGGTTTCCCGCGGCAGGACCAGCCTGATCCAGGCTGATTGCCCCGGTGCGACGCGCGTGTTTCAGCCGTGCAACGTTACGACCGGACCATCCGGATCTCCATCAGGCCGAAGAACGGGTCGTGCTTGCGCGCACCGTCCGGGACGAACCCGTGGCGGCGGTAGAACGCCAGCGCCCGCCGGTTGTCCTCGAACACCCACAGGCAGGCCGGATCTTTGCCGACGGCAACCTCCAGCAGCCGGCCGCCGAGGCCGGTCCCCCACCACCCCTGCCGGGTGTAGATGGCCTCCAGTTCGAGGGTCACCGGCGCGTCCTCGTCGCATCCCGGTCCGGCGGCCGAGAAGCCGACCACCCGCTCCTCGACGGCGGCCACGGGCTCCGGGTTCAGCGCGATCCAGCGCCGCCGGCCCTCCTTCGCGCCCGTCGTCCAGCGCTCGGTCCGGCGCTCGATGTCGCTGGTCCGCTCGAGCAACTGATCGGCCGGGACCAGGTCGGCGTACGCCTCGCGCCAGCAGAGCAGGTGGCACCAGGCCGCCGCCTCGGCGTCCTCGACCGTGGCCGGGCGGATCTCGGGGAGCATTCAGACAGTAAAGACGATCTTGCCGAACACGTCGCCCTCGTTCATCTTCGCGAAGCCCTTGCGGGCGTCGGTCAGCGGCAGCACGGAGTCGACGTGCGGCGAGATGCCGGCGTTCGCCATGAACTGCACGAGTTCCGCCAGTTCCGACCGGGTGCCCATGGTCGAACCCTGCACCCGCAACTGGAGGAAGAAGATCCGGTTCAGCTCGGCCGACTTCGGCGCCTGGCCGCTGGTCGCGCCGGAGATCACCACCGTGCCACCCTGCTTCAGCGACTTCAGCGAGTGCGACCAGGTCGCCTGGCCGACGGTCTCCATCACCGCGTCCACCCGCTCCGGCAGCCGCGCCCCGGACCCGAACACGTCGTGGGCGCCGATCTCCAGCGCCTTGGCCCGTTTCGCGTCGTCCCGGCTGGTCGCCCAGACCCGGATGCCGGCGGCCCGCGCCAGTGTGATCAGCGCGGTCGCCACGCCCCCGCCGGCGCCCTGCACCAGCACGGTGTCGCCCGGCTTGAGCCCCGACTGCGTGAACAGCATCCGGTACGCCGTCAGCCACGCGGTCGGCAGGCACGCGGCCTGCTCGAAGGACAGCCCGGCAGGCTTCGGTACGACGTTGCGCGCCGGGACGGCGACCTTCTCCGCCAGCGTGCCCTGGTACCGCTCGCTCAGCAGCGAACGCTTCGGGTCGAGGGTCTCGTCACCCTTCCACGCCGGGTCGGAGATCACCGCGTGCACGACGACCTCGTTGCCGTCCGGGTCGATCCCGGCCGCGTCGCAGCCGAGGATCATCGGCAGGCTCTGCTCGGCCAGGCCGACACCCTTCAGCGACCACAGGTCGTGGTGGTTGAGCGCGGTCGCCCGGACGTCGATCGTCACCCAGCCCTCGGGCACCGTCGGATCGGGACGCTCCCCCACCTCCAGTGCGGCGATCGGGTCGTCGGCGTCGAACTTGGCGGCGTAGGCAGCAAGCATGCGCACCACCCTAGGGGGTGGTCCACACGGAGTCAGTTACCGATTTCACCATCGGCGTCGACAGTACGCCGTCCAGCAGTTGGCGCGACTCCTCCAGCGCCCGGCCGCCGGCAGCGTCCGGATCCGCCCGACCAGGTCGACGTCGCTCTCGGCGTACTCCCGGTACCCGCTCGGCAGCCGCTCCGGTCTCAGCAGTCCCCGGTCCTCGTAGTACCGCAGCAGCCGCTCACTGACTCCGGTCCGGCCACCATCTCCCGCATCCGCACGCGTCGTCACCTCATCCAAACTCTGACAGCAGTGTCGGGTTCAGCGGATAGCATGCCGGTGATAACGGACCCGACCGGAATTTCGAGGAGGACCGATGGTGCGTGCCCTGATGGTTGCCGCCCTGCTCGTCGGGCAACCCGCGCCGGCCCAGGCCGCCGAGGTCACCGGCGCCTACCTGCAGATCACTGCCGACGGCGTCGC
Organism: Kribbella turkmenica; assembly: GCF_004348725.1. Taxonomy (GTDB): domain Bacteria; phylum Actinomycetota; class Actinomycetes; order Propionibacteriales; family Kribbellaceae; genus Kribbella; species Kribbella turkmenica. The sequence continues at coordinate 3,974 of NZ_SMKR01000209.1, forward strand.
CACCGGTCGTGGGTTCGAGGGCGCGGCGCACGCCCACGCCGCCCTCGCGGCCATGTACGACGTGACCGGCGATCCGCAGCAGCGCCGGACCGCCGATGAACTGCTCGACTACCTGCTCCGGCGCAAACCGGGCCACATGAGCACGGACCTCGCGCTGCAGGTGCTGCGCAGCCCTTACCTGCAAGGCGATCAGCGGTTGCGCACGAACCTCGAGACCTACCTGACCATGGTTCTCGACCTGTACGCCGAGCGGCCCGATACCGTGCTGCGCTCCGGCGACATCCGGACCCTGACCGGGCGGGCGGAGCTGCTGGTCAACTACGCCGAGCACCTCGAACGGCGATCCGGCGACCCCGCCCGGATCCAGTCCGCCGACACCGCCGCCCGAGCCATGCTGGACCGGGTCGCGGCATTGCAGTACACCCGCCAGGAAGCGGTCGCCTCGTTCCGCAACGACCGCTACGCCGGCGCCTTCCCGCACTTCGTCGCCGGTGACGACGGCACCATGGGCAACTGGGACGTCGAGCACTGGGCGCCTTCGATGCTGTCCCTCGACCAGTACGCCGCGGTCCGCGCCCTCGCGACCGGCTACGGCCGGTTCCACGTTGCCGCCTACAACGATGCCGCAGCGTCCGGAACCCGGCATCTGCTCGGCACGACGCGGATCGACCCCGAGCTGATCTACGCCGGCGCACCGGCCGGGTTCCCGCTCGACGGCGCGACGTACGAGATCGGTGAGGAGACCGGCGAGCATCCGTACCTGATCACCTACGGCTGGTCGCCGAACGCGATCGCCCAATTGGGGACGGCGTTGACGGCGGTCCGGGACCACCGCGTCAAAGTGCCGCACTCGGCCGCCTGGCTGGCGTCGTACTGGCGAGGCACTCCCCCGCGCAGCGTGCTCGCGCCCGGACTGTTCTGGCGCGGGCTGGACGCGAAGGTCACGTACACGCACCGGTTCATCGAGGCGACCCAGCTCGCGGTCGCCGCCGACTTCCCGTGGCTCGACCTGGACCGCACCACCTTCCCCGGGACCGGAGAGGACCCCGTCCGCCGCGGCGGCTGGTACGACGGCTCCGGCCGGGGCGCGATGTCCGCGGTCTACTCCCGGCTGGCGATGACCGGGTACGTCGAGTCCGGCGGCCGTGACCTCGCCATGCTGACCCGGTCCGGTCAGTGGTGGGAGCGCATGGTCGTCCGCGCCTGATCAGGCGCGGGCGACCCCGTCGGCCTCGGCCGCGGCGGCGACCGCGCTTGCCACCGCCGGGGCGACGCGGGCGTCGAACGGCGACGGGATGATGTAGTCGGGCCGCAGGTCCTCCGCGGAGACGAGGCCGGCCAGCGCGTCGGCGGCGGCGAGCTTCATCCCCTCGGTGATTCGGGACGCGTTCGCGTCGAAGGCGCCGCGGAAGATGCCCGGGAACGCGAGCACGTTGTTGATCTGGTTCGGGAAGTCCGAACGCCCGGTCGCGACCACGGCGGCGTGCCGGTGGGCGATGTCCGGGTGCACCTCCGGGTTCGGGTTCGCCAGCGCGAAGATCATCGAGCCGTCGGCCATCCGGGAGATCGCCTCCTCCGGCACCGTGCCGCCGGACACCCCGAGGAACACGTCCGCGCCGTCGAGCGCGTCCACCAGCAGGCCGGACAGCCCGCCGGTGTTGGTGTCGCGGGCCAGCGACAACTTCACCGGGTTCAGGTCGGCGCGGTCCTCGTGCAGCACACCCTTGCTGTCGACGACGGCCAGGTCGCCGACGCCGGCCTGCAACAGGATCCGGGCACACGCGACCCCGGCCGCACCGGCCCCGGAGATCACCACCCGGATGTCCTCGATCGACTTCCCGGTGACCCGCAGCGCGTTCCGCAGCGCCGCCAGGACGACGACCGCCGTACCGTGCTGGTCGTCGTGGAAGACCGGGATGTCCAGCCGCTCCTTCAGCCGGCGCTCGATCTCGAAGCAACGCGGGGCCGAGATGTCCTCGAGGTTGATCCCGCCGAACGTCGGCGCCAGCCGGGCGACGGTCTCGACGAACTCGTCCACGTCGGTGCAGTCGAGGGCGATCGGCACCGAGTCGACACCGCCGAACTCCTTGAACAGCAGGGCTTTGCCCTCCATCACCGGCAGCGATGCCGCCGGGCCGATGTCGCCGAGTCCCAGAACTGCGGTGCCGTCGGTGACCACCGCGACCACGTTGGACTTCCAGGTGTAGCGCCGGACCAGCGCCGGGTCCTCGGCGATCGCCGTACAGACGCGGGCGACGCCCGGGGTGTAGGCCTTGGACAGGTCGGCGGCGTCGTTCACGGGCACCGACGAGGTGACCTCGATCTTGCCGCCGCGGTGCAGCTCGAAGACCGGATCACCGGCGTACCGGTCGGACTCGGGGACGCCGGACGGCGCGGCGGAAACGGACGGGTGGGGCTGGGCGACCATGCGGGGACCCTTCGGAGAGCAGCGAGCAGGCGGTCGATTACAGTGAGTGGGCGGTTCGGTCAATGGGTGCGTCGAACAACGCCGTGGCCAGGGGGTCACCCGTCGCATCGAGTAAACCACACACCGCACTGGTCTGCTGTGTGCGGGTTCACACCCAGGCCCGAAGGGATGCGGTGGAGCGGCAACAGGGTGACGATGAGGTCTCAGCCGCAGTCGGTAGCCGACACGCGCGTGGTTGCTGTGTCAGGATGCGGCATCCGGACCGGTACCGACCGGTTCGGAGTACAAGTTCCAGTGTCGAGGAGTATCAGCGATGAACATCGTCTCCACCCTCCGCAAGAGTCGCGCCCGCACCGTTGTCGCCGCGGCCGCCGTGCTCGCGCTCTCGCTCTCAGCCTGCGGCAGTGACGAATCGGGCTCGGGCAGCAGCGGTGGAACCGAGGACAAGGCCGCCGCGGCCGGTATCACCCTGGTGAAGTCCGGCAAGCTGATGGTCTGCACCCATTTGCCGTACAAGCCGTTCCAGTACAAGGACGGCGCTGACGTGGTCGGCTTCGACGTGGACCTCCTCGACCTGCTCGCCAAGGATCTCGGCCTGGAGCAGGAAGTCGTCAACATCGAGTGGGCACAGGTCACCTCCGGTGCCGCCTTCAAGGCGAAGAAGTGCGACATGGGCATGGGCGCGATGACGATCACGCCGGAGCGCCAGGCCGCGATCAGCATCACCGACCCGTACATGGACGCCACCCAGGTGCTGATGGTCAAGAAGGACTCCGGCATCAAGAGCCTGGCGGACCTCCGGGGCAAGAAGATCGGCGCCCAGGCGGACACCACCGGCAAGAAGTACGCCGACGACAACGCCAAGGCGAACGGCTACACGGTGATCCCGTTCAACGACCTGGCGATCCAGACCAACAACGTGAAGTCCGGCCGGGTCGATGCCGCGATCAACGACAACGGGGTGCTCTACGACTTCGTCAAGGCGAACCCGGACATGGCGATCGTGACCGAGTTCAACACCGGTGAGCAGTACGGCTTCGCCGCCCTCAAGGACGGCAGCGGGCCGAAGTTGGTGGAGAAGTTCAACGAGGTGCTCGCCAAGGCCGAGTCGGACGGCCAGTACAACGAAATCTACAAGAAGTGGTTCGGGGTTGAGCCGAAGAAGTGAGTGCGCCCACCAACACCGACACCGTTGAGCGGAAGGGGCTGAGCCCGCGGCAGCGGGCCCAGCGCTCCCGCTGGATCCAGTACGCGGTTCTGGTCCTGCTGGTGCTGCTCGCCGCGTTCACCGCGGACTGGGGCCAGATCGTCAGCGTCTTCTTCGAGCCCGAGTTCATCAGGTCGGCGTTCCAGGACGGGCTGCTCAACGCTCTGGTGAAGACGATCGAGTACACCGCCGGCGCCTTCGTCATCGGCCTGGTCGGCGGCACGGTCCTGGCGCTGATGCGGCTGAGCAGTGTCGGACCGTACCGCTGGATCGCGACCGCCTACATCGAGTTCTTCCGGGGCCTGCCGGCGATCGTGGTCTTCATCGCGTTCAGCCTGCTGCCGCTGGCCTTCGAGGGCCTGACCATTCCCTGGGACCCGTACGGCGTCGTCTGGCTGGCACTCGGGATCGTCGCCTCGGCGTACATGGCCGAGGTCATCCGGGCCGGCATTCAGGCCGTGCCGAAGGGTCAGGTGGAGGCGGCCCGATCGCTCGGCATGCCGGCCGGTCTGGCCACCCGCAAGATCGTGCTGCCGCAGGCGTTCCGGATCGTGCTGCCGCCGTTGACCAACGACCTGATCCTGCTGGTCAAGGACTCCTCGCTGGTGTTCATCATCGGCGTCAGCGCGGACGGCTACGAGCTGACCGGGTTCGGCCGCGACCTGGCGAACACCTACTCCAACCTGACACCGCTGGTCACCGCGGGCTTCTGCTACCTGATCATCACCCTGCCGCTGGGCGTACTGGTCCGGCGGCTCGAGGCGAAGGCTGCGAGGGCGCGCTGATGGCTCTGGTCGAGATCAAGAACCTGCACAAGTCCTTCGGCAGCAACCATGTCCTGCGCGGCATCGACTTCACCGTCGAGCAGGGCGAGGTGGTCTGCGTCATCGGTCCGTCCGGTTCAGGCAAGTCGACCCTGCTGCGCTGCGTCAACCTGCTCGAGCAGCCGCAGGAGGGCCAGGTGTTCGTCCGCGGTGAGGACATCACCGACCCGGACTGTCACCTGGACGCCGCCCGGCAGCAGATCGGGATGGTTTTCCAGCAGTTCAACCTGTTCCCGCATCTGTCCGCGCTGGCCAACTGCACGGTCGCCCAGACCACCGTGCTGAAGCGCAAGCCGGCCGAGGCGGACCGGATCGCCCGGGCCAACCTGGAACGGGTCGGCCTGACCGAGAAGGTGACGGCGTTCCCGGCCCAGCTGTCCGGCGGCCAGCAGCAGCGGGTGGCGATCGCCCGGGCGCTGTCGATGGATCCGGCGCTGATGCTGTTCGACGAGCCGACGTCGGCCCTCGACCCGGAGCTCGTCGGCGAGGTGCTGACGGTCATGCGCAAGCTGGCGCTGGACGGGATGACGATGCTCGTGGTCACCCACGAGATGGCGTTCGCCCGCGAGGTGGCCGACCGGGTCGTGTTCATGGACGGCGGTGTGATCGTCGAGCAGGGTCCGCCGGCCGAGGTGATCGGCAACCCGTCGCACGAGCGGACCCGCACGTTCCTGCGCCGGGTACTCGACCCGACCCACGTCGAGCCGGCCAGCTGAGGTTCGCACCGCGAAGGCCCGTCCTGTCCACCAGGCCGGGCCTTCGCCGTGCATTGCGGCCTGCGAGAGTGGAAGATGTACCGCGTGGTGGGGCCATCACCCGCCGGACACGAGGGAGGCAGTGTGGGCAGCACCGGACGATCCGCGGAGGTCCGTCTGAGCATTCCGGCGGACAGTGCGTACATCGCGGTACCGCGGTCGGTGGTCGGCAACCTGGCGGCCCGCAACGACTTCACCGTGGACGCGATCGACGACCTGCGGATCGCCGTCGACGAGGCCTGCGCGCTGCTGCTCCCGCAGGCCTCGGACGGCGTGCTGGACTGCGTGTTCGAGATCGACCCGCCGCAGCTGACGGTGCGCACGAGTGCCGTCGTACCGAACGGCTGGCGGCCGGACACGTCGTCGTTCGGCTGGACCGTGCTGACCGCACTGGTCGAGTCCGCGGCGGCCGAGACGATCGACGGCCGGCTCACCATCACCGTGACGGCAACCGCCACCGCCGCGGAGAACGCGTGAGCGAGGAACCGACTCTGGGCGAGCCCCAGGAAATCCCCGACCTGCGGACCCGGACGGCGGAGCTGTTCCGGGCGATGGCGGCCGGCGGCGCGGGAGACCCGGCCCGCACGCTGGCCCGGGACGGCCTGGTCGCGCTGCACATGCCGCTGGTCGAGCACCTGGCCCGCCGGTTCCGCAACCGCGGCGAGCCGTACGACGACCTCGTCCAGGTGGCCACCATCGGTCTGATCAAGGCGATCGACCGTTTCGACTCCGACCGCGGGGTCGAGTTCTCGACGTACGCGACCCCGACGATCCTGGGCGAGATCAAGCGCTACTTCCGGGACAAGGGCTGGGCGATCCGGGTGCCACGGCGGCTGCAGGAGCTGCGGTTGTCGCTGACCGCGGCGACCGCTGAGCTCACCCAGGAGCTGGGCCGCGCGCCGACGGTCGCCGAGCTGTCGGACCGGCTCGGCCTGTCCCCGGACCTGGTGATCGAGGGCCTGGAGTCCGCGAACGCCTACAACACGCTGTCGCTGGACGCCCCGGACCAGAACGAGGCGGACGCCACCACGGTCCTGGACGGCCTCGGAGGCGAGGACGAGGCGCTGGAGAGCGTGGAGTACCGCGAGTCCCTGAAACCGCTCCTGGCCCAGCTGGACACCCGGGAGAAGCGGATCCTGACGCTGCGGTTCTTCCGCGGGATGACGCAGTCCCAGATCGCCGAGGAGATCGGCATCTCGCAGATGCACGTCTCCCGCCTGCTGGCCCGCACGCTCACCGAACTGCGCGCCGGCCTGCTGAAGGAGTAGGTCAGAGAACCGGACGATCCTTGGCCGGGTCGTCCGCGAGCGCCTCGGTGGACGCCTTCTGGAAGATGCCGACCAGGACGCCGACTGCCGCGAGCGCCAGCGCGACCGCGACCGCGCGGGTGGAACCGCCCCAGAAGCTGTAGGCGACCAGGAGCTGGATCAGCTGCGCGAACACGGCCGGTCCCCGGCTCCAGGTGGACGCGCGCCGGAGTCCGCGGGCGACGATCAGCAGGCCTCCGCCGTACAGGACGAAGAAGGCGGTGGTGGTCAGCCCGAGGACGAGCCGGGAGCTCTGGATTGTCAACGCTTCGGCAATTCCGAGAACGACCAGCACGACCCCTTCCGCAGCCACCACACCGGCGGCTAGCTTGAGCGGTCTCGGTACGGCGGCGGATGGGGAGTCGGTCGGCACTTCGCCAGCTTAGTGCTCCATGCCGTTGCCGTCTTTCGGGCGCAAGGGACGACCACCCGCTCTTCCTGCGAGCCCTGTCCGCAGGAACCCCAGCCCCACAAGGATCTGAGGTTGTGCGTAACCAAAAGGCCGCCGGATCGGTTACTTGCAGTGAACAGGTGATCGCACAGACGACACTCCGTTCGGTTACCGGACGGGGGACTCCGCTGCGCACCGGTTCGTAGTGTTAAGGAAGTGTTGTGATCTGATCGACAACTCCAGAACCCTTGTTTCACTCAGCTGAGATTGGGAACATGGACTCGTTCGTGAAAACGTTCACAACACGTTCCTGAATCGAACACCTCGCACCCTGGACCCCCCGGTGCGAGCTGAATCACGAGAGTAAAGCCTCGCTGGCTGGGAACAGACCAGATTCAGCGTACGACCACTACTGAGAGAGATGGGATCCGCCATGGATTGGCGCCACCGGGCCGTTTGCCTCGATGAGGACCCGGAATTGTTCTTCCCCATCGGCAACACCGGGCCCGCGATCATGCAGATCGAGGAGGCCAAGCAGGTGTGCCGTCGTTGCGACGTGCGTGAGCAGTGCCTCGCCTGGGCGCTGGAAGCCGGTCAGGACCATGGAGTCTGGGGAGGCCTCAGCGAGGACGAGCGCCGGGCGCTCAAGCGGCGTAATGCCCGCGCCCGCATCCGCACCGCCTGAGCAAGAATCTTCGAGGCCCCGCGGATCATCCG
>NZ_SMKR01000020.1 GCF_004348725.1 Kribbella turkmenica
CGGTTCACGCTGCGGTCACCCTTGGCCCTGCCTCACCCCCTGCGGCCCTTAACATGCCCGGTTTCACGTTGCCAATGACTCCCTCCAAGGCTGGCGATCATGGCGAGCGTGGCTGTGTGACGCGGGGCGGCCAAAGCCTCATAGAACTCGCTAGATGGACTGGGCCGGAGGCTTCCATCGTGAACTGTACGGAGCGGGATGGCTACGGTTGGTAGCGGATTAGTCCGGTTTGGTCACTGATCGGCAACTTTTTTCGGGGAACGGGGGTTCTTCTCGTAGTCTCCGTCCGGGGATTTCATCATCACGACCTGGGGGGAACCATGGTCCGGAGGCTGCTTGCCTCTGCTGTCGTGCTTGTTGTCGCGGCTGCTGCTGTGCTGTTTGTGACGCGGTCCGCGGATGCGGCGAGTGCCAGTGTCACGGTTACCGCCACCGCGGCGTCGAACGGGACGACGACGCTGACGTATCGCGCGAATGTGCTGAAGGCAGGGACGATCCGGGAGATCACCGTTGCGTTCCCGGCCGGGTCGACCGGGCGGATCACGTCGGTCAACGGTACGGTCAGTTCGGTGTCGTCGACTGTGCTGCGGTGGCGGCCCACGCGGGTCATCACGGTTGCGGCCGGTACCCGGCTCGTCATCCCGTTCTACGGCTTCCGCCTGCCCGCAGGCGGCCCGTGGACCCTGGGTTTCAAGGCGATCGGCACCGCCCGGCAGACCCTGACGTCCGGCTACGGGGTACTACAGCCGTTGAAGACCTACACCGCTGCCACGACCGTCACGGCCTCCAATCCGATCCCGGGACAGACGACGGAGCTGCGCTACCGGAGCACGGTCACCCGCGCCGGGACCCTCGGCTCGGTGCGCATGCAGTTGCCCACGGCATCGACCGGCACGGTGACCTCGGTGAACGGGACGCTGAGCATCGCCGGCGGCTACGCGACCTGGAAACCCAAGGCCGTGCTCAATCTCGCCGCCGGCGCACGGATCTCGATTCCGCTGTACGGCGTTCGATTGTCCAAGTACGGCGGCATCATGCCACTGACGCTGTCCGCCACCACCTCGACGGGCACCGTGCTCTCGTCCGGCACCGGAAGTCTGTCGCTGATCGCGCCGCCCGCGGCTATGCCTGCGGTCGCCGCGACCGGCTTCGCGGCGATTCCGCCCGGCTGCCCGTCGTCGTGGCCGACGACGGTCGCCGAGAACGCGAAGGCCGGCACCGGTGACTGGGTCATTCCGGCCTCGATGAACGGTCAGTTGGCCGCGTACCTGACCAAGGTCTCGGCCACCTGCGGTGACACGGTGGATCTCAAGGTCACGTCCGGCAACCCGGTCAGCGTCGTTGCCTACCGGATGGGGTACTACGCGGGTCTCGGAGCGCGTGAGGTCTGGCGACAGGACGACGTACCGACTGTGGTTCAGGACGCTCCGATCACCGGAGGTACGTCGGCCGAGGGGCACGACTTGCGAATGACGTCGGCCGCGCACTGGACCAAGACGTTGAGCATCCCGGTCGACAAGGACTGGGTACCGGGCACGTACCTGATCAAGGTCAGCGACGGGCAGTCCGCGTCGTACGCGCCACTGACGGTTCGCGACGACACGGGGACGAAGCACGACCTCCTGATCCAGCAGGCGACTACGACCTGGCAGGCGTACAACCGCTACGGCGGTGTGAGCTTCTACAGCGGGCCGGAAACCGGATCGGGCCGGCTGACCTTCGATCGTCCGTACAACGAGGGACAGGGATCCGGCCAGTACCTGACACTCGAGCAGGGTCTCGTGTTCTGGGCCGAGTCGAAGGGGCTGGATGTCACGTATTGGACGAACAACGACCTGGACGAGTTCGGCGGTCAACTGCCGGCTCGGGCGGCCACTGTGTTCCTGCCGGGGCATGACGAGTACTACTCGCTGCGGATGCGGGCTGCGCTGAGCCAGGCGATCGCGCGTGGTGTGAATGTGGCGAACCTCGGTGCGAATACGGCGTACCGGTTGATCACGTTCACCGGCGACGACCGGCGCGCGTGGGACATCGACCGGTACACCGACGGCTACACCTCCACGACCTGGCGCTATCTGGGTGACGCGTACGCGTCACAGCCGCTTCTGGGCGCGGAGTACTTCTGCCCGGTGACAGCCAGCACCCTGACCACTGGGACGGGCTGGATCTACGACGGCGTTCCTGCGGGCACACGGCTGCCCGGGTTCATCGCCGGTGAGGTCGACTACGTCTGGCCCGGGCTGTACAAGCATCCAGGGCTCACCACGGTCGCGAGTGGTACCGGGACCTGTCGTTCGAACGGTAGGGCCGTGCCGATGCACGCCACCACGTTCACGGCGCCCTCCGGTGCACGTGTATTCAACGGCTCCACCTTCGCCTATGGCTGCTTCCTGGTTCGGCGCTGTCCGTCGAACTGGACCGTCCCGGCGCCGGACGCGGCGTCGCAGCAGGCGGTCGGCACCATGGTGGCCAACATCGCCGAATGGGTCTCGCAGGGCACCATCAACGTGCCGGCCGACACCACAGCAGCGCAGGTGCGAGTCGCCGTACCGAAGCAGCCCCTGCAGACCAGCACGCAACCCTGACCCGCGCCACCTGCCGAACAGCAGGTGTCAGCGGGTGGTTGTGGCCAGCAGGTACTGCGCGGGGAGCTCGACCGCACCGGACCCTGAGGTCCAGTCGTCGGCGATCATGGCGAGCAGTCGACCTGGCCCCGAGCGTAGGCGGCGATCGGACAGCGTCGGGAAGCCGACAGGGGCGGCGCATTGACCAGGGAGTTATGGAGCATCTCTACTAAATGGACCCAACCGCCCCGGAGGTCTGCCATGCGTTCACGGTGCCTTGCCGTCGTCCTCGGCCTGATCCTGCTCCTGGTCGGCGGGACGCAGACCGCGCAGGCGGCGAACGTCCTGTCCAACCCGGGCTTCGAGACTGGATCGCTGAGCGGATGGACGTGCTCCGGTGGGTCTGTGGTCACCAGTCCGGTGCGCACTGGTGGCTACGCCCTCAACGGTGCGGTGACGAGCTCGGACCACGCAAAGTGCAGTCAGACCGTGTCCGTGCAGCCGAACACGGCGTACACCTTGTCGGGCTGGGTGCGCGGGTCGTACGTCTACTTGGGTGTGACGGGCGGCGCCTCGACGTGGACGCCGTCCGCGACCAGCTTTACGCAATTGAGCGTGTCTTTCACGACTGGTGCGAGCCAGACGTCGGTGCAGGTCTACGTACACGGTTGGTACGGCCAGCCGGCGTACCAGGCGGACGACATCAGCCTCGACGGTCCTGGCGGCAACCCCTCCGGTCCCGGCACTCCCGGCACACCATCTATTACTGGCACGACGACCAGCAGCATCTCGCTGAGTTGGGGCGCGTCCACCGGCACAGTGACCGGCTACCGCGTGTACGAGGGGGCCAGCGTCGTACAGACCGTCACTGGTACGTCGGCGACCATCGGCGGGCTCGGGGCGTGCACGAGCCACACCTACTCGGTGGCGGCGTACAACGGCTCGGGCGAGTCGGCCAAGTCGACTGCGACCACAGGTACGACGGGTGGGTGCACGAGCACGGGATTGCCGAAGCATGCGTTGATCGGCTACCTGCACGCGAGCTTCGCCAACGGGTCCGGGTACGTGCGGATGGCCGACGTACCGGTGGAGTGGAACATCATCAACCTGGCCTTCGGGGAGCCGACCTCGGCGACGTCCGGCGACATCCGCTTCACCCTCTGCCCGGTGGCCGAGTGCCCGAACGTGGAGACCGAGGCAGAGTTCATCAGCGCGATCCGCGCCAAGCAGGCGGCCGGGAAGAAGGTGCTGATCTCGATCGGCGGCGCCAACGGGCAGGTGCAACTCACCACGACCGCGGCACGGGACGCGTTCGTCAACTCGGTCAGCGCGATCATCGACCGCTACGGCCTGGACGGGCTGGACATCGACTTCGAGGGCCACTCGCTGTATCTCGACCCGGGCGACACCGACTTCCGCAACCCGACGACGCCGGTGATCGTCAACCTGATCTCCGCGCTGAAGTCGCTCAAGGCGAAGTACGGCTCGGACTTCGTGCTGACGATGGCACCGGAGACGTTCTTCGTGCAGGTCGGTTACCAGTTCTACGGCGGCGCGGGCGGTGGCGACAACCGGACCGGATCCTACCTGCCGGTGATCCACGCGCTGCGGGACGCACTGACCGTTCTGCACGTCCAGGACTACAACTCGGGTCCGGTGATGGGGCTGGACAACCAGTACCACACCATGGGCGGCGCCGACTTCCACATCGCGATGACCGACATGGTCAAGGCCGGCTTCCCGGTCGCGAGCACCGGCCACACCTTCCCTGGACTACGGGAAGACCAGATCGCGTTCGGGCTGCCGGCGGCGGTCAGCGCGGGCAACGGCTACACCGCCCCGGCGGCCGTCCACCAGGCGCTCGAGTGCCTGGTGAAGGGCCAGAACTGCGGCGGCTACAGCCTCCGCGGCGGCGCGTCGCCGGCGTTCCGCGGGCTGATGACGTGGTCGATCAACTGGGACAGGTACTACGGCTGGGAGTTCAGGAACAGTCACGCGCCGTACCTCGCCGCGTTGCCCTGAGGTTTCCCGCAGGTCCGAGGGCTGGGGAACCCCAGCGAAGGTGTGCGGGAATTACCCTTCCCGGATTCTGGTGCGGCGCTGGTATGAAAGAGGCATGACAGCGTCAACGACCCGCCCGGTGATTCTCACCGTGGACGACGACCCCGGCGTTTCCCGGTCGATCGCCCGTGACCTCCGCCGCCGGTACGGCGAGGACCACCGCATCGTCCGGGCCGAGAACCCCGGGCAGGCGCTGGACGCCCTCCGGGAGCTGAAGCTGCGCGGTGAGCCGGTGGCTCTGCTGCTGGCCGACTACCGGATGCCCCAGATGTCCGGCATCGAGTTCCTCGAGGCCGCGATGGACCTGTTCCCGCTGGCCCGGCGGGTGCTGCTGACGGCGTACGCCGACACCGACGCGGCGATCCAGGCGATCAACGTGGTCGACCTCGACCACTACCTGCTGAAACCGTGGAACCCGCCGGAGGAGAAGCTCTATCCGGTGGTCGACGCGATGCTCGACCTGTGGAAGTCCACCCCGGAGCCGTCCACCGACGAGACCCGGGTGATCGGGCACCGCTGGTCGGCGCCGTCGTTCGCGGCCCGCGACTTCCTCGCCCGCAACGCGGTACCGTACAACTGGCTCGGCGTCGACGAGGACGAGGCCAAGCGGCTGCTCGACGCGGCCGGGATCGACGGTTCGAGCCTGCCGGTGGTGATCACCCCGGACGGCACCGTAATGGTCGCGCCGAGCGAGGCCGAGTTCGCCGACAAGGTCGGGCTGACCACGTCGCCGGCGAAGGACTTCTACGACCTGGTCGTGGTCGGCGGCGGCCCGGCCGGGCTGGGCGCTGCGGTGTACGGCGCCAGCGAGGGCCTGCGGACCGTTCTGGTCGAGCAGCTGGCGACCGGTGGACAGGCCGGCCAGTCGAGCCGGATCGAGAACTACCTCGGCTTCCCGGACGGCGTGTCCGGGGCCCAGCTGACCGACCGGGCCCGGCGGCAGGCGGTCCGGTTCGGGGCCGAGTTGCTGACGGCTCGCCAGGTCGTCGGTCTGGAGACGCTCGGGTCTGCCCGACGGCTGCGGTTCTCCGACGGCAGCGAGATCTCGTCGCACTCGGTGATCCTCGCGACCGGGGTGTCGTACCGGACGCTGGAAGCACCTGGTGTGGTCGACCTGTGCGGACGCGGGATCTACTACGGCTCGGCGACGACCGAGGGCCCGAGCTGTGCCGGCCAGGAGGTCTACATCATCGGCGGGGCGAACTCCGCCGGCCAGGCCGCGGTGTACTTCTCGAACCACGCGAAACGCGTGCACATGCTCGTCCGAGGGCCATCGCTGACGACGACGATGTCGACGTACCTGATCGACCAGATCGAGGCGATCGACAACATCGAGGTCCACACCTGCACCGAAGTGGTCGACTGCAAGGGCACGGACCATCTCGAGCGGGCCACCCTCCGTAACAACGGGACCGGTGAGAGCCGTGAGGTGGACACGGAATGGATGTTCGTGTTCATCGGAGCGGCGCCGCGGACGGACTGGCTGCCGGGTGACCTGCTGCGCGACGAGCGCGGTTTCGTCCTCACCGGTCCGGACCTGCGCGGCAAACCGCCGGGCTGGGGACTGGAGCGGGAGCCGTACCACCTGGAGACGAGCATGCCGGGCGTGTTCGCCGCGGGCGACGTACGAGCCGAGTCGGTGAAGCGGGTCGCCTCCGCGGTCGGCGACGGAGCGATGGCCGTGACACTGGTGCACCGATACCTGGAGATGCTCTGATGACTGACCAGACCGAGCAGGCGCGACGGCTGACTCCCGACGAGCTGCGCACGCTCTTCCTGTTCGAGTCGCTGACCGACGAACAGTTGCAGTGGTTGTCCGAAGCCGGGTACGTCGAGTCGGTGCAGGACGGGATCGTCTTCACCGAGGGGGAACCGGCCACCTGCTGCTACATCCTGCTGTCCGGTGAGCTCCGCCTGTGCAAGCTGTCGCACGGCGAGGAGGTGGAGATCAACCGGACCCGCCAGCGCGGGGTGTACGCCGGTGCGTTCAACGCCTTCTTCGGTGCCGACGACAGGAAGTCGTACACCGCGACCATGCGGGTCACCGAGCCGTCGGAGTTCTACGTGATCAGCGCCGCCACGATGGCGCAGATGATGAACAGCTGGTTCCCGATGGCCGTGCACCTGATCGAGGGCTTCGTCATGGGTATGCGGCGGACCAACGAGACGGTGGGGGAGCGCGAACGGCTGCTCGCGCTCGGGTCGCTGTCGGCCGGGCTCACCCACGAGCTGAACAACCCGGCCGCGGCGGCGGTCCGGGCCGCGGCGACCCTGCGGCAACGGGTCGCCGGGATGCGTTCCAAGCTGGCGATGCTTGCCGACGGCACCTTGGACGCGACCAAGCTGCACCAGATCGTCGAACTGCAGGAGGCGGCGGTCGAGCGGCTGGACAAGACCAAGGACAAGGACGTCTCCCCGATGGAGCTGTCCGACGCCGAGGATGCGTTGACGGACTGGCTCGACGACCACGACGTCCAGGCGAGCTGGGACGTCGCCCCGGTGCTGGCCGCGGCCGGTCTGGACGTGCCGTGGATGGAGGAGGTGCTGGCCGCGGTCGGGCCAAAGTACCTCGAGGGTGCGGTCCGCTGGCTGATGTACACGATCGACACCGAGTCGCTGATGAACGAGATCGACGACTCCGTCACCCGGATCTCGACACTGGTCGGGGCCGCGAAGCAGTACTCCCAGATCGACCGGGCGCCGTACCAGGTCGTCGACCTGCGGGAGCTGCTGAAGTCCACGCTGGTGATGATGTCGGGCAAACTCCAGGGGCTCGACGTGGTGAAGGAGTTCGATCCGGAGCTGCCGCCCATCCCGGCGTACGCCGCCGAGCTGAACCAGGTCTGGACGAACATCATCGACAACGCGGTCAGCGCGATGGGCGGGACGGGCACGCTGACGATCCGGACCAGGAAGGACGGCGCCTACGCGGTCGTCGAGATCGGCGACACCGGTCCGGGCATCCCGCCGGAGATCCGCAGCCGTATCTTCGAGCCGTTCTTCACCACCAAGCCCATCGGTGAAGGCACCGGTCTGGGTCTCGACATCTCCTGGCGCATCGTCGTCAAGAAGCATCACGGCGACCTCCGCGTCGAGTCCCGACCCGGTGACACCCGCTTCCGGATCGTCCTGCCGCTGGACCCGGACCAGGAGTTGGAGTCCGACCCCGACCTCCTCGCCTGACCATCGAGTCCACCGCCGAAAACGACATCACTAGGACCCAGCCCGGCTGGTCCTGCTGCCGAGGTGGGTGCTAAGCCGTGGTTGCGGGTTACCCCTGGCTTTCCTTGGTCGGGGGTTGAGGCTTGTCGTTGCGGTTGGTGTCGGGCTGGGCGCCTTCGTCGTGGCGGATTTCCTGACCGGTCAGGTCGACTTCGCCGCCGCGTTCGAGCGCCTCGTTGACCTCGCTGTCGGTGATTTCGGCGGGGTCCTCGTGGGTTGTGGGGGTCAAGCCTTCGTACGGACCGCTCGGGCTGGTCATGACCGTCCCTCCGTTCGTGGGGAGCTGTGCTCCGCCCCGGTGCCCGGCGCGTGTGAACTCAGTCGTGTCGGGCTGGTCAGCGGAGGGCGGTGCCTTGGGTGCGGGTGAGGAGGGTCAGGTCCGCGCGGGTGGGAAGGGACTCCCAGTCGCCGGTGGCGGTGACGCAGAAGGCGCCGGACGTGGTGGCGCGGTCGAGGCGTTGGTCGGGGGAGAGATGGTCGAGGGTGGCGGAGAGGTAGCCGGAGACAAAGGCGTCACCGGCGCCGATGCTGTCGACCACAGTGACCGGGAGGGCGGGACGGTGGATGGTGCCGTCGGCGGTGTGCGACCAGGCGCCCTTGCCGCCCGCGGTGACGACGACCTCGGTGATGCCGTTGTCCAGCAGGCCACGGACCGGTTCGGAGGCGTCGGTGAGGATGTCGAGTTCGTCGTCCGACGCGAAAACCGTGTGTACGAACGGGAGCAGCTCACGCAGCGCGGTCGCCTCGGCGCGGGACCAGAGCCGGCCGCGGTAGTTGACGTCCAGGGACACGCGTACGGCGGACTCCGAGGCTGCCCGTACGACGTCAAGCGTCGCGGCGCGGGCGGAGCCCGAGAGCGCCGGTGTGATCCCGGTGACGTGCAGTAGCCGGGGCGCCGCGGCGTTCAGAGCGTCAACGCACTCTGCACTGGTCAGCGTGGAACCGGCCGACCCGCGCCGGTGGTAGCTGACCCGGGTGATGTCGTGCGACGGCTGGTCGAACGCGATGAAACCGGTGAACGACTCGTCCGAGAACCGGAGCCAACGGGTGTCGACTCCCTCGGCTCGCAGCGTCCGCTGGATCAACCGGCCCGGCTCGTCGTTGCCGACGGCACCCAGCCACGCCGCCTGGTGCCCCAGCCGGGCGAGCCCGATGGCGACGTTGCTCTCCGATCCGGCGATCGACAGGTGAGCGTCGCCGCCCAGCCGCATCGGCCGGGCGGTCCGCAGCGAGACCATCGTCTCGCCGATCGTCAACAGGTCCGTCATGTGCAGGCTCCGAGAAGGTCTGGGGGTCAGACGCCGAGGGCGGTGCGGAAGGACTGCGCGCGTGCGGCGAGGCCGGCCTGAGATCCGCCGGTGCCGGCGTCGCCGAGCAGTGGTGAACCGACGCCGACGGCCAAGGCTCCGGCAGCCAGGTACTCCGGCGCGGTGTCGGCGTCGACGCCGCCGACCGCGATGAGTGGCGCACCCGGCAGAGGAGCGCGGAGTTCGCGGAAGTAGGCGGGTCCGTAGACCTTGGCGGGGAAGATCTTCACCGCGGTGGCGCCCAGGTCCAAAGCGGCCACGACCTCGGTCGGGGTGAGTGCGCCGCAGAGGACGGGCAGCCCGAGTTCGACGCTGCGGTGCGCTCCCCGGGTGATCGCCGGCGTGACCACGAACCCCGCGCCGGCTGCCGCGACCTCGTCGGCCTGGGCGGGGGTGATCACGGTGCCGGCGCCGATCAGGATCGACGCGCCGTACTCGGACCGTGCCTTGGCGATCGCCTCGACGCCGCCCGGTGTGGTGAGCGAGACCTCGAGGGCGGTGATGCCCGCGTCGACCAGGGTGTGGACGCAGTCCAGGGCGCGGTCGGCACCGTCGGCGCGGATGATGGCGAGCACCTTGCGGTGTCGAAGTTCGGCCAGCAGATCCATGAGTTCCTCCTCGGGCCCACGCTAGTGGATCGATCCAGACATAGGACGTCCCATGTCATCGGTTTCGGACAGCCGCAGAGTGGATAAGTTACGGAACGAACAGCCCGCCCTGTTGTTTACTTTCTGTTCCTTTGGAGGCATCCGCTCATGCCCACACGTCTTCCGCTCCTGGTCGCCCTCGCCCTCCTGGTGCCCGCCGCCCCGGCGGCGGCCCGGCCACCGACCGAGACACGCCCCGAGGCCGAGCCGGCCGCAGTCACCCAGACCGTGTTGTTCAACAAGGGAGACGCCGGATACGGGTGCCATCGGATTCCGGCAATCGTGCGGACGAAGGCCGGCACGTTGTTGGCGTTCGCCGAGGCTCGGCGGACTTGGTGTGGGGACTCGCAGGAGATCGATCTGGTGATGCGGCGGTCCGAGGACGACGGGCGGACCTGGTCGGCGGCCCAGACGGTGTTGTCGGGGACGGACTCCGACCCGAATGCGATCGCCACCAGGGGTAACCCGGCGCCGATCGTCGACTACGAGACCGGGCGGATCGTGCTGCTCAGCACGATGGATCCGGGCACGACGACCAGGCCGCGGACGCCGTACGTGCAGGTCAGTGACGATGACGGCCGGACGTGGAGCAAGGCGAGGAACATCGGGGACCAGATCGACGACCCGGCCTGGGGCTGGTACGCGACCGGGCCGGTGCACGGCATCCAGTTGACGCGGGGCGCCCACGCGGGCCGGCTGGTCGCCGGTACGAACTACGACAACGGCGCCGGTGGCCAGGCCGGACAGCTCGTCTACAGTGACGACCACGGTGAGACGTGGCACAAGGGTGCGACGGATGTGCGGACGGACGGCGCCGTACCGCAGGAGATCAGTGTCGTCGAGAAGGTCGACGGCGGCATCTATGCCGTTGCCCGCAACAACGCGGGTGGCCCCGGAGCCAGCCGGATGTTCGCGGTCAGCAACGACGGTGGTCAGACGTACGCGGCGCCGTACGCGACGATTCCGGGGCTGACCACGCCGGTGGTGCAGAGCTCGCTGCAGCGGTTGCGGGCGGTCGACAGAGGCGACAAGTACAACCGCATCCTGTTCGCCGCACCCGCGGATCCGGAGCGGCGCCGGTACATGACGATCCGGTCCAGCTTCGACGAGGGCAAGACCTGGCAGTCCGTTGCCGAAGGCACCCGGATCACCAGTGACTGGTCCGGCTACTCCGACATGGCGATCCTGGACACCGGCGAGATCGGGTTGCTGTACGAGGGTGGCACGGTCGACGCGCGGGACCAGATCAGGTTCGCCCGGTTCACCGAGACCGACATCGGCCACCCGGACGCGCCGCTCGGGACCACGACCCCCGATGTCTCCGGACTCGGCAACGACAGCTACTTGCGCGGCGGGACGATTCCGATCGCCGGGAAGTTCGGGCAGGCGCGCGACCTGGACGGCGTCGACGACGCGATCCAGCCGCCGTTCGCCGAGTCGCTGGCGCTCGGTGCCGGAGACTTCACCGCGATGGCGTGGATCAAGTACGGCGCGAGTACGGCGAGCCAGGCGATCTTCTGGGGGTACGGCATCAACGAGTCCCCGCAGTTCTGGCTGCGGGCCGAACCGGCGAGCAGCCGGATCCGCGGTCTGATCACCACGAACGCCGGCACCGCGTCCGTTGCCACGATCAAGGCGTACAACGACAAGGCCTGGCATCACGTAGCTCTCCAGCGGAAAGCCGGAACCCTCTCGATCTGGGTCGACGGAGTTCGGTCCGCCAGTGTGGCCGCGCCGGGCGGATCGGTCAGTCCGGCGCGGCCCTTCAAGATGTACGTCGGCCAGCGACTCGACGGTGCGCACCACTTCGACGGCTCGCTGGACGAGGTCCGCATCTACAACCGAGCCCTGACGGGGACCGAGCTCAACAGCATCCGGACGACGAACAGCGCCGCGGTGCCGAACGCCGTACTCGATCTGCCCCTCGGGTAGCGCCATCAGACCGGTCTGGCGGTGACGGTCAGCCGCCAGGCCAGTTCACCGCTCGCTGGTACGACGGCGGCGTCGCCTGGGCCTGCCTCCGCGAGGTCGAAGACGCGGCCGAGCATCGGCTCGACGCCGAGACTCCGGTACGGCGCTCCGTCCGGGAAGCCGGCCTGGTTGCGCCACACCGCGGTCGAGACCGGTTGCCCTGGGCAACTCAGCTCGAAGCTCAGCTCGGCCCCGCGATCGACCACGGACGCGGTCGGGCAGTCCACCAGGACGGCGCCGACCGCGGTCCCGTCGGAGGATCCATAGGTGTCGAGGCCGAGAGAGGTCGGCCAGGAGTCGGTGATCCAGGGAGCACCGGTCGGCCACGGTGCCGGCAGGTAGCCGGCCGCCTCGGGGTACACCCGGCAGCTAACGCCAGATGGTGCAGAGACAGTGGCTCCCACCTCGCAGTCCAGGAGGGCGTGGGCCGCCCAGATGAAGTGGTAGCCCGGGGGTGCCAGCAGGTGATAGTCGACGGTCACCGAGTCGGCGCCGAACATGAAGGTCCGGCTCAGAGTCGTGTCGGCATAGGAAACAGATTCGTCCCAGGGCTGGTTCCAGAGGCCGCCGTGGTCCGGGGTACCGCGGACGGTGGGAAAGCATTCGTCCAGGCCGCCGGCGTCGGTGAAGGCGCAGTGGCCGGTTCGGGGTCCGGCGAGGATGCCCGGGCCCTGCCAGAGCCACTCCCGGCCGGCGAGCCGAAGCGAAGTCCAGCGGCCGCCGTCCAAGGCGTCGACGGTCACGCCGGCGGCGTCGGGTGGGCTCACCATTCGGCGAACGAGCCGTCTTCGTGCGTCCACATGGGGTTCCGCCAGGCATGGCCGGTCTTGTCGGCCGCGCGGACGGCGGCCTCGTCGACCGTGATCCCCAACCCTGGCAGCGGATTCCACTCGGCGTGACCGTTGACCCAGGTGTACGGCGTCGGGTCTGTCACGTACGACGTCAGGTCGCCCGCCAGGTTGTAGTGGATGCCTCGGCTCTGCTCCTGGATCAGGAAGTTCGGCGTAGCGAAGGCAACCTGCAGGCTGGCAGCCAGCGAGATCGGACCGAGCGGGCAATGCGGCGCCGTCATCGCACCATGCGTGTCGGCCAGGACAGCGATCCGCCGAAGCTCCGAGATCCCGCCTGCGTGCGACACGTCCGGCTGCACGACCGCGACGCCGGCAGTGAGCGGCGCGACGAAGTCGGCCCGGTGGTAAAGCCGTTCACCCAGCGCCAGCGGCACGGTCGAGGCGCCGACCACCTCCGGCAGGTGGCCCATGTGCTCAGGAAGCACCGGCTCTTCCACGAAGAACGGCTGCAGATCCTCGACGGCGCGCAGGATCCGCCGCGCCCCCGCGACACCGACCCGGCCGTGCAGGTCGATGGCGACGTCGCGCGTGTCGCCCAACGCCGACCGGGCAGCGGTCAACCGCGCGACGATGTCGTTGATCTCGGCGACCGACGGCGAGGGCTGGATCCGCCCGCTGCCGTTCATCTTGACCGCGGTCATCCCGGCGGCGACCTGCTCCGCGACCTGGTCGGCGATCTCGGCCGGCTCGTCACCGCCGACCCAGGCGTAGACGCGGACGCGATCGCGGACCCGTCCGCCGAGCAGTGCCGCGACCGGAGCGCCGTACACCTTGCCGGCGATGTCCCACAGCGCGTGGTCGAGCCCGGCGACCGCGCTGCTGAGCACCGGTCCGCCGCGGTAGAAGCCGCCCTTCGACAGCACCTGCCAGTGCCGCTCGATCTGCAGCGGGTCCTGGCCGATCAGGTACTCCGACAGCGTCTCGATCGCGGTCCGGACGACCTCCGCGCGTCCCTCGACCACGGGTTCACCCCAGCCGACGACACCGTCACTCGTCTCGATCCGGCAGAACAACCAGCGCGGTGGAACCAGGAACGTCTCGACCCTCTCGATCTTCACGGGCGGCGCTTCCCGCGGCCCTTGGCCGAGACGGACGATCCGCGCACCTCGGTCAGGTCCTCGGCCGCCTTCGCCAGCAGTTCCCGCATCGCCAGCTCGGCCGCCGCCGGGTCACCGGCGCGGACGGCATCGACCACCCGCCGGTGACTCGGCACCGGATCGTCGGACGGCTTCACCTTGTGCACCAGGCGGTCGCGATCGGCCAGCCCGGTTTCCATGATCACTTCCATCTTCGTCAGCAGCTCGTTCCCGGTGGCCGCCAGCAGCGCGCGGTGGAAGCGCAGGTCGGCGTCGACCGCGGCGAGGTCGTCCGTCGCCGAGGCCATCTGCTCGAGCGCCGCGTCCAAGGCCTCCAGGTGCACAGACTGCGCCCGCTGAGCGGCCAGCCGGGCAGCGGCCGGCTCGACGATGCCGCGGACCTCGTGCAGTTCCTCGAGGAGCTCGGGCCGGACGTCGTCGTCGAAGTGCCAGCGGATCATGTCCGCGTCCAGCAGGTTCCAGTCCGAGCGAGGCCGGACGAACGTGCCGCGCTTCTGCCGCGCGTCGACGAGTCCCTTGGCGGTCAGCACCTTCAGTGCCTCGCGGACCGCGGTGAGACTGACGCCGAGATCGGCCTGCAGATCGGGCACGTTGATGGTCGCGCCCTCCGGGATCTGCCCGGACAGGATGCGCTGCGCCATCACCTCCACGATCTGACCGTGCAAGCCCCGCGTCACGCCGCGCTGAATCCCCGCCACACCCTTCTCCCTCATGCCGAGTCCTTCACCGCGGACCAACCACCGTCGACCACGAGACTGGCGGCGGTGACGTACGACGCCTCCTCCGACAAGAGGAAAGCCACCGCCTGCGCCACCTCGCCGGGCCGGCCGAGCCGCCCGACCGCGGTCGCTCGCGCGCTCTGTTCCCGGCCCTCGGCATCGACACGGTCCCACATCGCGGTGTCGATCGGTCCCGGCAGCACCGTGTTCACCCGGATCGAGCCGCCGTACTCGACCGCGAGCTGGCGTCCGAGCGCGACCAGGGCGCCCTTCGTCGCCGCGTACGCGGGGTGTCCGGGCAGACCGACCAGGGCGTGCACCGACGACACCAGGACGACGGAGCCGGAGCCGGCCGCGAGGTCGTCGTACAGGGTGCGGAAGCCGAGGAACGCGGCGGTCAGGTTCACGTCGAGCTGTCGCTGCCAGGACGGCGGCGGCAACTCGTGCGCAGGTTTCACGTCGACCGCGACCGCGTTGCTGACGAGACCGTCGATCGGCCCGAGCTCGTCGCGGCCGCGCGACCGCACCTCCGCCCAGGTGTCCGGCGCCGAGACGTCGCCCAGTACGGCGATCGCCCGGCCTGGCACCTCCTTGCACGGCTGGACGTCGACCTGCACCACCGAAGCGCCGTCGGCCAGCAGCCGCTCGACGCAGGCCGCACCGATTCCGGACGCGGCCCCGGTCACCACGATCACCCGCCCCGACAACCGCACGCCGCGCCTCCTCGAACCAAGCTCTGCACCGATGAACAACGAGGCACCAGTTGACCGTGACGCCATCGTCCCGTCAAGCGATTTGCTCGTAATTTACGAATTAATATTGACACCCGCAGTCGCTCGCCGCAAGATCGTCGGCAACACACCACTCACTCGACTGGCACGGCCGGCGAGGCGATTCCAGGAGTTGGCATGACGGGTCTGGCAGCAGATCGGCGGACGTTCCTCAAGGGGCTCGGAGTGCTCGGGGCGGCCGCCCTGGTGCCCGGCTGTGCGACCTCGACCAAGAGTCCGGGCAGCGGCAGCGCGGCGACCGGCGAGCTCTCGCTGCAGTCGAACCTCTCCAGCGAGCAGGCGAAGGCCGCGATGGAGAAACTCGTTGCCGCGTACAACAAGACCGGCGGCGCACAGGTCAAATTGAACACGGTCGCGTCGGAGATCTTCCGGACCCAGCTGCCGACGTACCTGACGTCGGCCAACCCACCGGACGTGTACACCTGGTACGCCGGCTCGGTCGCGGACTCGTACGCGAAGAAGGACCTGTTGCTCGACGTCACCAGTGTGTGGGACGGCCTGGGCAACTACCCGAAGTCGATGCAGACGCTGTCCACCAGCACCAACGGGCAGAAGATCTTCGTGCCGACCAGCTACTACTGGTGGGGCATGTTCTACCGGAAGTCGAACTTCGCCAAGTGGGGCGTGACGCCGCCGAAGACCTGGGACGACTTCCTGCAGGTCTGCAGGACGATCCAGGGCAAGGGCATCCCGCCGATCGGCATCGGACTCGGCGACACCCCGTGGGTCGCGTCGGCCTGGTTCGACTACCTGAACATCCGGATCAACGGCGCGCCGTTCCACCGCGAGCTGCTGGCCGGCCGGGGCCGCTTCGACGACGCGAAGGTGAAGGCGGTCTTCACCAGGTGGCGCGAGGCACTGCCGTACTTCGACCCGAAGGGGAAGTCGTTCCCGTTCCAGGAGGCGACGTCGGCGCTGCTGGCCGGCAGAACCGGGATGTTCCTGATCGGCACGTTCTTCGCCGACTCCGCGCCGAAGGACGCGCTGGACGACATCGACTTCTTCCAGTTCCCGATCATCGATCCCGCCGTACCGGTGGCCGAGGAAGCGCCGACCGACGGGTACTTCGCGTCGAGGAAGGCGAAGGACCCCGACGCGGTGAAGAAGTTCATGGCCTGGCTGGCGACTGCCGAGGCGCAGGAGACCTACGTCCAGAACTCCTCCGGTACGGCGATCCCGGCGAATCCCGACGGAAAGGCCGCGGACACGGCGCTGGTCAAGAAGGGCAAGGCGATGATCGAGGGTGCCGCGGAGCTGACCCAGTTCTTCAACCGCGACTCGAGCGACGCGCTGCAGCCGACCGCGGACGCCGCCCTGACCAAGTTCCTGGACAAGCCGGACCAGCTCGACCAGATCCTGAAGGACTGGCAGGTCGCCGCCGAGAAGGTCTTCACGGCGTGACGTCCGCCCTGACCGAGACGGCTCGCGGCCCGTCCGCACCACGGGCCGGCGGGGGCGCGTCCCGCCGTGCCAAGCGCTCCGCGACGGGGCGGGTTTCCCCGCTGATTCTGGTGTTCGTGTTCGTGCCGTTCGCGGTGGAAGCGGTGTGGGTGTTCTGGCCGGCGGTGCAGGGGTTCTGGTTGGCGTTGACGAACTGGGACGGGCTGTCGGCGCCGACGTTCGTGGGGTTCGGCAACTTCAGCGACATGGCGTCGGACCCGATCTTCCGGACCGCGCTGAAGAACACCGCGATCTGGCTCGTGCTGTTCGGCGGGCTGAGCGTGATCGGCGGGTTCGGGATGGCGTTGCTGCTGCAGCGGGAGCGGCGCGGCGTCGGCATCTACCGGGCGGCCCTGTTCACCCCGGTCGTGTTCTCGCTGGTCGTGACCGCGCTGATCTGGCGCGTCTTCTACCAGCCGGACGGACTGGTCGACACCATCCTGCGGACCATCGGTCTGGGTGACTTCGTCCAGCCCTGGCTCGCGGATCCCGACACCGCCCTGTACGCCGTGATCGTGCCGGCGCTGTGGCGGCAGATCGGCTACGTGATGGTGTTGTACCTGGCCGGCCTGAAGGCGGTCGACCCGGCGCTGTACGAGGCGGCCAAGGTCGACGGAGCCTCGGCCTGGCAGCGGACGCTGTACGTGACCATCCCGCAGTTGAAGGGCGTCAACTCGGTCGTGCTGTCGGTGATCGTGATCGACTCGCTGCGGTCGTTCGACATCGTCTGGTCGATGACGAAGGGCGGTCCGTACCACTCGTCCGAGCTGCTCAGCACGTACATGTACTCGACCGCGTTCCAGTCCACCCAGCTCGGGTACGCCTCCGCGTTGGCCGTGGTGATCTTCCTGCTCGCCCTGGCCGTGATACTCGGCTACCTGATCCGTGCCTTCCGGGAGGAGACATGAACCGCCTCAAGACGTCCGGCTACCACCTGGCGATGGGGCTGGTCTCGTTCCTGTGGGTGGCGCCGATCCTCTGGGTGATCGTGATCTCGTTCCGCAGCTTCGACGACGTCGCCGCGAACGGGCTCGGCTCGCTGCCGCACTCGTTCACGTTCTCGACGTACAAGTCGGCGTGGGAGGACGCGGACGAGTTCCGCGCGCTGGTCAACAGCCTGGTGGTGACGATCCCGGCGGTGATCCTGAGTCTCGGGCTCGCGTCGATCGCGGCGTACGGGCTGGCGCGGTACAGCATCCCGTTCCGGCGGACCGTGCTGCTGCTCATGTTGATGGGGAACCTGCTGCCGCCGCAGATCCTGCTGATCCCGATCTCGCGGTTCGTCGAGCTGATCGGGTACTACGACACACTCATCGCCCTGATCGCGGTGCACGTCGGGTTCGGGCTCGGGTTCTACACGTTCGTGCTGCACGGGTTCATGCGCGACCTGCCGCGGGAGATCCAGGAGGCGGCGACGATCGACGGCGCCGGGCCGGGGAAGATCTACGCCAGTGTGATCCTGCCGCTGACCCGGCCGGCGATGGCCGCGCTCGGTGCGCTGTCGTTCACCTGGATCTTCAACGACCTGCTCTGGTCGATCACGGTCATCCGCTCCGGCGAGAAGATGCCGGTCACGCCGGCGCTGCTCGGTCTGCAAGGGCTGTTCGTCTCGTCGTGGAACGTGATCGCCGCGGGGACGGTGATCGCCGCGATCCCGACGGTGGCGGTGTTCCTCCGGTTCCAGAAGCACTTCGTCGGCGGTCTGGCGATCGGAGCGGTCAAGTGAAGACGTGGACGCTGCGTGGCGACAGTACATCGTACGTCGTCGGCGTACCGGATCACGGGCAGTGGGCCGAACTGGTTGCCTGGGGCCCGCATGCGGTCGCCGACGGTCCGTCGACGGTCGCGCCGGCCGGCACCGAACACTTCCTGCCCCGCGCGGACGTCGAGCCCCTCGAGTACGCGGTCCGCGGCGTGCGATACACAGCGCCGGCAGAGTTGGTCGTGTCCGGCCCCGACGGCTCCGACGAACTCCGCCCGACGTTCGCGGGAGTCAAGGCCGGGGACGACTTGCAGCTGGAGTTCCACGACCAGGTGCTGTCGGTCCGACTGGTTCTGCATTACCGGATGGTCGGGGATGTGGTGGAGCGGTGGGTCTCCGTGCGGAACGACGGGGCCGCGGAGATCACGTTGCACCGCCACGACTCGGCGGCGTTCGTCATTCCGGCTCGCGGCCCGGTTCGGTACCTGTGGGGTGAGTGGAACAGCGAGTTCCAGCAGTCCGAGGTGACGCTTGAGCGCGGGCTGTTCACGATCGGCAGCGCGCAGGGCATCACCGGGCACTCCTACTCGCCGTTCCTCTCGGTCGACGGGTACGGCGTCCAACTCGCGTGGACCGGGTCCTGGGAGATGTCGGCCGAGGTGGACACCACCGGGCAGACCCGCATCCGAGCCGGCCGGGCGCCGTCCAACCTCGGGCTTCGGCTGGCGCCGGGGGAGTCGTGGGCGGCGCCGAGGGCCGTCGGCGCCTACAGCGCTGAGGGCCCCGAGGGCCTGGCACGCCGCTTCCACGACTACCAGCGCTGGCTCAGCCGCGGCCGTACGCCGAAGGTCCTCTACAACTCGTGGTTCGCCACCGAGTTCGACGTCCGTGTGGAGCACCAGCTGGAGCTTGCGCACCGCGCGGCGGCGATCGGCGTGGAGACGTTCGTGGTCGACGACGGCTGGTTCACCGGCCGGACCGACGACCGCCACGGGCTCGGTGACTGGGACGTCGATCCGGCCAAGTTCCCGGACGGGCTCGCCGCGTTCATCGATCGGCTGGGCGAGCTCGGGCTGGACTTCGGGCTGTGGGTCGAGCCGGAGTCGGTCAGCCCCGATTCGGTGCTGGCCACCGCGCATCCCGAGTGGATCCTCCGGACCGACGGCCGCGAGCCCCTCCAGGTCCGCAACCAGTGGCTGCTCGATCTGAGCCGTGACGACGTCGCCGAGTTCATCTGGACGACGCTCGACCGGCTGCTGTCGTCGTACCGGATCAGCTATCTCAAGTGGGACGCGAACCGGCCGCGGCTCGACGCCGGCGACCAGCGGCGGGATCTCGACGGCCGCGTGGTGTCCCACCTGTACGCGATCCTCGACCGGCTGCGGGCCGAGCATCCCGGCGTGTACGTCGAGGGATGCGCGGGCGGCGGTGCCCGCGTCGACCTCGCGATGGCCGCGCGGGTCGACACGCTCTGGCCGAGCGACAACACCGCCCCGCTGGACCGGCTCAGGATCCAGCGGGGATTCCTCACCGGCTACGCGCCGCACCTGATGAGCTCGTGGGTCACCGATGCCGTCGGTACGCATGACGGCCGGCAGCGGTCGCTCGACTTCCGGTTCCACGTGGCGATGTCCGGCGTTCTCGGAATCGGCGCCGACGTGTCGCGGTGGAGCGACGACCGGCTCAAGACGGCGCAGCGCCACATCGCGCAGTACAAGTCCATCCGCGACGTGGTGGTGAACGGCAACGTTCACGGACTGTCCGCCGGCCTGCAGTACGTCGGTGCCGACAAGTCCGTGGTGTTCCTGTGGGAGACGGGTGACGGCAACGTGCGCGGGACGTTGCCGACGAGGCCGCGACGCGTGCCGCTCGTCCAGTTGGATCCCGCGACGAACTACCGGGTGGGAGACGAGGTCCACCCGGGCAGCTATCTGCTGCAGGTCGGCGTCCGCTGGGACGGTTCGACCGACTCGAACTGCCTGGTCGTCGAAGCACTCGACTGACCGTTCCGCTCAACGGCAGCAAAGGACAACAGATGAAGCGACTATCCACCCTGCTCTCGGCGGCGGCCCTGGTGACCGTCTCACTCGTCACCACCACGCCACCGGCCACTGCGACCGGTGCTCAACCGGCCGACGTCATCAGCCCCACGCCGTACATGGGCTGGAACACGTACTACGGTCTCGGCGGCGACTTCACCGAGGACACGATCAAGTCGGTCGCGGACTCGCTGGTGAGCCGCGGACTGGCGAAGGCCGGCTACGACATCGTCTGGCTGGACGGAGGCTGGCAGGCCGACGTACCCCGGAGCGAGGCCGGTGACCTGCAGCCGAACCCGGCCAAGTTCCCGAACGGGCTGAAGCCGCTCGTCGACTACATCCACAGCAAGGGCCTGAAGGCCGGCATCTACACCGACGCCGGTCCGTACATCCCCGGCAGGTGCGGTCTCGGCAGCGGCGGCTACTACCAGCGCGACGCCGACCAGTTCGCCGCCTGGGGGTTCGACGCGGTGAAGGTCGACTACCTCTGCGGGATCGCGGCGGACCTGGACCCGAAGACGGTGTTCACCGAGTTCGCCCAGGCGCTGCGGAACAACGCGAGCAAGCGGCCGATGATCTTCAACCTCTGCAACCCGGTCACCTCGCCGGACTGGGGCGACTACCCCGAGTCCCAGCAGTCGATCAACTCGTGGTCGTACGCCTCGGCGATCGCGCAGTCGTGGCGTACGTACACCGACGTCGGCTTCCTCGGCGACATCAAGTTCAAGGACGTACTGCGGAACTACGACGCGAACGCGCGGCACCCCGAGGTCGTAAGGCCGGGCGCGTTCAGCGACCCTGACTACCTCGGTCCCGAGCTCGGGATGTCGGACGAGGAGTTCCGGAGCCAGTTCAGCCTGTGGGCCGTGGCCGCCGCGCCGCTCGTCATCGGCAGCGACGTTCGCAAGCTGACCGCGACGTCGATCGCCACCCTGACCGATCCCGACGTGATCGCGATCAACCAGGACCGGGCCGCGGTTCAGGCGGTCCGGGTCGGTGCGGCCGGTACGACGGAGACGTGGGTGAAGCGGCTCGCTGACGGCGGGCGCGCCGTCGTGCTGTTGAACCGGGGTGACAGCGCGCGGACGCTCACGACGACGGCCGGTGCGATCGGGCTGTCGGGTGCGCGGTTCACCGTGAAGAACGCCTGGACCAATGCCGTGACCGAGAGCGCGGGGACGATCAGTGCGGCGGTGCCGGCGCACGGTACTGCGCTGTTCCGGGTGCAGCCGGCTCGCGGCGTACCGGGTGCTCCGCACGTGACTGCTGGGATCCCGCAGGTGACGAAGGTCGGGACCGATGCCCAGCCGGAGGGCGTGGCGCCGGTGGTTGCCGGTGGCGATGAACTGACCGTTCAGGTTGCTGTCCGCAACGATGGGCTGCTGCCGGTGTTCAAGCCGGCGGTGGAGGTTGCTGGTGGCACCGGGTGGACGGTGCAGTCGTTGACCAAGGCGCCTTCTGTGCTTCCTGGTGGTCAGCAGGCGACGGTGAGCTTCACGGTGAAACTGCCTGCGGGTGCTGCTCCCGGATCCGACAGCCTGACCGCGACGACGTCGTACAAGACCATCGGGTACGGCGTCCAGCAGCAGACGACCGTGTCGCCGGTGATCGTCGCACCCGAGCCGCCGAAGGGCACGGTGGCGCTGTCGCACCACGAATGGATCAGCGCGACCAGTGGATGGATGTCGCCGACGATCGACGAGAGTGTCGGCGGTGGTTCGCCGATCAAGCTGGTCGGGACGACGTACCCGACCGGGATCGGGGTCGCCTCGCCGTCGACCGTCCGCTACTACCTGGGCAAGGCGTGCACCCGGCTGACCGGGACCGTCGGGATCGACGACGCCGTCCGCAATGTCGGCCCGGAAGGCGGCACCGCGACGTTTCAGGTGATCGGTGACGGCAAGGTCCTGTACGACAGCGGTGTGGTCGACCGGGACAACCCGAAGGCGATCGACGTCGACCTGACCGGCGTACGCGTGCTCGACCTGTCCGTCGGCGACGCCGGCGACGGCGGCTACAACGACCGCGCCGACTGGGCAGCGCCCACCGCTACTTGCTGAGGATTTCCTCCTGCACGCGCTCAGCCGAAGCCAGGTGAGATCGCCGGTCCGCTCCCGTCCGAGCGGCCCGGCGATCGGGGCGCTGAACACCCGGTCGAGCCGTTGAACAGGTTATTCGCTGTTCACAGTCCCGTGTTGGTGTGCAAGGCCACTGCTAGGACCAGGTGATGACCGTTGCCGTAACCAGGTTTTGGTTGCGCGGGCCCACGCGGGCGAATGCCGGCCCGAGGCGGTCCGCGTCGTCAGGCAGTCGGTGGGCCGGCGGGTCCGCGTCTCCGGGCTGCACCAGGCCCTCAGTCGGGCGGGTGGTGGCCGGAGGCTTCGCGGGACCACCGGCCACCACGTTCGCATTCGATCAGATCTGGGCGCCGGTGGCAGGTGTGGTCTCAGATCCGGGCCGTCAGATTCTTTCCGGATTCGATCAATCGCCGTTCGGTAGTGACTTCGTGTTCATCGTGAGGCAGTCTCATCCTGTCGGAAAGTGCTTGCTTAGACACCTGAGGAGACAATTGTGCGCAGAGCCTGCCGCCCACGTGCAACCGCCACCATCCTCGCCGCGGTCCTGACCGCCGGCCTGACCCCGGCCGCGCTGTCCTCGGCCGCCGCGGCCGTTACCACATCGGTACCGGACTCCGCCGCCGGCGGCGTCGCGGTCCAGCTGGTTTCGATCACCGATTTCCACGGCTACCTGCGACCACCGTCCCCCGCGGACGGCGGCACCATCGCCGGTCCCGACGGCAAACCTCAGGTCGTCGGCGGAGCGGCGTACCTGGCCACGCACCTGAAAACCATCCGGGCCGGCCACCGGAACTCGATCTTCTTCGCCGACGGGGACAGCTTCGCCGGCTGGCCGTTCGAGGTCGACGCGCACGCCGACGAGCCGACCGTCGAGGTGCTGAACGCGCTGGGTGTCGAGTTCTCCAGCGTCGGCAACCACGAGCTCGACAGGTCGAAGAGCTTCCTCGTCGACCACATGGCGAAGGGCAAGTGCTTCGGCACCATCGGGGTCGACAGCTGCTTCACCGACTCGACCGGTCGCCGCTTCCACGGTGCCGACTTCGAGTTCCAGTCCGCCAACATCGTCGACGCCAAGGGCCGCACGATCGTGGCCCCGTACACGATCCGCTGGGTCCAGGACCACGGCCGCGCGTACCCGATCGGGTTCATCGGCCTGACCGTGCCCGACACCCCCGTCGGCTCGACGTCGTTCCAGCCGGAGTTGCGGGCGCTCGACCCGGTGGCGTCGGCCAACGCGGCCGCGGCGGAGCTGACCAGGCGGGGCGTGAAGGCGATCGTGCTCAACGTGCACGACGGCGGGACCGACGCGTCGGCGACGTACGACAACTGCGTCAACCCGAGCGGTCCGGCGATCGAACTCGCGCGTACCGTGACCTCGCAGATCGACGCGATCGTCACCGGTCACTGGCATGCGGCGTTCAACTGCAGCATCCCGGACCCGGCCGGCAACCCGCGCCCGGTCGTCGAGGCGGCCAACCACGGGCGCCTGATCAACGAGATCAACGTCCAGCTCGACCGAAGCACCGGCGAGGTGCTGCGGGACAAGACAACGTCGACCAACCACGCGGTCACCCGCGACGTCACGCCGGACCCGGAGATCCAGCGGATCGTCGACTACTGGACGACCGCGGGGGAGCGGAAGTACGCCGAACCGGTCGCGACCATCACCGGTGACTTCACCCGGACGGCGAACGCATCCGGCGAGAGCACGTTCGGCGACCTGGCCGCCGACGTACACCTGTGGACCGCCAGGCAGACCGGGCCGGCCGACCTCGGCCTGATCGCGACGAAGCCCGCGATCGGATCCACCGCCCTCCGCGGCGACCTGCTGGTTGCCACGAGCAACAAGCCCGGCGACGCGGCCGGCCGGGTGATGCTTGGGGAGTCGTGGGACGCGTACGGATACGGCAACCCGGTGCTGACGGTGAGCCTGACCGGTGCGCAACTGGACGCCGTACTCGAGCAGCAGTGGAAGACGCAGGCCGACGGCACGGTGAAGTTCGCCCCGCTCGCCGTCTCCGCCAACGTCACCTACGCCTTCGACGCCAGTCGCCCCGTAGGCGACCGGGTCGCCCCGGCCGACGTGAAGATCGACGGCGCCGCCCTCGACCCCACCAAGACCTACCGGGTCGCCGCGCTCGCCTACACGGTCATCGGCGCCGACGGCTACCCGGCTTTCAAGGCCTACACCGACCCCGTCCGCAACAACACCGACCACGAAACCTTCGCCGGCTACCTCAGGGCCCACAAGACATTGACCCCGGCACCACTCACCCGGGTGCATCAGAAGGGCTAGCGATCGGACCGCCAGGCCATCACAAGTTGAGCTCGGACTGTCGCCGCCGCGGGGGGGAGGGCGGAGGTGCGGATGTGATGGCCTGGCGGTTCGGGTTACTGGGATCGATGTTGTTCGGCGAGGGACTTCAGGTAGAGGGCGCTGGCCTTCGGGGTCCGGGTTTGGGACTCGTAGTCGACTCGGACGATGCCGAAGCGTTTGGCGTAGCCGTAGGCCCATTCGAAGTTGTCGAGCAGGGACCAGGCGAGGTAGCCGCGGATGTCGGCGCCCTGCTGGATCGCGGCGGCGACGGCGGCCAGATGGGTGGTGAAGTAGGTGACCCGGTCGGTGTCGTCGACGAAGCCGGTGGGGTCGGGGTGATCGTCGAAGGCGGAGCCGTTCTCGGTGATCACCATCGGCAGCCCCGGGTAGTCGCGGGCGATGCTCACCAGCAGATCGGTGAACCCCTCCGGGACGATCTCCCAGTCCATCGCGGTGCGCGGCTTGTCGAGTGGCAAGGTCCGGCTGATCGGCAGACCGTCGTCGCCGACGATACGGCCGTCCTCGGCGTACCCGGTGAACTTCTGGCTGAAGTAGTAGTTCACCCCGAGTACGTCGATCGGCGCGGAGATCAGCTCGAGGTCGCCCTCCTCGACCGGCAGTACGACTCCCTCCGCGGCCAGGTCGGCGACGACGTCGGCCGGGTACTGACCGTGGACGAGCGGGTCGAGGTAGATCCGCCGGCCCATCCCGTCCGCTCGCCGGGCCGCGTCGACGTCCGGCTCCGCGTCCGAGGCCGGGTACGCCGTCGCCACGTTCAGCGTGATCCCGATGTCGATCTTCCGGGGTGCCGCCTCGCGCATCTGCAGCGTGGCCAGTCCGTGCCCGAGCAGCAGGTGATGGACGGCGGCCAGCGCCGCCGGGTACTCACGCCGGCCGGGCGCGTGGGCGCCGTACGCGTAGCCGAGCATGGCCGAGCACCACGGTTCGTTCAGCGTGGTCCAGGTGTCGACGCGGTCGCTCAACGCGTCGAAGACGAGCATCGCGAAGTCGGCGAACCGGTACGCCGTGTCGCGTACCGGCCAGCCGCCCGCGTCCTCGAGCTCCTGCGGCAGGTCCCAGTGGTACAGCGTCACCCACGGGTCGATGCCCTGGGCAAGCAGCTCGTCGACCAGCCGGTCGTAGAACGCGATCCCGGCCAGGTTGGCCGGACCCTTCCCGCGCGGCTGGACCCGCGGCCACGCCACCGAGAACCGGTAGGTGTCGAACCCGAGCTCCTTGATCAGGGCGATGTCGGCGGGCATCCGATTGTAGTGGTCGCAGGCGACGTCGCCGGTGTCGCCGTTGTCGATCGCACCGGGCACCCGGCAGTAGGTGTCCCAGATCGAGGGCGTCCGCCCGTCGACGGCGACGGCGCCCTCGATCTGGTACGCCGACGTCGCGACACCCCACCGGAATCCGGCCGGCAGACCCGCGATCAGCTCGGCGTCCCCCGAGACAGAAGTAGTGCTCATATGTAGAGACTCCTGACAGAGATGTAGTTGAGATCAGCCGACCGGAACGCGGCCGGGCAGCCAGCAGGCGACCGACCGGTCCGGATCGTTGCGCGCCGACGGCACGCCGAGAACCGGGATCTCCGCCGAGCAGCGGTCGAACGCGTGCGGGCACCGCGGGTGGAACGAGCAGCCCGACGGCATCCCGCGCAGATCCGGCGGCGAACCGGGGATCCCGGCCAGCTCCCGCCGCGGCCCGCGCAACGCCGGGAACGACTTCAGCAGGCCTTCGGAATAGGGGTGCAGCGAGTCCTTGTACAGGTCGGCCGAGCGCGCTTCCTCCACGATCCGGCCGCCGTACATGATCGCGATCCGGTCGGAGAACTCGACCAGCAGCGACAGGTCGTGGGTGATGAACAGCACCGAGAACCCGAGCCGCTCACGCAGTTCGACCAGCTGGGCGAGGATCTGCCGCTGCATGACCACGTCGAGCGCGGTCGTCGGCTCGTCCATGATGACGATCTGCGGCTCGAGCACGAGCGCCATTCCGATCATGACCCGCTGGCGCATGCCGCCGGACAGCTGGTGCGGGTAGGCGTCCATCCGGTCCGCGGAGATGCCGACGAGCTTGAGCATCTCCTGCGCCCGCGCGGTCCGGGCCTGCGGGGTGAGCCCCGGCTCGTGCGCCCTGATCACGTCGAGCATCTGGGTCGAGACCTTGTGGACCGGGTTCAGCGAGTTCATCGCGCCCTGGAACACGATCGACGTCTCGGCCCACCGGAACGCGCGCAACTCGGCGTCGTTCAGCGCCATCACGTCGTACGAGTCGCCGTTCGGCGGGTGGTAGACGACCGAGCCGCCGCTGATCACGCCCGGCGGCGGGAGCAGCCGGGTGACGCCGTACGCGAGGGTCGACTTGCCGCTACCGCTCTCGCCGGCCAGTCCGAGGACCTCACCGCGGTGGAGCGTCAGCGTGACGTCGCGGACGGCCTGCACCCCCTGGTCGCCGAGACCGTAGTCGACGCAGAAGTCCTTGATCTCCAGCACCGGTTCCTTCATGCCGCGTCCTCCTTCGTGCGCCGTACGACGGGGGTCGCGGGCTGTTCCTTGGACCCGAGCACCGGCGTGAACCCGACCCGCATCCGGACGGTGTGACCGTCCTTCGTCCTCATTCGGGTGTGACCGCTGCTGCGCAACCGCGGACTGACGAACTCGTCGATCCCGAAGTTGATCAGCGACAGCGCCGTACCGAGGATCGCGATCGCCAGACCGGCCGGGACGAACCACCACCAGGCACCCTGGGCCAGGGCCTGCTGACTCTGCGCCCAGAACAGGATCGTGCCCCAGTTCCACTCCGAGATGGTCGAGATACCGATGAACGCCAGCGTGATCTCGGACATGACCGCGAAGATCACCGTGCCGACGAAGCCGGAGGCGATGATCGCGGTCAGGTTCGGCATGATCTCGGCGGTGATGATCCGCCAGGTGGTCTCACCGGTCGCCCGCGCGGCCTCGACGTAGTCGCGGCGGCGCAACGACAGGGTCTGGGCTCGCAACACCCGGGCACCCCAGGCCCACGACGTCAAACCGATGACCAGGGCAACCATCAGGTCGCCGGCGCTCGGGATGGTGGAGGCCACGATGATGATCAGCGGCAACGCCGGGATCACCAGGAACACGTTCGACAACGCCGACAGGCTCTCGTCCGCGGCGCCGCCGAGGAAGCCGGCGCTGACGCCGATCAGAACCGACAGCGCGGTCGCCACGATGCCGGCGAGCAGGCCGACGAACATCACGCCGCGGGTGCCGACGAGTACCTGGCTGAAGATGTCCTGGCCGAGGTGCGTCGTACCGAACCAGTGCTTGCCGGACGGCGGCTGGATCAGGTCGCTGCTGCGCGCGGACGGGTCGTACGGCGCGATCCACGGCCCGATGACCGCGATCACGCAGAAGAAGGCGAGCACGATCAGGCCGGTGGCCGCCTTCGGGTTGGCGACGAACCGCAACCGGCGACGTTTCGCCGGGGCCGCCGCGACCTCGGGACCTTCGGGGGTGACGGCGGTGATGGTGCTGGCTGGTGCGGACACCTGGTCAGCCCTCCTTCCGGGTGCGCGGGTCGAGCAGCAGGTAGGCGATGTCGGCCATCAGGTTGGCGACCAGGACGGACAGCGTGATGACCAGGAAGATGCCCTGCATCAGCGGGTAGTCCTTGGCGCCGACCGCCTGGAAGAGGTTGTAGCCGATGCCCGGGTAGGAGAAGACGATCTCGACCAGCAGCGTGCCGCCGACGATGAAGCCGAGGGACAGCGCGAAGCCGGAGACGTTCGGCAGCAGCGCGTTCCGGGCGGCGTAGCTGACCATCACCCGGCGTTCGGGCAGTCCCTTGGCGTGGGCGACGGTGATGTAGTCCTCCGAGGCGACCGTGACCATCATGTTCCGCATGCTCAGGATCCACCCGCTGACCGACGAGATCAGGATCGTGACGGCCGGCAGCAGGCTGTGCTGGATCGCGCTGCCGATGAACTCGCCGTTCCACGACGGCACCAGGCCAGGCTCGTAGCCGCCGGACGACGGGAAGATGCTGCCTGGTCCCGCCAGCAGCGTGATCGCCAGCAGACCGAGCCAGAAGTACGGGATCGACGACAAGAAGGTTGTCACCGGCAACAGGCCGTCCAGCCACGAGCCGCGGCGCCAGCCGGCGAGCACGCCGAGCGACGTACCGATCATGAAGCTGGCGAACGTGGTGATGCCGACCAGCGCGATCGTCCACGGCAGGCTCTGGCCAAGGATGTCCGCGACCGGCGTGGGAAAGAAGGTGAACGACAGTCCGAGGTCGCCGCGGAACACCTGGCCCCAGTAGTCGACGTACTGACCCCACAGGCTGGCGTCCTTGTCCAGACCGAACAGCACGTAGAGCGAGTTGATCGCCTCGGTGCTCATCTGTCCCTGGAACTTGTTGATCAGCGAGGTGACCGGGTCGCCGGGGATCATCCGCGGGATGAAGAAGTTGATGGTCAGCGCCGCCCACGCGGTGAACAGGTAGAAGGCGATCCGCTGCAGCAGGAACTTCACTTCGCGGCTCCTTCCTCGTAGAGCCAGCACGCCGCCCAGTGACCCCGGTTGCTGTCGTCGTTCGCGGGCAGCTCGAAGCGGGGCGGAAGGTCGGTCGAGCACTTCGGCATCGCGTGCACGCAGCGCGGGTGGAACCGGCAGCCGGTCGGCGGCGCGATCAGGCTCGGCGGTTCCCCGGTTCCTCGCTCCTCGGGAGGCTGCAGGTCGCCGACGCGGTCCAGCCGGTCCGGGTCCGGCGCGCTCTCGATCAGCAGCCGGGTGTACGGGTGGGCCGGGTTCTGGGTGACCGTCTCGGAGTCGCCGCCCTCGACCATCCGGCCGGCGTACATCACCAGCGTCTCGTCGGCGAAGTACCGGGCCGACGCGATGTCGTGGGTGATGTAGAGGATCGCGAGGTTGAGCCGTTCCTTCAGGTCCCGCAAGAGGTTCAGTACGCCGAGCCGGATCGAGACGTCGAGCATCGACACCGGCTCGTCGGCCAGCAGGGCCTCGGGATCGGCGCCGAGGGCGCGGGCGATCGACACCCGCTGGCGCTGACCGCCGGAGAGCTCGTGCGGGAACTTGTCCAGGTAGCGCTCCGGCGGCGTGAGCTGGACCCGGAGCAGCAGGTCGCGCAGGTTCGCCTCGAGCTCGGCCGCGGTGTCGCCGGACCGGCCGTGGATCTTCAGCGCGCGGGTCAGGTGGTAGCGCACGGTGTGCGTCGGGTTCAGCGACGCGAACGGGTCCTGGAAGATCATCTGGACCCGGCGGCAGTACGCCCGGAACTTGCGGCCGCCCTTGACGGTGACGGAGTCGCCGTGCAGCCGGATGTCTCCCGACGTCCGCCCGTACAGCTGGGCGAGCAGCCGGGCAACGGTCGACTTGCCCGAGCCGGACTCGCCGACGAGGGCGGTGACGCGGCCCCGGCGCAGCGTGAGCCGGATGTCGTCCACGGCGTGCACGACCTTGCGCTCCCGGGTGAGCAGGTCGCGGACTCCCCGTCGTACCGGGAAGTGCTTGGTGAGGCCGTCGGCCTCGAGAACCACCTCGGTGTCGGTCACCGTCATGAAACTCCAATCACGGCACTGGTGGCTTGGCGCCGCGGCGCCGGGGGTCACCCCGGGCGCCGCGGCGCGACGGTCACTGAGCGCCCGCGGGCTTCAGGTTGAGGACGATCTGCAGCGCGTTCTGCTGGGTCGGCTGGGCAGGCGCGTACTGGTTCTGCTCGTCCGGCCAGCCCTCCCAGTTCTTCGTGCTGTAGAGACCGCCGACGTTGGAGGCCGAGGTGGGCACCACCGGCATCTGCTCGACCATGATCCGCTGCAGCGTGTTCAGCGCCGTGGTCCTGGTCGCGTCGTCGGTGGCGTTGGCGTACTGGTCGAGCGCCTTGGTCGCCTCCGGGCTGTTGAACCGGCCGTAGTTGCCGCTCACACCGCCCTTGCCGATCGGCTTCAGGATCTTGCCGTCCATGATGTTCTGGTAGATGTCGTACGGCGTCGCGCCGCCGTTGGTCCAGTGCATGCCGGCGTCGAAGTTGCCCTCGTCGAACGCCTTGAACCAGGCGTCCTGGTTGGCCTTGTCCACGGTCGCCTTGATCCCGATCGTGGACAGGTTGTCCTTGATGATCTCCAGGTCGGTGATGTAGTCGGACCAGCCGGCCGGGTCGGTCAGCGTGATCGTCACCGGCTTGCCGGTCGGGTCCTTCAAGACGTCGCCCTCGAGCGTGAAGCCGGCGTCGGCCAGCTCCTTCTTCGCGCCCTCGACGTCGACCGAGTGCAACTTGTCCTTGAACTCCGGCGCGATGAACGACTCGCCCGCCGGGGTCGGGATGCCGGTGATCGACTCGACCTTCGGGTAGAAGTAGCCAGCCTCACCCTGCATGAAGATGTCGTCGCGGTTGATCACCTTGTCCATCGCCCGCCGCAGCGCCGGGTTGTCGAACGGCTTGCGGGTGGTGTTGATCCACAGGCCGTGGATGCCGAGGTTCGCCGGGAACCACAGCTTGTGGTGCTCCGGGTCCTTGTCCTGGTAGACGGCCTTCACGTTCGGGACGAAGACGAAGCTCCACTCCGACGCGCCGTTGGCCAGCGCGGTGGTCTGCGCGTTGTTGTCGTTGTACGACGTGTAGCGCAGTTCCTTCACCTTCGGCAGGTCCTGCCAGTACGAGTCGCGGACGGTCAGCGTGGTCGTCTGCGGGGTGAACGACTTCACCGTGTACGGGCCGGTGCCGATCGGGTTCTTCAGCGTGTCCTGGCTCGGGTCCTTCAGCGTCGACCACTGGTGCTTCGGGACGACGAACACGGTCAGGATCTTGTTCTGGTTGACGAACTGCGACCGGGTGAAGGTCAGGTCGACCTTGTTGCCGGAGGCGGTGATGGTGCCGTACGGGATGGCGTCCTGGTTCAGGCCCTCGTTGTCCTTGCGCAGCTGGAACGAGTAGGCGACGTCCTCGGCCGTCATCGGCTTGCCGTCGGAGAACTTCACGCCGTCGCGGATGGTCAGCGAGAGCTTGGTGAAGTTGTCGGCCCACTTCCACTCGGTCGCCAGCCACGGCTTGCCGGCCTCGGTCGGCTTGATCCCGTTGATCATCACCAGCGGCTCGAAGATCATCCACCGGTACCCCAGCGAGGCACCCGAGGAGGAGCCGAGGAACGGGTTGTGGTTCTCGGTCTGCGGGCCGTTCGGCATGCCGATGTTGAGCACCGTGGCGGCGCTGCCGGACCCGGTGTTCGTGGTGTTCCCGTCCCCGCTGCTACAGGCAGCCAGGGTGGCTGCCGCGAGCAGGCCCGAAAGGGCCAGCGCGACTGTGCGTCGTGCTCGCATCGGTTCCTCCTGTGAATCTGTTGGCGGATGCTCACGCCTGAGCCGCGCGAGCGAGTGCATCGTGGCGTGAGAACGCTCTCATGGGAAGAGCTGACGCCTTAATGGATCGATATCGGGGGGTTCACCGGCGGCGGGACAGGGGCAGCTGCCCCGCCGCCGGAGACTTCAGTGGGACCGGTGTTTCGGGGCGGGTCTGGTCCGTGCGGTGGGTTTCGGGGCGGTTGAGCTGCGGACGATCAGCGTCGTCGGCAGCACTTGCGGGTCCTCGGGCAGCGGGGTGCCGCCGAAGTACCCCATCAGCATCCGGGCCGCCGCCTGACCCATCTGGCGCATCGGCTGGTGCACCGTGGTCAGCGGGGGCTCGGTGTGCTCGGCGTACGGGATGTCGTCGAACCCGACCACCGAGACGTCGTTCGGCACGTTCCGCCCGGTCTCCCGGACGGCCTGGATGGCGCCGCCGGCGGACAGGTCGTTGTGGGCGAAGATCGCGTCGAACGCGAGCCGCTGCTCGAGCGCGTACTGCACTCCTCGGCGGCCGCTCTCATGGGTGAAGTCGCCTTCGAACACGAGCTCCGGGTCGAGCTCGATACCGGCCTCGGCGTAGGTGTCGCGGAAGCCGTCCAGGCGTTCGTGGGTACAGCCGAACCGCTCGACGCCGGTGATCACCAGCGGCCGGTAGCGGCCGAGCTCCAGCAGGTGCCGGGCGGCGGACTCACCGCCGGCCCGGTTGGTGGTGGCGACGGACGGGAACTGCGGGCGCTTGGCGCGGTCGTCGATCAGGACGACCGGCAGACCCCGGGCGTGCAGTTGCTCGATGTAGGTCAGGGTGCCCTCGGGCTCGATCACCAGCAGGCCGTCGAACGACTGGGCCGAGACCTGGGAGGCGAACTGGTGCATCGACTCCTCGCCCCGGTTGAAGGTGAACAGCAGCAGGCCGTACCCCTGGCTCTCGACCACGTCGACGGCGCCCTGCAGCACCTCGCCCATCCAGGGCCAGGTCAGCGACGGGACCAGCATGCCGACGATCCGGGTGCGGCCGCGGGCCAGGCCGACCGCGCGGGCGCTCGGCACGTAGCCGAGCTCGGCGATCACCTGACGGACCCGCTCGGCGGTGCGCAGGTCGAGCTCACCCTTGCCGTTGAGGACGCGCGAGACCGTCGTCTTGCTGACGCCGGCGCGCGCCGCGACATCGGCGATCGTGATCGACACTGCACAGCT
The DNA here is from genome assembly GCF_004348725.1 of Kribbella turkmenica. GTDB lineage: Bacteria > Actinomycetota > Actinomycetes > Propionibacteriales > Kribbellaceae > Kribbella > Kribbella turkmenica. The sequence goes on from NZ_SMKR01000020.1 coordinate 33,350, forward strand.
CCCCTCGGGCGGGTGTGGCCCCGACTGCTCGCCGGAACCGGTTTCGGAAGCGGTTCCGTAGAGTGAAGCCGAGCCGGCGGGGCTCGTCAATCACGGGACGGTAACGAAACAGGTCTTAGTTCACGACCTGGAGGAAGAGCCGCCTTCCGGCCTGCCGCAGAGCGTGATGAACTCTGCGTGAGCGGCCTGCCTGAGGCCGGAACCAGGTAGGGGTTGAGGCATGGACGTTCGGCGGACCACTGTGCGCGACATGCGGCGGTCCAACCGGTCGGCGCTGCTGACCACCATCTACCGGGAGGGCCTGCTCAGCCGCCACGAGCTCGGGCACCGGACCTCGCTGAGCGCCGCGAGCGTCAGCAACCTGGTCAGCGAGCTGATCGCCGAGGGCGTCGTCGAGGAGGCCGGGTCGGTCGACTCCGAGGGCGGCCGGCCGCGGATCCTGCTGCGGGTCTCCCCGGCGTTCCGGTACGTCGCCGGGGCGGAGGTCGGCGAGACCCGGGTCCGGGTCGAGCTGTTCGACCTCGCGATGAACGTGCTAGCGCGGGCCGACCACCAGATCGACACCACCTCGCCGACGGTGGTGGTGAAACACGTGCTGGAAGGGCTTGCGGCGGTGATCGCGTCGTCCGGCGTACGGTCCGAGCTGATCCTCGGCCTCGGCGTCGCGGTCGCCGGCGTGGTCGAGGGGAACGAGGTCGTCGACGCCCAGACGCTCGGGTGGGACGCCGTACCACTGCGGCGAATGCTTGCCGAGGGCACCGAGGTGCCGATCCAGGTGGACAACGGCGCGAACATGCTCGGCCAGGCGGAGATGTGGTTCGGCGCCGGCCGCGGCGCCACCGACGCGGTGGTCGCGCTGATCGGCTCCGGCGTCGGTGCGGCACTGGTCGCCGACGGCTCCAGCTACCGCGGAACCCGCAGCTCCGCCGGCGAATGGGGCCACATGACGATCGCGTACGGCGGCCGCCGGTGCCGGTGTGGCGCGGCCGGTTGCCTGGAGGCGTACGTCGGTGCCGAGGCCGTGCTCGAGCGGTACCGTGAAGCCGGTGGGGTGGTGCCGGCAGCGGACGAGGAGACGGCCTTCGTCGAGTTGCTGGACGCCGTCGGTACGTCGGAGGTCGCGGCAAGAATCGTGGACGACACGGTCGGCTACCTCGCCGCCGGAGTGGCGAATCTGGTGAACCTGGTCAATCCCGAGCGGATCGTCCTCGGCGGATGGGCCGGGCTGCTGCTGGGCGAGCGGTACCTGCCACGGTTGCGGGAGGCTGTCGGCGAGCATGCGCTGCGTCAGCCGTACGCACAGGTGACGATCGAGCTGTGCGAGCTCGGCAGGGACGCGGTCGCACTGGGCGCCGCGACCCTGCCGGTGCTGCGACTGCTCCGCGACGGCGGCGTCGTACCGTCACGAAGCTAGCTCCCCTCTGGTGGGCTGACCCACCAGCGTGTGGGTTTCACACCCGGATTCCGGTGGGCCAACCCGCCTTCTGGTGGGCCAACCCATCAGAACGGGATCAGACGGTCCACTTCTGGTTGGCGGCGCCGGTGCAGGTCCAGAGCTGCAAAGGGGTCCCGTTGGCGGAGTTGTTGCCGGTGACATCGAGGCACTTGTTCGCCTGTGGGTTCACCAGGTCGCGGCCGGAGGTGTAGACCCATTGCTGGGCGGCGGTCCCGTTGCAGGTCCAGAGCTGGACCTTGGCGCCGTCGGCAACCGATCCGGCGTTCACGTCGAGGCACTTGCCCAGGGCCCGGATCGTGCCGTCGCCCGGCCGGGTCCACTGCTGGGCGTTGGTGCCGTTGCAGTCGTAGAGCTGGACCGGCGTACCGTCCGCGGTGGCGGCCGCGGCGACGTCGACACACTTGCCGGCCAGGCCGGTGATCGGCGTACCGCCGGAGCTGCTGCCGATCGTGGAGACGCGGACGTAGTCGATCGTCATCGTCTGCGGCAGCACGGTCGTCCCGTCCGGGTAGCCGGGCCAGTTCCCGCCGACCGCGACGTTCATGATCATGAAGAACGGGTGGTCGAAGACCCAGGTCCGGCCGCCGAGGTCGGCCGGCGTGCGGTGCTGGTACTGGACGCCGTCGACGAACCACTTGATCGAGTTCGGCTCCCAGTCGATCCGGAAGGTGTGGAAGTCGTCGGCGAACGCCCAGCCGTTCGGGTGGTTGTAGGACGCACCGATGCCGCCGGCGCCGGAGTACCCCGGTCCGTGCAGCGTGCCGTGCACGGTCGCCGGCTCGCGGCCGATGTTCTCCATGATGTCGATCTCGCCGTCGTTCGGCCAGTTGCCGCCGCCGAGCATCCAGAACGCCGGCCAGATCCCCTGGGTCCGGGGAATCTTGATCCGCGCCTCGAAGCGCCCGTACGTGTGGGTGAAGGTCTGCGCGGTGAGCAACCGCGCCGACGTGTACTCGCAGGTGCCGTAGTGGCACTGGTGCCCGCCGCTCTCCCGGCGGGCGGTGATCACCAGGTTGCCGTTGCCGTCGAGGGCGGAGTTGCGGGTGCTGTTGGTGTAGTACTGGCGCTCGTTGTTGCCCCAGCCGGAGCCGCCGATGTCGTAGCGCCACCTGGTCTGGTCCGGCGCCTGGCCGGCCGGGCCGTCGAAGTTGTCCTCCCAGATGATCGCCGTCGGTGCGGCGGCCTCCTGGGGATCGGCGTTGGCGGGGGCCTGGAGCAGTGCGGCGCCGACCAGGGCGGCACCGATCGCGACGAGCGCCGTGATGCGGGAACGCTTCATGATGCCTCATTTCTCGCGGGGGCGGTCGGGAGACAGGGCTGGGCCGGATCTTGCTGTGAGAACGCTTTCACGTCAAGGTCGGGACTAAATACAAGACCTGAAAGAAGTCGTGGCACGCCGTTGACACTCTTGTGTACCGATGGTTACCTCGTGCTGACCACCTGTTGCGGCGCGGGCAGACGCCGGAACCCCTGAAACCCTTCCAGCCAAGGGAGAACCGCCCCATGCCCGCGAACGGGACCCTTCGTCGTGCCCGCCCCTGGCGACGACGCCTCCTGCCGGCCGCCGTCGCAGCCGCCTGCGTCGCCGCCGGACTCAGTGTCGGAAATCCGCCACCGGCGCAGGCCGCCGGCGAGCAGGTCAACATCTGGCTGACCACCACCAACGACTCCGCCGGCCGCACCGTGACCCGCGGTCTGCAGCCGCAGGCGCCGGTCACCTTCGGCCCGGCCGGCGGGACCGCGAACCAGACGATCACGGTCGACGAGAACACGACGTACCAGTCGTTCGAAGGGGGTGGCGCGTCGTTCACGGACAGCGCCGCCTGGCTGCTGAACAGCAGCAACACGATCACCGCGGCCACCCGCAACCAGGTGATGAAGGACCTGTTCGACCCGGTCGACGGGATCGGTCTGGCCTTCGTCCGCAACCCGATGGGTGCCTCCGACCTGGCCCGGTTCAACTACTCCTACGACGACACCTGCTGCGACTTGAACGACTTCAGCATCGGCCACGACCTGACCGACGTCGTACCGCTGACCAAGCAGGCCCGGCAGCTGAACCCGGCGCTGAAGGTGAAGGGCGCGCCGTGGAGCTCGCCGGCCTGGATGAAGGACAACAACAAGTTCACCAACCGCGGCTGGCTGAAGTGGGAGTACTACCCGATGTACGCCCAGTACTTCGTCAGGTACGTCCAGCAGAACGAGGCCCAGGGCAACCACATCGACTACGTGTCGGTGCAGAACGAGCCGACCTGCTGCGGCACCGACGACACCGGCTACGCGTCGATGAACTGGAACGGTTCCGGCCTGCTCGAGTTCACCAAGAACCACCTGATCCCCGCGTTCCGGGCGGCCGGGATCACCACCAAGGTGATGATCCTCGACTACAACTGGGGCAACTACAACGACCTCGGTTCGGTGCCGCTGGCCGACGCCGCGCTGCGCAACGACCCGCTGTTCGGCGGGATCGCCTGGCACGGGTACGGCGGTGACGTGAACCTGCAGACCCAGGTGCACAACCAGTACCCGGCCGTGAACCACTACATGACCGAGCACTCCGGCGGGACCTGGATCCCGAACCAGCAGGTCGAGGACATGAACAACCTGATCGACTACACCAGGAACTGGAGCAGGTCCTGGGTGAAGTGGAGCCTCGCCCTCGACCAGAATCACCTGCCGTACGTCGGTGCCGGCTGCAACGTGTGCACGGGTCTGGTGACGGTGCAGCGTGGCGGCAGCCGCGCGGGCCAGGTCGACAAGACGGTCGAGTACTACACGATGGGTCACCTGACGAAGTTCGTGAAGCGGGGCGCGGTCCGGATCGAGTCCACCGCGAACAACTCGGTGAAGAACGTGGCCTGGAAGAACCCGGACGGCTCGAAGGCGCTGATCGCGTTCAACGCCACCGGAAGCTCGCAGTCGGTGCGGGTCAACTGGGGATCGCAGTCGTTCGTCTACACCCTGCCGACCAAGACGTCCGCGACGTTCACCTGGACGGGTTCGCAAAGTGGTGGCGGCACGGGTACGCCGATCACCGGGCTGGCCGGCAAGTGCGTCGACGTCGCCGGCGCCAACAGCGCGGACGGCACCACCGTCCAGCTCTACGACTGCAACGGTACGGCGGCCCAGCAGTGGACCCGGCCCGGTGACGGGACGATCCGCGCGCTCGGCAAGTGTCTCGATGTCAGCGCCGGCTCCGTCGCCGACGGCGCTCGCGTCCAGCTCTACTCGTGCAACGGAAGTGCGGCCCAGCAATGGACCTATACGAGCGGGAGAGATCTCGTGAATCCGCAGGCGAACAAGTGTCTCGATGTCACCGGCAACAACTCCGCGAACGCGACGCCGCTGCAGATCTGGACCTGCACGGGCGCGGCGAACCAGAAGTGGAACGTCTGATGCGCCGGGCAGCGGCGGTGGCCGCGGCCTTCGTGCTGGGCGCGGGGCTGCTCGTCACGGCGACTCCCGCGCGGGCGGCGACCGGGACGATCACCGGGCTGGCCGCGAAGTGCGTCGATGTTGCCGGAGCCAACAGTGCGGACGGCGCCGTCGTACAGCTGTATGACTGCAACGGGACGGCGGCGCAGTCGTGGACCCGGTCGAGCGACGGCACGTTGCGGGCCTTGGGCAAGTGTCTCGACGTCAGCGGTGGCTCCACCGCGAACGGCGCGCGCGTGCAGCTGTGGACGTGCAACGGGACCGCGGCTCAGCAGTGGACGTACACGTCCGGACACGACCTGGTGAACCCGCAGGCGAACAAGTGCCTCGATGTCACCGGCAACAACTCGGCGAACGCGACGCCGCTGCAGCTATGGTCGTGCACCGGTGCCGCGAACCAGAAGTGGAACGCGCCGCCGGCCGACGACGGCCCGCCGCCGACGGGTGGCGCGCCGATGGCGGCGGCGCCGTACCTCTACCAGGGCTGGGGCAGCCCGCCGAATCCCGCGACCGTGATGAACGCGACCGGGGTGAAGTGGTTCACGATGGCGTTCATCCTGTCCAACGGGTACTGCAACCCGATGTGGGACGGGCAGCGTCCGCTCACCGGTGGTGTCGACCAGCAGGCGATCACCGCGATCCGCGCGAACGGCGGCGACGTCGTCGTCTCGGTCGGCGGCTGGTCCGGAAACAAGCTCGGCCAGAGCTGCGGCAGTGCCGGCGAGCTGGCGGCGGCGTACCAGAAGGTGATCAACGCCCTGTCGCTGAAGGCGATCGACGTGGACATCGAGGCCGGCGAGTTCACCAATGCGACGGTGCGGCAGCGGGTCATCGACGCGCTGAAGATCGTCGAGCAGAACAACCCGGGGATCGCGACCTACCTGACCTTCGGTACGTCGACCACCGGGCCGGACAGCGACGGTCAGGACCTGATCCGGCGCGGTGCGGCCTCCGGGCTGAACCTGGACGGCTGGGTGATCATGCCGTTCAACTTCGGCGGCGGCTCGACGAACATGGCCACGCTGACCCGGCAGGCGGCCGACGGGCTGAAGAACCGGGTCCGCGACGCCTACGGGCTGAGCGACGACGCGGCGTACCGCAAGATCGGCATCTCCTCGATGAACGGCGTCACCGACGTCGCCGGTGAGCGTGTCAACCTGTCCGACTTCGAGTCCATGCTGGCGTACGCGTCCCAGCACCACCTGGCCCGCTTCACCTTCTGGTCGGTCAACCGCGACCGCCCCTGTACCGGCGGTCCCGCCGACAGCTGCAGCGGCGTCCCCCAGCAACCCTGGGACTACACCAAGGTCATCGGCCGCTACCGCGGCTGACGAAAGGGGGCGGGCCCCGCCAGCTCGCCCCCACCCGCGACCGCGCCTCTCGTCACCACCTCGCCGGGCGCCGGGCTCACCGCAGTCAGCGCCTTGCCGCCCCCGCGACGCAGCGTCGCGGGGGCTCTCTGTATGAATTGACTCTCCGGTTACCGGAGGGTGGAGGTTAGGGACATGGCGGCTTTGGTGACGGTGGGGGAGTTCTCCCGCCTGACGCATCTGAGCGTGAAGACACTGCACCACTACCACGAGATCGGCCTGCTCGCGCCGGTCTCGGTCGACCCGTCGTCGGGTTACCGGCGGTACGGCACCACGCAGGTCGACACGGCACTGCTGATCCGGCGGCTCCGGGAGCTCCGGATGCCACTGGCGGAGGTCCGTGAGCTCGTGGAGACGCCCGACAGCGCCCGCCGCGAGGAGACCCTGCGGGCTCACCTCGAGCGGATGGAGCAGGAGCTCGCGCACACCCGGGACGTCGTCACGTCGTTGCGCGAGATGCTGACCCCGGGGCAGCCGGCCCTGGACGTCGACTACCGTTTCGTCCCCGCGTTCCGCGCGTACGGCGTCCGCGATCAGGTGGAACGCGAGCAGATCGGGCCGTGGTGCGAGCGGACCTTCGGCCGGCTCGGGGCGATCGGTGCGGAGTACGGGATCCTCGCGACGCCGGGAGCGACGTACAGCGACGACTTCTTCACCGAGGACACCGGCGAGGTGGTCGCGTTCCTCCCGGTCGCGCCCGACCAGGTGCCGGCCGACGGGGTCGAGATCGTCGACCTCCCAGGTGGATTCTTCGCGATCGGAGTACACAGCGGTCCGCTGAACGACTTCGACCGCACCTACGGCGCGCTCGGCAGTCACGTCGCCGAACACTGTCAGGTCGCCCCCGGGCCGATCCGGGAGCTGTACGTCGTCAGTCCGGGCGACGTCGACGACCCGGCCGCCTGGCGAACCGAGATCTGCTGGCCGATCCAGCGCATCCCCGCACCGAAAGGCTGAACATGTCCACCTCCATCGCCCAAGTCACCTTCGACAGCGACAACCCGCGCGCCCTGGCCGAGTTCTGGTCGGGTGTGCTCCAGGAGCCGGTCGACGACTACGGCAACGAGTTCGTCGCCACCGTGGGCCGGTCGGGTGACGGCACCGGGCTGATGTTCATCAAGGTGCCCGAGGGACGCAGCGGCAAGAACCGCATCCATCTGGACCTCGTCACCGCCGAGTGGTCCACAGAGGTCGACCGCCTCGTCGGCCTCGGCGCCAAGCGGCTCGACGAGTACGACGAGTTCGACACGCACTGGATCACGTTCGCCGACCCGGAGGGCAACCTCTTCGACCTCGCCGAACTGCGCTAGCGGCTCGGCGGGTAGTACCGGGTTCCGTCGTACGTCGCCCGGCCGGCGTCGACCAACTCGTCCAGGCAGGCTCGTGCCTGCGTCGCCGGCCACCGGAAGGCGCGGCCGAGCTCGCCGGGCGTGGTCTCCAGCATCGTGTCGAGGAACTGCGCGGCCACTCCTGCGTGGTCGGTCCCGCCGCCGACGTCGAACTGGTCGCAGGTCAGCGCGATCAACGCGGCAGGCCAGCCGGATCCGGCCTCGTGAACGCCGGCTGTGGTGACCAGCAGATGCCGTTGGAGCTCGTTGATCGCGCGTTGGTATCGGCCTCGGTCGCCGATCAGCGCTCGGAGGGTTGCACTCGGCAATGGTTCGCACATGATCTGCTCCCACATTGCTGCGACTACTCGGCTAACCGCGTCCTCGAAGGGAACCAAGCCGCGTTGCTGCGACCGGGCCATGCGGACGATCTTGGGCAGCATCAGCTGCACCACGGCCCGACCGGCACCTCACCGCCAGCCTTGGGCGTGCTCAGCGATCACTACCGCGGCCACCGGGGTCTCGATGGCCGCGCTTGAGGCAGGGGAGAAGAAGTGCACTTGTACGAAGTCGTCTTCGCATTGCTGTGCCTGCTTGCTGCGGCAGGCATCGGCGGGTTCCTTGCTGACCTGGCCGAAGATGTGAACGAGCAGTGACGGCGACCGCACTTGATGGGAGCCGCCTGAACCGGCGTAGAGTCCGAGTCTGGTTCGGCGAGCACGTCATCGCGCAGTACGTCGCTGAAGCTCCGCTTGCCGCCCGTTACGAGCAGGCAATGCGCAGGCGGTTCGCCGGACTGCGAGTCACCAACGATGTGCTTGGCGCGGCCTCCCCTTCACCGGAGGCGAGGAAGACCTGAGATGGCCGATCACACCCGCCCACTGCTGATCGGCTACTTCCGCGAGATCTTCTTCGCCACCGCGCCCGAGAAGGCCGCCATCAGACGCAGGTTCACCGACTTCGCCGCCCGCGAGGGATTCGCGATGGACTCCATCTTGTGCGAGGACTTCGACCAGGCTCGGTCGGAGCTCGACCGGCTGATCGGGCTGGCCGAACTTCACGGCGTCTCCGCAGTCGTGATCTCGACACCCGATGACCTCGATCAGGATCAACGACGCCGACTCGAACGCGAGGCCGGAGTCCACATCCTGCTCGCACCATCCCCTTGATCAGACGGGACCAGGGGCGCCTGCCTCCTCAGGGCGCGCGGCCGCTGTGGGGTTCGTAGACTTGGTGGTGGCCGGTCGGGATGCTGGAGCGCTTTGCGACTCCTTCTGCTCCGGGCCCGTCCTGTTTTCAATTCCCAACCGCCCGTAGAGTTCAGTCGCCGGTGTGGCCACCGTAGGTAGCGATCTTGTACTCGGTCGCGGCAGAACGAGAGGTCAGTTCGCGGAGCTGGCGACGGATGGTGTCGCGATGCTGCAGAAGCATGTCGAGGCGGTGGCCGCTGCTGTCCCGGTCGACGTGGACCAAGCCCGCCCGCTCGCAGTACCGCAGCGTGCGGGGAGATGTCCAGCAGGTCGGCCACCTCGGCGATCGTCATGGGTTCGTCGAAGTCGCCCTAGACGCCGGCGAGCACGAGGCTGATCGGCCCGCGACGGCGGTGGCGGTCATGATGGCGTCTCCGCGTTCACGGTGGTGGTGGTATCTGGTTCGAGCCGATGCTGGCGAGAGCGCGCAACTCAGGGACGGCCTGCAGATTCGCGAGACGGCCGATTGCTCGCCGATAGGGCCACGCGCGTCAGCGGGGCGGGTGTAAACCGGATCGACGCGTCAGGCCCAGTCGGCACGCCGGAGGGCGAGCACGACACTCGGGTCGTCGTGCGGGCCGAGGCCCGCGTTCTCAACAAGGAGGTAAAGCTGTTGGGCGGCGGACGCGATCGGCGTCGCGACGTGCGCCTCGCGGGCGAGCGACGTGACGATCCCTATGTCCTTGACGAAGACGTCCAGCCGCGAGCGGACCTCGGCGACGTCACATTGCGGTGATAAGTGGCGCTGGGCACCGCGGTCGGTTGGAGAGTCGCGACCAGGACCTTACAGGCCGCTTGCGGAGGACTGGCCAGCATCTACTAGACAGTGCCGTATTGCAGATGTAACATCCGCAGTGCGGTACTGCAATCCTCGCTCAAATGACCGTTCACCGCCCCACGGATGAGGAGACGAGATGAGCCTTCGTTATGGCGCCCGGAAGTTCGCCCTCATCGCGTCCGCCCTGGCCTTGGCCGCGACTGCCGCCACGGCGGCGGCGGCAGACACCCCGAGCCCAGCCGCCGCTCCGCTGGCCGTGAGCTTCGCCGTCACCGGCCCCAGGGAGACGGTCTTCGACTACGACGCCCCGGTGGGCGGCTCGTGTGACACGAGTGCGACAGGCGACCTTCCCGACGCCGCGGCCCGGGCGTTCCGCGACTCCGCTGGCGACGTCCACCTGATCGCGACGCACCACCGGCACTGGGCCTCGATCGGTCCGACCCTGAACGACGTCGAGCGCGACTGCGCGCACATGATCTACGAGGCCGGCAACAGCCCCGAGCCGGACACCTACGACAACCGCGGCTGGCTGGAGACGTTCTACACCGATGGCGACACCATCCACGCGCTGGTGGCCATGGACTACCACCCCGACCACTACCCCAACAAGGACTGCGTCGTCGAAGGCCAGTGCTGGTATGGCACCACCGTCCAGGCGACGTCGACCGACGGCGGCTACTCGTTCACCTCGCCGCCGCAGGGGACCCCGCGGTTCGTCGCCGGCCCGCCCTACCAGTTCGACGCCAACCGGTCCGACCGTCTCGGCACGTTCGTGCCGTCGAACATCGTCGAGGGAGACGACGGCTACCTCTACGCCATGCTGTCGTACGACTGGCCGGCGAGGGAAGGCAGCTGCCTGATCCGCACGAACAACATCGCCGACCCAGCGTCCTGGCGGGCCTGGGTCGGCGCCGTCGGCGGCTTCAGCGTCGAATTCGCCAGTCCCTACCCCGTGGCGCCGGGTGACCCCGCGGCGCACGAATGCACCGGGGTCGCCACGGGGATCGGCTCACCGATCCGCAGTCTTATCAAGGTCGAGGGCCATGACCTCTATCTCGCGATCTCCCACGTCGCGATCACCGAGGGCGGGGTTACCAAGACGGTTGTCCGCGCATCGACGTCGTCGGACCTGACCAACTGGTCGACGCCGCAGACCGTCATGGACCTCCCCCGGTATGGTCAGTTCGGGGAGAGCTGCGGCACCCATCCGGGCGTCGAGCGATACCAGTACCCGTCGTTGCTCGACCCCGACAGCACCTCGATCAACTTCAACACAACCGGATCGACGGCGTACATCTACGCGACCAAGATCACCTACTGCGCCGGATTCAACCGCGACCTGGTCCGCTACCCGATCAGCATCGACATCAGCTGAGTCCCCGTGATTGACAGGAAGTCACCACCCGATGACTGGTGACTCCCTGTCGATCACCTGGGTCAGGGCGGGTTGCCGGCTGAGGACATCGACGACGTTCGGCCAGGTGGCGCGTTGAATCGGCCAGGCAGCATCTACTACGGGATATGGGAAGGCGATCCTGACGACGGCTGGATCTATCACGGGGGGAAGCTGGCCGGAGCCGTCGGGGAAGTCTCATGGGGAGCGGCGGGCTACATGTGGCTCCCCAACGGTCCGAGCGCTCCGCCTGTGGTCAATCCAAGAGAGCTCGCCCGGGACCGTGCTCGTTGGGATGAACGTCGCGCCCGTCGAAATCGGCATGGCGCCGAAGCCGATCGAGCACGTTGCGGACTCGATGGATCTCGTTGGTGCGCCGGCGTGGATGTGGGTGCAGAATCCGGGCCCGACGACGTGGGGGCCGATCACCGACGGCGGCTCCGAAGGTTCGGTCACGGTGATAGTGACCGCTCAGGTCGAGGAGGCAGTGTGGGATCTGGGTGACGGGAGCACCGTCACCTGTGACACACCAGGCGATCCATACAAGCCGTCCCTCGGTGTGCGGGAGTCCCCCTCGTGTGGGCATCTGTACGAGCGCACCAGCAGGGGGCAACCGAACCAGGCCTACGCGGTTCCGCGACGACCTGGACCGCGCAATGGGAGGACTCGACCGGTGCCACCGGCACACTCGAGGTCGACCCGCTGACATCGACAGTCCACGTACGCATCGGTGAGCGGCAACTAATCGAGCGATAGCCCGACCCTGCGGCGGGCCCGGGCCAGTCTCGTCACGGCGGCCGGTCGTGGCACACCACCAGGAGTACGGACATAAGGGAGGGCGATGCGCCGGTAGCGTTCGTCGAGGAAGGTGTCGGTCTTGCTGGCCGATTCCTTGGTTCCGGGGGCGAACCGGCCCACGAGCACAGGTGGCGAAGCGGGTCATGTCCAGCCCGATCTCTGCGATGATCACGTGGGCGGCGGTGGACCCCACCCCGGGATCCAACCCTTCTATGTGTCAGTCACCATTCGGCGTGGGAAACCGTCGCGGTGTCGCCAAACGGGAGCGTGCCAGTGGTGGTGTTGTGCGGCCTCGCGGACGGCGTTTTCGTCGATGTCGATGCCTAGGCCGGGGCCGGATGGTCGCGTGATGTGTCCGTCAACGAACTTGAAGACGGCGGGGTCCGACGAGGTAGTCGAGGAGGTCGCTGTTGGCGTTGTAGCGGATGCCGAGGCTTTGTTCCTGGATCAAGAACTTCGGCGCTGCGAGGTCGACCTGCAGGCTGGCGGCAAGCGCGATGGGGCCGAGTGGGCAGTGTGGGGCTAGCGCGACGCCGTAGGCGACTTGCTTGAGTTGTGCGAGATCCGGCAGTCGTTGGAGGCGCTTGCCGCTGGCCGTGCCGCGCGCACGGTTGGCCGCGCGACGCTGACCACCCTTGAGCAGGCGATTGCACAGATGCAGATGCTGTCGCGCTGGAGGGAACCAACGCGGGAGCAGCGGTTCCATGACGCTGACGTGGCATTCCATGAAGGCATGGCAATGGCAAGTGGCAGCAAGTTGCTCGCGTTCGTGCTTGGTGGGTTCGAGCAATCACTGCGCCGCAGTTTCGCCGCCAGCTACAAGGGTTATTTCGCACGTGGTGACTCTTTCGACGAGGTGGTCGACGCCCACAGAGCCGTCCTGCAGGCAGTGCGCGACCGCGACGTCGGTGGAGCCGAGAAGGCGATGCGTTCTCACCTGAGCCCAGGTTCAGCTGTGTGAACGCGGCTACGGTGAGGTGGGGTTCACGGCGCCTGGCGGTTTGGCGGAGTACGTTGTTCTCCGCGCCGATCAAGCGTTGCCACCTACCGCCGACTGTCGGCTTGGACGTCGCAGCATTGCCGGAGCCGACCGCGGTGGTGTGTCACGCATCCTTAAGGTGTCCTCCGCTGGCGGGCCGGACGATCACCGTCGTCGGCGATGGCACCGCGCGGCTGCTAGCCGCGCAAGTTGCCCGAGCGCTTGGCGCCGCGGCCGTTCAGGTACTGGGGCTGGACGAGAAGCGCTTGGCGTTCGCTCAGAAGCTGGCAGCTGACGACGTACACCAGGTTGGTGACGGCACTGGGGATAACGCACCACCAGCTGACGTCGTGGTCGAATGCGCGGGGGCGCCCGGGACGGCGCGACTCGCCATCGATTGTGCCCGGCGAGGCGGCACGGTCGCCATCTTGGGAGTCAAAGGTGGCGACGCTGCGCTGGACGTGGCCAGTGACCGGTTCGTCGTGGACGACAGCAGCCGAGCGAGGTGGCGCTGCCTGACCTCGGACCCAACGCCGGCGAACAAGGCAAGTACCTGCGTGTGCACGCTGACGACGTCGGACACCTTTCCGTTGGTGGATCGCCTCGACGTCGGGGCTGGTGCGGACCAGTGGTCTTGAGGTCGACACTCCCCGGCCGTCGAGGCCGATGCGCATGGGGATGGTCTCGACGGTGGCGATCAGCATGTTCTTCACGATGTCTCCTTACTCACTCAGCCGCTACGACCAGCTCGAACCGGGCGGCGTCGGCGCGATGAAATCCCGAGTTGCGGACCACCAGGCGGAGGTAGCCGTCCGTGCCAGCGGCGAAACGGTACCGGCCGAGGTGTCGCCACCCGTTGGCGTCTTGCTGCTGATTGACGGCGTACTCTTCCTCGCCGTCGGCGTGATGTACCTGGTAAACGGCTGCGGTAGTGGTGGCGGGATTGGTCGGGTACCAGACGGCAACGTCGTAGATACCGTCGTTGGGAAGGTCGGGCCGCCAGGTCGCCGTTCCTCCAAGCTTGCCTTCCTCGCTGTATCGGCTGGTTCCGTTCCAGCCGACCAGGCCGCTAGGATTCCACCAGCCCGTTTCGGTGTAGGTGGGCCACGAGTGGCTGTCGTCAACGACGATCTCCCTGCTGGCGATCAGAACGGTGATCGTGCGGGCCGGGGCGTCCGGTAGGGCGACGGAGATTCGATGTGTGCCGCCAGGCGGCGCCGCTGTTGGCGAGGTGAGGCTGAATGTGTACTCGCTCTCCGAACGGCCAGGCACGTCGTACTCGACCGCTGCGGACACGTGCCAGCCTGGAGGAGCTGTGAGCGTGAGCGGGCCCCGGCGCGGGACTGGGCCCATATTGAGGACGGCGGCGGTGATCTTGAGGGCGTCGCCTGGTTTCGCCAAGACGGATGGGTCACCAGTGAGCATGGTGACCTTTAGCGGCGCAATGACCTCGATGTCTGTCGCTTCCAGGTCGGTGGAGCCGCCAGCCCACGTCGCGCGCGCGGTCAGCGCGTGCTTCGCGATGGTCGCATCGTCCGGCACGCCGACGTCGAACGTCCACACCGCGGTGCCATCGACCGAAACCTCAGTCGGGACCTGATCAGCGACGTCAACCGACCAACGGTCTGGTACTGACAGGCTGACGGATGCGCTCTCCAGGACGGCGCCTGACCCGTTGCGCAACCTGGCCTGAACCCGGACGCTGTCGCCCGGCGTTGTGTCCGGCGAGCACGACAATTCCCCACAGGCGGCTTGCCCTCGCGGCACGATGCCGGTGACCGCAGGTGGCAGCCGCAGTGTGCGGGGCTGGCTACTCCGGTTGCCGGACACCACCCTGTAGGTAAAGGTGCTGGCCAGATCGTCGACGGGGATCGTCCATTCGAACGGGAAGACCTTGGCCGGTGCCTCCTGCTCGGCGCCGCCATCGATTGAGTACACCATCCGCGCTTCGGTCAGGACGTCGATCTGCACGTAGGCTTCGTAGCCGGACCGATCGGGCCGGACGAGCAGCATGCCGCGGACGAGCCCCTGGTCGCTTCCGGGATCGATGTCCTCGAAGTGGTAGCTGCTTGAGGATCGGTCGGTCGTGTCGGATGTCCAATGCCAAGGTACGGTGATCTCTACCCCGCGGATGACAACGGCCGTGATTCCCTTTGCAGAGACGGTGGTGGTTAGCTTTCCGCCGAGTACGGTGGCAGGGGTGCGGCTGCCATTGTCGCGAATGATCTCGGCGTCATAGCGCCGACGGGGGTCGAGCCCTGTGAGCACCGTCGCCAAGCCGATCGTCACGGGTTCGGTGTGCTCGGATTCGCTGGTCAGGCTGAGGTACAAACTATTGTTGCCGATTCCGGTGAACCAGTTGACCTGCGGGTTGTCGACGGCAACGATGCCCTTCGGGAAGTACGGCCAGACGTTGTCCTCTCCATAGAAGACGCCCGGCGCGTGGCCGTACACGTAATAGCGAAAGAAGACGTAATTGGTCTCGAAGTGCTTGGGGAAGTCGATGCGGCTCGCCGACCTCGTCACGTGCTCAGAGATCAAGTAGTCCACTGTCATGGCGAGCTGTGCGGGAGCGTGGTGGTAGTAAATTGCACTAACGCCGTTCGGGCCCTCGAGCGGGAACCTTGGCTTCATCTGCGTCACGCTGTGCTGCCGGCTGTAATAGCCGGGGTAGTTCGTATACCGGCCGACGACGAGATTGTGCGCGACGTCGCGGATGAGCCGGTCACCGGTGTGCTCGGCAAGCCGAAGTAAGAAGCCTGCCCGGCACGGTATCCACGTCAAGCCGCCGACCGGACTCTTGCCGTCATCAGGAATCCTGAGCGTGGTCAACTGTTCATAGGTGACGCCGCAAGTAGACACCATCCATGCCGGCACTTGCTCGCTCTTGACTGTGCGGACGGGATAGTCGGGCAATAGGGTTCCGTCAGGCCAGATCTTCACCTGGCTGTCGATGAACGGCTGGTTCGGCACGGTCACCGTCGTATCGGGGACTGGTCGCACCTGCGTCTGAGTGATGAACCTCTTGGCTTCGCGATGCGCGGCGTCGAGGATGTCCTGGTCGCCGGTGATCTCGTAGGTCACCAGAAGTTCGGTCCAAGCCTTGGAATGCCAGTACGCGAACCCGTTCTCGGGCTGATTGGTGGTGTAAGGGCGCATGATCTCGTCGCGAAGATAACGGCGGGCCTCGGCGCGCAACTCGGCTAGGTAGGCCGGATTCCTGGTGAGAAGGTATGCCTGCAATGGATTGCTCATGGGCGTGCGAGCCTCGCGCGGCGGGCGCCGTCTGATCAGATCCATCGCAAGGTTGTGGATGCCGGCGTTCTGGCCACGTGTTTGTTCGTAGATAGGTACCAGGGTCGAGGCGTCGCCGGAAACGCGACCGATCCGGTACAGGTTCCGGTTCCCGTAAACGGGTTTGCCGATGATCGGCGTGCTGCCATGGCCGGGACGAGACACGTGATACTCGATCAGGGGTCGGGCTCGCTTGTCGTACAGCCTGGTGTCGCCGGTGAGATAGAAGGCGGACAGCAGTGCCGATGCGACCGTCGTGCGGATGGCGCGGTCGTTCTCGATGTCAGCGAATCCCTTGCCGCGGTTCCACCACCCGCTGAAGGACGGCACGAAGGTCTCGCTATCGTCCTGGGCTGGCTCGATCAGGATCAGGTCGATAATGTTGTGGACCGTGTCGGTGAGCGACGTCTCGTAGACGTTGCGTCGGTAGTCGGTATAGCCGTACTCGTTGCGTGTCAGGTCGGTGTAGGCGTCATACATCGACCCGGGGGCCGCATACAAGCCGAACGCGTAGCCGCGACTCTCGCCAGCGGCCAGCGACGAGCGACTGCCGATCTGCGGTGCGAAGACGACCGGCTGCACGTCGCGATCGTCGTTGCCCAGGCTCATAGCGAAGGGTTGCCCATCTGGGCCGAGCTCCCGCTCGTGCTCGAACAGCAGCACCTCACCAGGGACGTAGACGCCCATAGTCACTTGCCGGTTGGCGAGTCGCCGCTCGGTCAGTGACATCGGAGCGAACAGTTCCCAGGCGCCAAGTGATCTGGAGCCTTCAACGAACTTCGCATGCTGGCGGGTTCCGCACAGAACTTCGTCGACGCCATCGAGCTTGACAGCATCGAACGATTGGTAGCCGACCACATAGTTGCTGTCCCGGCCGGCCGTGATGGTCCAGTGCAGCTCCGGATTGTCGCCGACGAGACTCCAGCGAACAGTGAGATCGTAGGCTCCCGGCGGAGTGCTGCGCAGTTCGACCGTTCGGTCGTCGAGTTGGCGCAGGGAGTCGAAGCTCACCCAGTTGGGCGTCATCGACGTGTAGTAATCGTTGGGATTGCCGTCAGAGCCCGTCAGAACGACCCATTGTTCGTCGAAGCGTGATTCCGCATCCGTTACCCGCAGCCACCCGCGACCGTCACGCACCTCCATCTCGCGCACGTACGTCCAGCCACCCTCCCAAGCAGCACGAAAAAACGTGGCGCGGTGCCGCCGGCCAGCGATCGTCGCGACCGGCTCCATTGTCAGGCCCGGCTTATCCAGGCGGCGCAGAGGCAACGGCAGCGGCGCCTGTCCAGGCGCAGTCGCCTCCTGTGCCACCGCTACGCCGGTGAGTGAATCAACGACGGGCGGCAAAACGGCGGCGCCGACCAGTAGCCGGATCGCCGAGCGACGGGAGATCCCGCCTTGGGGTTGGCGACTTGACGGGGTTGTCTCACTCACGACCCGATCTCCATCCGTATCAATTGCAGGGGTGCAGTGGCTTCTGCAGGGGTGCGACAGAGAGGTGCCTGGACTGAGACGGCCAGGCATTCTCGCCGAGCAGCAGGCGTTGGCTCAGGCGGCCGGGCCCGATCACCGGAGCACAGCAATCGGAATCATCTGCCACCCGATGCGACTCTGGCGCACCGCGCTACGGGACAGGGGCGATCAATCGAGCTGACCGTGAGCAGCCTCGTTCGGACCAGCCTCCTCGCTCTGGCCGTGGCATCAGCTGTCTGTCCGATACGAGGCATGGCCCTCCTCTCCCAAGATCGGCACTTATCCTGATACAACATCGACTATGCAGGTGTAATATCCAGAGACTAGATGGTTGATCTTCATAGAGCTGCCGTCAAGCCCTGGAGGAACATGACTGGTGCGATCTGGCCGGTATCGGACGTTCACACTGGCCGGCGCGGCACCGACCGCGCCCTCGAAGCCGACACTGTCGTTCGCGGTCGACACCACCGGCCGCGCGAGGTGTTAGGTCGAAGGCCGCCCGAGCCAGGGACGGTCCGGCGGGCCGGTGACGCCGACGTCGGCAGCGAACAGGTGATTCCGGCAGGCGGCCGACCGAGTCCGAGCGAGGCGGTGGTGATCACCAGCGTGCCGCCTTGGAAGCAGACCGCGGTCGGTTTGGGGACCGGCAGTTCGACCCTGGCCAGGAGCTCACCCGTCGGCGCATACCGGCGGAGCTCGCTCGCATCCCAGACCGCCACCCAGACGCAGCCCTCGTCCAGCACCAGTCTGTCGGGATTGCCGCCGCTGATCTCGGCGATGGTGCTGCGCTCGCCCGGCGTCCCGTCGTACAGGGTGATGGCTTCGAGGCGGCGGTGCGGGAGGGTGTCGACGAAGTACAGGGTGCGGCCGTCCGGGCTGAAGTTCGGGCCCCGATTCCCCTCTGTGCCGCTGGCCTGATCGACATCCGGATAGGCCTGGTCGTGGGGTTTCCGGGGCATTGCCACGGCTCTGGTTGCGGAGCAATGTTGGGTGCGACCGGTGGCGCCACCGGGGCGCTGCCCTGAGGCAAAGGGGGTGGACCGTGTACGCACGCTCCACCACGATCCACGCCAAGCCGGAGTCGATCGACGCCGGCATCGCGCAGATGCGCGACGAAGTGATGCCGATGCTCCTGGAGATGGACGGCTGTATCGGGCTGTCCATGCTGTCCGACCGGGAGTCCGGCCGGTGCATCGTTACGAGCGCCTGGCAGTCGGAGGAGGCGATGCGGGCCACCGACGAAGAGCTCAGGCCGGTCCGCGCCCGGATCGCCGACCTGATGGGCGGCGGTAGTCCGACGGTCGAGGAGTGGGAGATCGCGGTCCTGCACCGTGACCACCGTTCCGGTGAAGGAGCCTGCGTCCGTGCCACCTGGGTGCAGGTCGACCCGATGAACCTCGACCGGTCGATCGACGTCTACAAACTGGCGTCCCTGCCGAGACTCGACGACCTGGCCGGGTTCTGCAGCGCCAGCCTCCTCGTCGACCGCACCTCCGGCCGCGCCGTCTCCTCGGTTACGTACGACAGCCAGGAAGCCATGGACAGCAACCGCGAAGCCGCCGCCTCCATGCGCTCCGCCACCACCAAGGAAGCCGGCGCCAAGGTCCTCGACGTCTGCGAGTTCGAACTCTCTCTCGCCCACCTACGAGTCCCCGAACTCACCTGAACCACCCACCATCCCGCCGACCACGCGCAACCACCCACCGCGCGCCGACCAGCCGCGCCACCCCCGCCGGTGGCCGGCGCGCTCGTTTGCGGCTGGGGTCAGTCCATGGTGTCGAGGTGGGTCTCCAGGGCGTCCAGGCGAGTGCGCCACAGGTCGCGGTAGGGCTCGAGCCAGGCGTCGACCTCGGCAAGGGGTGCCGGGCGCAGGCGGTACCACCGGCGTTGAGCGTCCTGACGAACCTCCACCAGCCCGGCATCCCGCAGTACCTTCAGATGCTTCGACACCGCCGGCTGACTCAGCGAGAGCTCGTCGACCAGCTCACCCACCGGCCGCTCACCAGCGCGCAGCAGGTCCAGGATGTCCCGCCGCCGACCCTCCGCCAGCACCTCGAACGTACTTTCCATATGAGGAATATACGTCCGCCTCAGAAGCCATGCCTGTTCGTACGTCGCAGCAGTCGCCGAGACGCTGTACGCCGTCGTGCGGGTCACGTTCGATCCGGCGCTCGTCGTTGACCACCTCGACCACCTCTGCACGGCTGACGGTCGGTTCCGAGACGCGGCGGAGAGGGTTTCCTCGACCGACGGCGTGAGCTATCGATGGCCGAGGCGGGGCTCTCGGCGGAACCCCAGCTCCCGCCCAGGACCAGGTGCTGATCATCGCTGCGGCGACTCCCGGACGTTGTGGAACGTGTTGCTCCTCAGCCACGGCAAGTTGCCGTGCGCAACGATCAATCGACCGTTCGGCCGAGTGTCGTGCACGTGGCCCTGCGAGGACGGAAACCCAGCGGAGCCATGCCCGCATGCCCGCGAGAGTAGTGGGCACAGGACAGGAAGACGCTGCGGCTTCCTCAGCTCTGTACTGGGAAATCCCGGGAGAGGACGGCGGCCGGACGCACTGTGCGGGCCCGGTCCGCGCGCCTGGCGTCGTCGGCACGGACACGACGAAACAGGTGATGATGACCGCGCTGCAGGCGACCGAACCGACCGGTGTGGCCGGGTGGGCGATCGACCTGATGGAGCAGCTCGGTGCGCCGGGTGCCGGGCTCGCGGTGGCACTGGAGAACCTGTTCCCCCCGCTGCCGAGCGAAGTGATCCTGCCGATGGCGGGATTCGCCGCCAGTCGTGGTGATCTAGGTCTCGCCAGCGCGATTGTGTTCACGACGCTCGGGTCGGTCGTCGGTGCGCTCGCCCTGTACGGCGTGGGTGCCGCTCTTGGCCGTCGTCGGACCAGGACGCTGGCCGCGAAGCTGCCACTGCTGAGTATCGAGGATGTGGACAAGGCCGAGGAGTGGTTCAACCGGCACGGTTCGAAAGCCGTCCTCATCGGTCGGTTGGTGCCGGTGGTGCGGAGCCTGATCTCGGTGCCGGCGGGGGTGGAGCGGATGTCCGTGCCGTTCTTCCTGCTGCTCACCACGATGGGGAGCTTCCTCTGGAACTCGGCGCTGATCGTTGCCGGCTACCAGCTCGGTGAGCGGTGGCACGTGGTGGAGTCCTCGGTAGGCATCTTCCAGTGGGTCGTGCTCGCGGCTGCGGCTGCCGCGGTGACATGGTTCGTTGTGGTCAAGCTCCGGGCCCGGCGTTCGGACTCCGAGAAGGTCAAGTAGCAGCTCGACCTGGCTGGTCTCGATCCATCACTCTTTCTGCCAGACCGTGGGCGCGGGTTCAGGAGCGCAACAGGGCGCGGAGCCCGGCGGTGTAGGTGCCGGGGGCGACGTCACCCATGATCAGTCGCTGCAGCAGGAAGCCGGGAACGATGCCGAAGAGCGCCTGGGCGATGTGGCGCGGATCGACCGAGGGATCAACGGTGCCGTCGGCCTGGCCGCGGCGGGCGACGTCCTCGAAGCGGCCGCGAACCTGGGCGTACTTGCCCTGCGCGATCGTCATGATGGCGGGATTGCGGAGCGCCTCCGACCAGGCCTGGATCGCGACCCGGGTCACGTCGCCGCCGGGCCGCTCGGCGATCGAGACCACGTGATTCAGCGCGGCCTCCAGCGCGGCGAGCGGGCTGAGCGGCTCCTCGGAGGCCAGCAGCTTCCCGAACAGTTCGTCGACCGTGCTCAGTGCCTCCTCTGCGATGGCCTCGACGATCTGCTCCTTGCTCTTGAAGTAGCCGTAGACCGCGCCCGCGGACAGCCCGGATTCGCGGATCACCTCGGCCATCGTCGTCTTGTGGAACCCCTGCTCGATCACGCAGCGGCGGGCCGCGGCGACGATCTGGGCGCGGCGGGCCGCGCGGTGCTCCTCGGTGACCTTCGGCATGACGGGAACATAAAACGAATGTCCGTTCTTGACAAGTCGCGGTGCCATGTCGCACGCTCGACTCAATAAAGAACGGTCATTCGGTTTTTCGAGGAGTCCTTCATGTCCGAACAGCTGACCGGGCGCCACCCCGCCCACACACCCGAACACGCTGCCGAGACGCCAAGGCGCCCACCGGTGCTCGTGGTGGTCACGCTGCTCACCGTGCTACTCACGGTGCTGCTGATCGCGTTCGCCTGGCCGGCCGCGCGGTCCGAGCCGCGGGATCTCCCGCTCGCGGTCGCCGGCCCCGCGCAGGCGGTCGCTCAGGTCGAGCAGGGCCTCGAACACGCGATGCCGGGTGGTTTCGAGGTCACCGCCGTACCGGACCGGGCCGCTGCGGTGCAGAAGATCGAGGACCGGGACGTGTACGGCGCCATCGTGCTCGACCCGCGTCAGTCCGAGGTGCTGACCGCGTCGGCCGGGGCTCCGGCGGTCGCGCAGATCCTCACGCAGTTGGCGTCGCGTCTGTCGCCCGAGGCGCCGGCGAAGGTGACGGACGTCGTGCCGCTGCCGGCCGACGATCCGCGGGGTGCGGGCCTCGCCGCGGGCGCGCTGCCACTCGTGCTCGGCGGGATCGCGGCGGCCGCTCTGCTCACCCAGCTCGTGCGGAGCGGGACGAAGCGGATGGTCGGCGCGGTGACGTTCGCCATCACGGGTGGGCTCGCGTTGGCCGCCGTACTGCAGTTCTGGCTCGGGTCGTTCGAGGGCAGCTACCTCGCCAACTCGGGGGTCATCGCGCTGTCGATCGCGGCGGTCAGCCTCACGCTGCTCGGCCTCGAATGGCTCCTCGGCCAGGCAGGGCTGGCGCTCGGTGCCGCGGTGATGATGCTGCTCGGCAACCCGCTGTCCGGGCTGACGAGCGCGCCGGAGATGCTGCCGGGCGGCTGGGGTGCGCTGGGCCAGTTGCTGCCGCCTGGAGCCGCAGGTACGGCGCTTCGTTCGGTGAGCTTCTTCGACGGCGCCGGCGCGGCCGGACCGCTCGTAGTACTGGGCAGCTGGTTGCTCGCCGGACTGGTGCTCTGCGGACTCGGCGCAGTCAGGTCGCGACGCGTCGTACCTGCCCGTCAGGAGGCTGGATTCGCTACTGTCTGAATGTCATGACAACGCGGTGACCGGATCGTTACCTGCCGGTCACCGCGTAGGTGCGTCCTGACGTGGACAACGTTGTCTGTCAAGCATTGACTTGAGCCACCCTGGACTCCTACGGTCACGAGAAAGCCCAGCGGTTTTGGGCCGGGGTACCGGTATGACAACGATTGCCCGAAGGTGGACGTGATGGTGACAAGGAAACGTTTCAAAGCAGCCGCCGCGGTGAGTGCGTTGCTGTTGGCGGTCTCGGCCTGCAGCCAGGGCTCGACGACCAAGGAGCCGGAGGCGGGCGGCTCGCAGAGTGCCGGTCCGGCGAACCTCAAGATCGCCTACCAGCAATGGGGCCCGGGCGTGGTGATGAAGAACTTCCTCACCGGCGTCAAGGCCGAGTACGAGGCGGCCAACCCCGGCTCGAAGGTTGAGCTCCTGCCGATCGTGGCCAGTGAGAACGACTACTACACCAAGCTGCAGCTGATGATGCGGTCGCCGAACACCGCGCCGGACGTGGTCTACGAAGACACCTTCCTGATCAACTCCGACATCACCGCGGGCTACCTGCGGCCGCTCGACGACTACATCAAGAACTGGGACCAGTGGAGCCAGTTCGAGGACACGGCCAAGGGTGCCGCGAAGGCGCTGGACGGCAAGACGTACGGCATCCCGGACGGCACCGACACACGGGCGCTCTGGTACAACAAGCAGCTGTTCGCCAAGGCAGGCCTGCCCGCCGACTGGCAGCCGAAGACGTGGGACGACGTGCTCTCGGCCGCCCGCACCATCAAGGAGAAGGTCCCCGGCGTCGTCCCGCTGAACGTGTACTCCGGGAAGCCGATGGGTGAGGCCTCCGCCATGCAGGGCTTCGAGATGCTGCTCTACGGCACCAAGGACTCGCTCTACAACCACGACCAGCAGAAGTGGGTCGTCGGCAGCCAGGGCTTCAAGGACTCGCTGAACTTCATCAAGACGATCTTCACCGAGGGCCTCGCGCCGACCCCGAAGCAGGCGCTCGACCCGAACATGGGCAGCAAGGTCGGCACCGAGCTGCTGCCCGGCGGCAAGCTCGCGATCGCGCTCGACGGCTCCTGGATCTACGGCAACTGGCAGAAGACCGGTGCCAAGCCGTGGCCGCAGTGGAGTGAGGTGCTCGGCCAGACCGCGATGCCGACGCAGGACGGCGGCGGCAAGGGCAAGGTCAGTCTCTCCGGCGGCTGGACCTGGGCGATCCCGGCGAAGTCGAAGAACCCGGACGCGGCCTGGAACCTGATCAAGACGCTGCAGACCCAGAAGAACGCGACCAAGTACGCGACCGAAGGCGCGCAGATCGCCGTCCGCAAGGACGTCGCCTCGGACGAGACCTACAAGTCGTCGGCGAAGAGCACCCAGTTCTTCACCGACCTGGTGTCGGTCACGGTGTACCGGCCGGCCTTCGCGGAGTACCCGAAGGTCTCCAACGAGATCATCACCGCGATGGAAGCGGTGATGACCGGGCAGTCGTCGCCGGAAGAGGCCGCGAAGAACTACGACGAGGCGGTCGAGGGGATCGTCGGCAAGGACAAGACGACCACCGACAGCGGCGGCCAGTAGCCCCGTCCGACGAAGGATCTGCCCCTGTGACGACGACAGTCGCTCCCACCGCGGCCGCTCCTGCTCCGTCCGGCAAGAACGCCGGCCGGGGCGGACGGCCGCGGGCCGCCAAACTGGTCAGGATGCTGCCGCTCAGTCCGGCGATCGGTCTGATGGTGGTCTTCCTGGCCGGCCCGATCATCTACTGCCTGTACGCGGCGTTCACCAACATGGCACTCACCGGCACCGGTGCCAACGAGGTGCAGTTCGTCGGCCTGGACAACTTCCGTAAGGCGTTCTCCAGCGGCGCGTTCACCAACGCGATCTGGCTGACTCTGGTGTTCACGCTGATCTCCGCGATCATCGGCCAGAACACTCTCGGCCTCGGCCTGGCGTTGCTGATGCGCAGGTCCACGAAGGTCGTGCGCAACTTCGTCGGCACCGCGGTCATCGGCGCCTGGGTGCTGCCGGAGGTCGTGGCGGCGTACCTGCTCAGCGCGTTCTTCAACGAAGAAGGCACGCTGAACGTCATGTTGCACGCGGTCGGCCTGCCCGGTCAGGACTGGTTGTACGCGGCACCGATCATCGCGGTGTCACTGGCCAACATCTGGCGCGGTACGGCGTTCTCGATGCTGGTGTACTCCGCCGCCCTGAGCGAAGTACCGAAGGAGATCGAGGAGTCGGCCGAGATGGACGGCGCGACCGGTCTCCGGCGGCTGCTGTTCGTCACGCTGCCGATGATCAGCCGGGCGATCATGACGAACCTGATGCTGATCACGCTGCAGACGCTGAGCGTGTTCGGCCTGATCTTCGCGATGACCCGCGGCGGGCCCGGCACCAAGAGCCAGACGCTGCCGCTGTACATGTACGAGCAGGCGTTCAGCTTCTCCCAGATCGGCTACGGTACCGCGATCGCGCTGGTGATGCTGGCGATCGGTGCGGTGTTCTCGCTGATCTACCTGCGTGGACTGAACTCGGAGGCCGCATGACAGTACATATG
>NZ_SMKR01000210.1 GCF_004348725.1 Kribbella turkmenica
GGGAGTGGGCGTGGGGGTCGGCGTCGGCGTGGGCGTTGGCGTCGGCGTCGGCGTTGGTGTTGGCGTCGGCGTTGGTGTTGGCGTCGGCGTTGGTGTTGGTGTCGGGTCCGGGCCGTCGCAGCCGGGCGTGTCCGCGTTGACCGCGCTGACCACGTGGTTGAACAGCGTCAGGCCCGGGTCGAGCGCCTCGAGGGAGTACATCATCGCCCCGGCCAGGCCGTTGCAGTGCTGGTAGTCCGCCTTGGCCTTGATCGACTGGGCGTTGTCACCGGTCCAGAACGTGCCGTTGCGGTAGAACCACGACGCCTTGGTGGTGTCGTCGAAGTACGTGGCCGACGGGTCGTCGACGAAGCCCACGAGCTCCTTGTAGAACGAGACGCCGGGGACGTTGCCGCTCATCGCGTGGCCGTCGGCCGGTCCGGTGGCCGGCTGGTACTTGCCGTTCGCCGTACTGGGGACGCCCTTCCAGCCCCTGTAGTAGAAGGGGTATCCGATCGTCAGCTTGTTCGCCGGGAAGCCGCCGGGGATGCCGTACGCCGGGTCGCCGGTCGTCCACGCCTTGATCGCGCCGTCGACGGAGTACTTGGCCTGCCCCGGCGGGATCGGCGTACTCGGGTCGTCCGGGGCCTGGTAGAGCGGGTCCTGGAAGTTCGTCGGCCCGGTGGCGTCCCAGCCGCCGTGCATGTCGTACGTCATCACGTTGTTGTAGTCGAGGTACTGCCCGATCTTGTCGGTCTCGATCGTCGCGATCTTGTCCTGGCCGGCCGGGGTGGCCGCGGTCAGGTAGTAGCGCTTGCCGGTCTGGTTGCCATAGGCATTGAGCTGGGCGCGGAACTCGGCCAGCAGCAGGGTGAAGTTCTGCTTGTCGGCCGGACTCCAGTGGTTGCCGACGTGGCCGTTCGGCGATCCGGGGTATTCCCAGTCGAGGTCGATGCCGTCGAAGATGCCGGCCGCGGTCCCGGGACCGCCAAAGCCGTCGATCACCGGCAGGTCGCCCTTGAGGAACATGTTCACGCAGGAACTGACGAAGGTCTTCCGCTTGGCGTCGGTGGAGGCCGCGTCGGAGAAGTACTTCGAGTAGGTCCAGCCCCCGATCGAGATCAGGATCTTGAGGTTCGGATACTCCGCCTTGAGCTTCTTCAACTGGTTGAAGTTGCCCTGGATCGGCTGGTTCCAGACGTCGCCGACCCCGTCGACGCTGATGTCCGCGCCGTACGACTTGCCGTAGTCGGCGAACGCGTCGCCGGCCCCGTCGCCGGCGTTCGGGTTGTTCTCGTCCTGCGAAGCGGCCTTGTTCGCCATGAAACAGGTGTGGTCGATCGGGTGGATGTTGGCGAACGCGTAGTTCAGGAAGTCCAGCTTCGCGGCCGCGCCGGTGGTCTTGAGGTTCTTCGGGTAGAACGCGTTGGCGTAGATTCCCCACTGGGTGAAGTACGCCGTCTTCACGCCACCGGCGGCTTGTGGGGCGGCCGCGGCCTGCTCGGCCTCGGGCGCGGCAAGGGACACGCCGGCGGCGGTGATCAGGGCGGTGGCGGCCACGGTGGCAGTGGCGGCGAGCATGCGTAGTCGACTCATGGGCGGTCCTCCGGAGCTGGGACGGAAGCGGTCCGGTGAAATTTAGTTAAAGACGCTTCGAAAGGAACGGTAACCGTTCCCGGTGGGTTGGTCGCCGCCTGGCGATGGCGGATTCCCGCTGTTGACGGAAAGCCGACACGCCTTTGTCCACAGGGATCGGAGTGCCTGGCCGGGCGGTGGTCCGGCGACGGCATCTTCTAGGCATGGATACTTCTTCCGATTCGGTGCTCTTGGCAACTACTGACGAGGTGCTGCTCGACGACCTGCTCCGGCTGGCCGCGGCGGCGTCCGTCACTCCCTTGGTCGAGCACGACCTGCTCGGCCTCCGCCGCAACTGGCACGCCGCCGGCCTGGTCGTCGTCGGCCACGACCTGATCGAGCCGCTCGCCCGTACGCAACCGGTGCGGCGCTCCGGCGTGGTCGTGGCCGGGTTCACGGACGGCGACGACGTGTATCGCAGTGCCTTCGACAGCGGCGCGGAGGCGGTGTTCCGGCTGCCTGACGACGAGTCGGCGCTCGGTGACACGTTGGCCGACGCGCTGGACGGCGCGGTCAGGACGGCGTTGACGCTGGCCTTCGTGGGCGGTTGCGGGGGAGCGGGCGCGACCACGCTCGCGTCAGCCGTCGCGATGTTCGGGAACCGGCGCGGCTACCGGACGATGCTGATCGACGGCGATCCACTCGGCGGCGGTATCGAGTTGGCGTTGGGGATCGAGCACGACGTCGGCGACCGCTGGCCCAAGTTGCTCAACGCCTCCGGGCGTGTGAGCGCTGCCGCCTTGCGGTCAGCGCTTCCGTCCGTCGAGGGCCTGGCGGTGCTGTCGTGGGATCGGTCCGATGTCACGGTCCTGCCACCGGAGACGATGAGTTCGGTGCTGGGCGCCGCTCAGCGCAGCAGCGATCTGGTGGTCGTCGATCTCCCTCGGCGCGCGGATCCGGCGGTAGAAGAAGGTTTCGTCCGCGCCGGCGCGACCTTGCTCGTCGTACCGTGTGACGTCCGCTCGGTCGCCGCGGCCAACCGCCTGGTCGGCCCACTGCGGGCTGTGGCCGGCGATGTGCGTGTCGTCGCCCGCGAGCGTCGTCCGGGGGGTCTGTCCGCCACCGACGTGGCCGATCACCTTTCGTTGCCGTTAGCAACAAGAGTCGGTCACGAGCGCGACCTGCCCGCAGCGATGGATCAGGGCCGCTTCGACCCCCGTCCGCGGGGCTCGCTGGCGCGCGCGGCCTCCGACCTGCTCGACCTCTTCGACCTGCCCGAGCTTGCCGCCGCATGAACGTCCCCAGCACGCTGATCGACCGAGTCCGCGGCACCTTGGCCGTCACCGGGGAGGAACCAACACCGGCCCGGGTAGCGGCTGCTTTGCGCGCCGACGGCAGCGTCTACGGGGATTCGATCGTCCTCGCCGTGGTCGCGGCGCTGCGCCGCGAGGCCTTGGGTGCGGGTCCGCTCGACACCCTCCTGTCCGAGCCGGGCATCACCGACATCCTGGTGAACGGCCCCGACGAGGTCTACGTCGACCGCGGGAACGGCCTGGAACGCGTCCCGATCCGCACCGGCGACGAGTCGGCCATCCGCCGCCTCGCCACCCGCCTGGCCGCAGCCGCCGGCCGCCGACTCGACGACGCCACACCGTACGTCGACGTACGCCTGTCCGACGGCACCCGCTTCCACGCCGTCCTGTCACCGGTGGCCGCGCCCGGCACCTGCCTCTCCCTTCGCATCCCCTCGCGCAAGGTCTTCACCCTCGACGACCTGGTAGCCGCCGGCGCCCTACCCCCAGCCGGTACGACGATCCTGCGCGACCTCCTCGACGCCCGACGCGCCTTCCTGATCAGCGGCGGCACCGGAACCGGGAAGACCACGCTCCTGAACTCATTGCTCTCGCTGGTCGATCCGCGCGAGCGCCTGGTCCTCGTCGAGGATGCCGGCGAGCTCCGCCCTGATCACCCGCACGTCGTCTGCCTGGAGGCCAGGCCTGCGAACGTGGAAGGGGCCGGTGAGATCAGCCTGCGCGACCTGGTCCGCCAGGCCTTGCGCATGCGGCCCGACCGCCTCGTCGTCGGCGAGGTCCGGGGCCCCGAGGTCGTCGATCTCCTCAATGCCATGAACACCGGTCACGAAGGCGGCTGCGGCACAGTCCACGCCAACTCCGCCTCCGACGTACCAGCCCGCCTGGAAGCCCTGGGCGCCCTGGCCGGCCTCACCCGAGAAGCCCTCCACAGCCAAGTCGCCTCAGCCCTCCACGCTGTCATCCACCTGACCCGCACCCCCACCGGCACCCGCCGAATCGCCGAGATCCAAGTCCTCGACCGTCTCCCCACCGGTCAGGTCATCACCTGCCCAGCCCACACCTTCCACCCCAACGGCTCCATCCACCACCATCCCCAAGCCCACCGTCTGACCACTCCCACCGCAGCCTGACGCTCGCCCACCTCGCGCGCAGCTGAATCCGCCTGCTCAGCCGCAGCCTGCGGCCCATTGCCCCGACCCATTTGTCACCTCAAGTTCCGGCAGGTGCACCATGACTCCCGCCTTCACCGCCAGCCTGCTCGTGCTGGCAACTCTCCTCCTCGTTCTCCCCACCCGGGGCCGAGGCCTTCACCGCCTCACCCCCCGCACCTCACCAGCTCCCAGTCGCCGCCTGTTCCAGCGCTGGCTACTCGCCCCACCCATTGGCCTTGCACTGTTCGCCCTCGGCACGAAGTACCTGATCTCCGCCCTGGCGATAGCCGCCATCACCTGGCTGATCCTCAGCCAACGAGCCCAGCACCACCGACGCAAAGCAGCTACCACCCGTCGCACGCAGATCATCGAAGCCCTGGACATCCTCGCCGCCGACCTGACCGCCGGCCGCCCACCCGTCGACGCTCTGGAGGGCGCCGCCACCGCCTGCCCCGACTTCCACATAGCCCACGCAGCAGCCAGACTCGGCGGCGACGTCCCCGGCGCCCTCGACCTAGCCGCCGAATCCCCAGGAGCAACCGGTCTCCGCGCCCTGGCCGCAGCCTGGCGGGTAGCCGAAGAATCGGGCGCAGCTTTCGCGGCCCTCACCGAACGCCTGGCAGAATTCCTCCGAGCCGACGAAGCCCTCCACCGCCAAACCGCAGCCAGCCTCGCCGGCGCCCGTTCTACCGCCCGCATCCTCGCGTTGCTACCGGTCTTCGGCATCGTCCTCGGCTACTCGCTCGGCGCCCGACCGTTGTCGTTCCTCACCGAGACCCCCATCGGCTGGCTCTGCCTGGCAGCCGGCCTAGGCCTCACCGCCGTTGGCCTCCACTGGACGACCCGTCTAGCGGAGGTCAACCCGTGACCGCCGTACTGGCCGCAGCCGCAGCCGCCATCACGTCGTACCTGGTCATCCCCGCCCACCCAGACCTACGCCGTCTGTCGCCACATCCACGCCGCAAGCGCCCCGTGCCACCCCGCACACACAGACTCGCAGCAACTACCGCGGCCCTCGGCATCCTCCTCGCCTTCGGCCTCCCGGTGGGCATCGTCCTCGCCGTCGCCGCCTACCTTGGGATCCCCAAAGCCCTGGCCCGCCTAGAGCCGTCCGCCGCCAGACAACGCAACAACCACCTCACCGCCGACCTCCCGTTGGCAGTCGACCTGCTAGCAGCCTGCCTCCGCGCCGGTCGCCTACCCCAACAAGCCTTGACCACAGTCGCCACAGCCATCCCCGGTCCCCTCGCGGACCTGTTCACCGAGGTAGCCCATCACCTCGCCCTGGGCGCCGACCCAGCAGACGCCTGGTCCCACCTGCGCACCGAACCAGCCTGCGTCCCGTTCGCGAGGGCAATCGACCGCTCCCTCCGCTCGGGCGCCCCACTCTCGAAGACCCTCGAGCACCTGGCCGACGACACCCGCCAAGCTCACCACCACGCCGCCGACCAGCAGGCCCGAGCCATCGAGTCCCGCACAGCCTTACCCCTCGGCCTGTGCTTCCTCCCCGCCTTCGTCCTCCTTTCCATCGTCCCCACCATCGCCGACGTGTTGATCCCGTACCTCTCACACTGAAGATGCTCAAAGCAACAAAATCCTCGCGCCTCACGAAGGTTATCCCCAACCACGAAACTCCCTCGAAAACCAGGCCTCTGACGACGGCACCTTGTCAGTGACCGGTCCGGAAGCCCCCGGACCACAGATCGGAGGTACCAGATGTCCAAGGCGCTCGTGGCGGTCCGCAACCGTCTTCGCACCCGCTCCGACCGCGGAGCCGCCACCGCCGAGTACGCGGTCAGCGTCGTCGCAGTCTGCGGCCTCGGCGGCATCCTCGTCGCCCTGCTGAAGTCCGACGCCATGCTGAACGCTCTCAAGGCCCTCATCAACTACGCCCTCCAGTTGGCCGGCGTAGAGGGCGTCCAGCTCTAACCAGACAGGGGCGGTCGCGGCCACCCCTTCCCGCGACCGCCCCACCCCAAGGACCTCACATGCCGAGTCCCATGCTCATCCACCACCCTCCCGCGACACGTGCGTGCCAGCCGCGTCCGGCATGCGACGGCCGGTTCCGCCGAACAAGAACTCAACGCGGAGCGGTCACCGCCGAGGTAGCCATAGCCCTACCGCTCCTCCTCACCCTGCTCTTCCTCGGCATCTGGCTGATCGGCGTCGTCACCACCAACATCCGCTGCATCGACGCCGCCCGAGACGTCGCCCGCGCTGTAGCCCGAGGCGAAGGCCCCGAAACAGCCCAGGAAATAGGCCGCCGCACAGCCCCCACCAACGC
Source organism: Kribbella turkmenica (assembly GCF_004348725.1). Taxonomy (GTDB): domain Bacteria; phylum Actinomycetota; class Actinomycetes; order Propionibacteriales; family Kribbellaceae; genus Kribbella; species Kribbella turkmenica. The sequence goes on from NZ_SMKR01000210.1 coordinate 6,303, forward strand.
CACCATCACCATCAGCCGAACCGGACCCGACATCCGGGTCACAGTCGCTGCCATGCCATACCGCAACGCACCCCTGCTAGCTGCCCTCCCCGCCACTCCCGTCACCGCTACAGCCACACTCCAATCGGAACCCACCAGCGAGGACCCCCAGTCGTGACCAACCCGGCACGCCACACAGCCCGATCCGACCGTGGAAGCGGCACGCTCCTAACCCTCTTCGCAGGCCTGCTTCTCACCACTGCATTCGCCATGGCTGTCGTCTGGTCAGCCATCTCCATAGCCCGCCACCAACTCACAGCCGCAGCAGACCTAGCAGCCCTGAGCGCCGCCGAGTCGCTCAATCCGGAGCCGTCAATCCCGCGACCACCCTCCAACGCCGCCAGCTCCACGGCGGCTGATCCGACCACAGCAGATGATCCAGTTGCCTGCGCAACAGCGGCGCGGATAGCCGCTCTGCACCAAGCCACCCTCGCCGCCTGCGAAGTCACCGCAGAGTCCGTCACCGTCCGACTGACCAGGCAACTCCACCTCGCCGACCTAGCTCACCCGACCGTCACCGCCACTGCGCGCGCCGGCCCGGTCCAGGGACCGACCGCATGGTCAGGGCGCCCGAACGACGGTGGTACTCAAGCGGTCGCGATCTGGTCGCAATCTGGTAGAGATGCCGCGTTGATCTGGACGAGGCGTACGACCGGACTCCATGATCTGGAACCGAAGTCCTGCCCATCCTCCCGGACGCATTTCCCCGGCGCCCGGACGGTCACCCCGGAGGCCCGTTTGCCCGACCGGATCCGGCTGTTGCTGGTCGACGACCAGATCCTCAGCCGAGGCGTACTCAGGAGCGGTCTGGAACGCGAACGCGACCTGGAGATCGTTGCCGAGCTCAACCGCTCGGACGATGTGGTGGGCGCCGCGAAACGTCTCCGCGCGAACGTCGCGCTCCTCGACGCGGCCGGACCGGGGAACGACAGCATCAAGGTCACCACCAAGCTCCGTACGTCGATCCCGGAGTGCCGCGTCGTCATGCTCACGACGTACGGCCGCCCGATCCACTTCCGCCGGGGCATCGAGGCCGGCGCCAAGGGATTCGCCCTCAAGGGCAGCCCGGCTCCCCAGTTGGCCGACGCCGTACGCCGCGTGCACCTCGGTCTCCGCGTGGTCGACGCCAACCTCGCGGCCGAGAACCTCAGGTACTCCGACACCCCACTCGACGACGACGAGACCGACACCCTCCGCGCGGCCCGTGACGGCGGCTCGGTCGCCCTGATGGCCCGCAAGCTCGAAGTCTCCGAACGCGTGGTCCGCACCCGCCTCTGGTCCGCCATCGGCAAAACCGGCGCGCGAACCCGATCCGACGCCATTCACATAGCCGAACGCAACGGCTGGCTCCTCGACTGACCAGGCAGACCCGCCGAATCCACAGCCCGCGGCCGACCGGTGTGGCGTATTCGGATGGGTGGATCTGCGAGGGGCAGACTGAGGGGATGGTGGGTGGACGGCGTCGGGTGATTGTGGTGGATGCGGCGAACGTCGTGGGGTCACGGCCGGACGGATGGTGGCGAGACCGCGTTGGGGCTGCTCGGCGTCTGCTGGTTCGGCTTGCCGAACTGCAGGAGCGGCTGGAGGACGCGACCCAGGTCATCGTTGTCCTCGAAGGTGCTGCTCGACGAGCCGTATCCGGCGCGGACGCTCCGGATCTCGGTGCGTTGCGCGTGGTCCTTGCCGACGGCTCTGGCGACGACACGATCGCCGCAGTGGCCGCCGAATCAGCGGCCGGCGAGCCGGCCCCCGACGTCACCGTGGTGACCGCCGACCGCGGCCTTCGCCAGCGCACGGAACCCACAGGTGCCACGAGCGAAGGCCCCAACTGGCTCCTGGGCCAGCTCAACCCTTAGCACGCCGACGCGTTCGGGCATAGTCAAAACCCAGCTCGAACGCGGACACCGGACGCGGGATGCGGGACATCGGACGCCTGTCGCCGGAGGCCGGAGGGCTTGCGCGCTGGGCTGGACGCGTACGGGCGTCTGCTCGCAATCCGCTCCGCACCTGGGACACGAGCGGTCGACGCTGTTGAGCGGGACCAGCCGAGCGAAGATGCGCTGACGTAATCTCAAGCTCCGCGACGTACGGGAGCTCTATCATCAAGCGGGTGTGCTGCTACTGGCCGTAGTAGCCTCCCATGCGCCAGGCGTCGTCGCGGCTGCATGACCAGCAGTGGAGGCCATGGTCGGCGCGGTCGGGGTGGCCGACGCTGATATCGCCCTCGCCACCTGTAGGACCTGGCTCGGTTGACGTCAGCTGGCTTCGCATCAGATTCACATGGTCCGCGGGGATCAGCTCTATTCGGCGAGCTACGGTGCGCCTCGCCGCCTCGCCGCCTCGCCGCCTCGCCGCCGGTGCCGGGCGATGACGTGTTCCGAACCACCGCAGCATGACCTCCCGTTCATGCCATCTCTCCTTCCCGCGCCGCGGACCGTGCGAATCCCGTGGCCGCGACGACCACGCCGAGGACGGCGAGGACGCCGGCGACAGTGAAGGCGGCGTGGAAGCTGTCGAGGTCGGAGCCCGTGACGAGGACCGTCGACACCCCGGCGACCCCGGCCGCGCCGCCGATCTCGCGCGACGTCTCAACGAGGCCGGACGCCAGCCCCGCATCCGATCGCGACACCCCGGACAGGGCGCCGAGCTGCAGAGCGGGCCCACAGAACCCGAAGCCGACCCCGGCGAGCAGGAAGGCCGGCAGCAGGTCCGTGACGTAGCTGGCGTCAGCGGGGACCCTCGCCAGCCAGAACGCCCCGACGGCGACCAGCGACAGACCGGTGATCAGCAGCCTGCGCCCCCCGACCCGGGCGACGAACCGCGTGCCCGTCATCGCCGCCACGAAGATGGTGGCCGTCGTAGCCAGCCACGCCACGCCTGCGATCGCCGGCGAGTAGCCCAGCACTTGCTGCATCAACAGCGAGCCGATGAAGATGAACGACAGGAGCGCGGAGAACGCGAGGAAGGCGGTCAGGTTCGCGGCCACCCGCGTGCGGTTCCGCAGCATTGCGGCGGGCACGAGCGGGGCAGCCGCACGTGCTTCGATCCGGAGGAACACGGCCAGCAGCGCAGCGGCCGCGGTGAACAGGGCCAGGGTGGACCATGTGAACCAGCTGTGGCTCGCAGCGTGGTGCAACGCGTAGACGAAGACCAGAAGGCCACTAGTCACCGTGATGGCTCCGGCAACGTCGAGGCGCGGAGCTCGCTCATCGGGCCGATCTGCGGACAGGAACACGAGGGCGGCGACGAGCAGCGCTATCCCGACCGGCACGTGGATGAAGAACGCCCAGCGCCAGCCCAGACCGGCGGCGAGCAGCCCGCCCATGACGACCCCGGCCGACGCGGCCACGCCGTCGACAGCTCCGAAGAGGCCCACGGCGCGGTCGCGTTCGGGTCCTTCCGCGAACGTGACTGCCAGTAGTGACAGCGCTGCCGGCACGATGAGCGCCGCACCGACTCCCTGGACCCCACGCGCCACGATCAACAGACCGGCGTGCTGTGCGATCCCGGCCAGGAGCGAGGCACCCGTGAAGATGGCAATGCCGGCCAGGAAGACGCGTCGCCGACCGAGCTGGTCGGCCATCCGCCCGGCAAGCAGGAGGAACCCGCCCAGCAGCAGGCCGTAGGCCACCACCACCCACTGCAGCGTGCCGTGACCAATACCGAGCTCGTGCTGGATCGAGGCCAGCGCCACGTTCACGATGGCCCCGTCGATGCCCACGATCGCCACGGCGGCGCAGACGAGGGCGAGCACGAACCTCCGTCTGGCCCGCGTCGCCGGAGTGCGCTCGCTGGGCGTGATGATCCGTTGCTCCTCCGTGGGGCGGAGGTCGGTGTTCGTCTCGACCGCCTGGATGGACATGTCTGGTACCTGCCGATCGCGTTGTCGTGGAAGGGATTTCCGGCATGCGCAGTCGCGCGGCGAAGCGCGTGCGGCTTCGACGCGGAGACGCGGTTGACGTAGGTAGGTGCGGCGATCAGGGCCGAGGCGGCGGGTCCTGGTCGGGCTGCTCGGCGAGTTGCTTGATCCGCAGCAGGCGGGTCTCCCAGGACCGGCCGATGCGGTCCAGCTCCCGGGCGAGTGAGCTCAGCCGGGCGCCGACGACCAGGTAGACGACCTCGCGCCCGCGCTGCTCCGACTCGACGAGCCCGACCTCACGCAGCACCTCGAGGTGCTTGCCGATCGCCTGCCTGCTCACCGGGAGGACCCGGGCCAGGGCGGAGGCCGACATCGCGCCCTGTCCGAGCCGCGTGAGGATCTCCCAGCGGGTCGGGTCACTCAGCGCGGCGCACATGGTCGGGAGGTCCGGCACACTCATGCTCCCGGATCTGCGTGCGCCGTCCCGGACTCGACGAACGCCTTCGCGGCGGCCAGTTCGTCCGTCCAGCCGCGGTCGTTGCCTTCGCGCTCCTTCAGCCAGGTCGCCGGGTCGGCGGAGAGGGTGGAGAACCCGCTCTCGAGAACGCGCAGTGTCACCCCGCCGCTGGCACGCTCGTCGATCCAGAACTCGACGAGCGTCCCCTCGGAGACGGGACGAAACGGCGTGCCCAGCCAACGGAAGGCGGCATAGCGCGGCTTGTCCAGCCGCACCGTTCGGAACCGGTATTCCCCGACTCCCGGTTCCGTCACGACCGCGACATCGCCCTCATAGCGCAGGTCGGGCTCGTCCTCGACGGTGCCGTCGTTGACGTACCAGCCGGGCCGCGCGATGAGTTCCCACACTCGATCGGCCGGCGCGTCGATGTCGATCTGGCGAGCGATGCTGTCGAGCTCGGCCAGCTCCGCCTCGGTGTACGTGGTGTCATTCATGACGTTCCTTCCGTGTGAATCGATGTGCAACTAGACGATTGCACATCACTCGTCTGAATGCAACCGCCAGATTGCAGTTCGATGTCCAGTTCGACTGGAAAGGTTCAATCCACGGCGCCCAGCCCACGCAGATCGGCCGAGATGCTGTGCGGCGACCCCTCACGGCGCCGTACGGCGAGGTCGGTGCAGGCGGCGATGGCCCGCGTGTGGGTGGCGCGGGTGGAGTCGGCCCCTGTACGGGGCCGGTGCAGGCGGCGTTGGCCCGGTACGGATGGGTCCAGCC
>NZ_SMKR01000211.1 GCF_004348725.1 Kribbella turkmenica
GTCCGGGCCGACCTCGGCCGTCCACGGCGTGGACAGCGGTGGGGTGCCGGGGTTCCACTGCGCGGCCTCGGCGGCCGGGGCGGTGGTGGAGACGACGACCGATCCGATCGTCGCCGTGAGGGCTGCGGTGAGCACTGTCAGGAACCGCTGGGCGAAACGCATCCGGGAACCTCTCTCCTCGGGCGGAAGGAGTGCTGGCCGACGGGACCGACTCGGGTCGCCGGCGAACAGATAGTGCACGGAAGAACACCACTCCACCGAACAGAAGTCAATATTTCCGATCAGTTTCTGTCGCGGAACCGATCAGAAACGATCTGAACCTGCTCGGCGCGCCTGGGGACGGCACTGCTGGCCTGATCGTTTGCCGGCTGGATACGATCAGATCCTGACGCTGTCGGTACGGAGGAGGCGATGCGTGACTGACGTCGACGCGCGCGGAGCGAGCGAGGGCCGCCGCTCGATGTTCGCCGCCGAGCGCCGGCAGCGGATCCTCGAGGCATTGCGCACGAACGGCGCGGCGTCGCTGCGGGAGCTCGCGCACGCCGTCCGATCGTCCGAGGTCACCGTGCGCCGCGACCTGCGGGCGCTCGAGGCCGACGGCCTGCTGAACCGTCACCACGGCGGGGCGACCCTTCCGGGCGCCCTCACCCGGGAGCCGACGCACGCCCAGAAGGCCCAGGTCGCCGGCGCCGAGAAGGCGGCCATCGCCGAGCTGGCCGCGTCCCTGGTCGAGGACGGCGACGCGATCGTGATCGGCCCCGGCACCACCACCCAGCTGTTCGCCCAGCAGCTGATCCGGCACACGGAGCTCGCCGTCGTCACCAACTCCCTGCTCGTCGCCCAGGCGCTCGGGGCCGCGCCCCGGATCGAGGTCGTGCTCACCGGCGGCACCCTGCGCGGCTCGATCCACGCCCTCGTCGGCAGCGCGGCCGAGCACTCGCTGTCCGGGCTGCGGGTCGGCCGTGCGTTCCTGTCCGGCAACGGACTCAGCGCCGACCGCGGACTGTCCACCCCGAACCTGCAGGTCGCCACCGTCGACCGGGCGCTGGCGGCGGCGGCCGAGGAGATCGTCGTCCTCGCCGACCACACCAAGATCGGTGTCGACACGATGGTGCAGACCGTGCCGGCCGACGAGATCGACCATCTCGTCACCGACGACCAGGCGCCGCGCGACGTCCTGGACGAGCTGGCCAACCGGGCGGTCCGGCTGCACATCGCCCGGCCCTGATGTTCACTTCCGACCTTTTCTGATCGAGGTCTTTACGGCCCGGGCGTCATCCGCGATCATCGCGGTGGCGAGCCCGTCCGCAGGCAGGGAGGCACGGTGGGAGACCCAGCCCTTGAGGTCGCGGGGGTGGTCCGGGACTTCCCCGGCACCCGGGCGCTGGACCATGTCTCGTTCACTCTCGGCCGCGGTGAGATCCACGCCCTCGTCGGCGAGAACGCCGCCGGCAAGTCCACGGTGGTCAAGGTGCTGTCCGGCGTACTGCGGCCGGACAAGGGCGTGCTGCGGGTCGACGGGCACGAAGTGCGGTTCGACGGGCCGCGCGATGCCGAACGCGCCGGGATCCGGACGCTGCACCAGGACGCCGGCCTGGTGCCGCAGATGAGTGTCGCCCGGAACCTCTTCCTCGGCCGCGAGCCACGGCACCGGTACGGACTGATCGACGTCGCCCGGATGAACACCGAGGCGGCCGCGCTCGTCGGCCGGCTCGGGCCGGCCGTCGACGTGCGCCGGCCGGCCGGGTCGTACGACGCCGGCGTACGGCGGCTGATCGCGATGGCGCCCGCGCTGGCTCCGGAGGTCCGGGTGCTGATCCTGGACGAGCCGACCGAAGGGCTCGAACCGGACCAGATCGACCGCCTGTTCGGCGTACTCGAGGACCTGCGATCGCGGGGCAGATCGATCGTCTACGTCAGCCACCGGCTGTCGGAGATCGAGCGGATCGCCGACCGGGTCACGGTGTTGCGCGACGGCCGCGTCGTACACACCGGCCCGGTAGCAGGGCTCGATCGGCTGCGGCTGGTCGCACTGATGCTCGGCCGGCCCGTTGCCGCCGGCACCACCGTGCTCGGCTGCCCGGTCGTCCACCCGGCCGATGCACCGGTGCTCGAGGCGACCGGCCTCACCAGCCGGCACCGTCGGCTGGCGAACGTGTCGCTCGACATCCGTTCCGGCGAGGTGCTCGGGCTCGGCGGGCTCGTCGGTGCCGGCCGCAGCGAGACCGCCAAGGCCATCGCCGGCGTACTCCCGCTCGACGCCGGCCGGGTGACGGTGTCCGGCAAGGACCTGCGGCGGCGGTCGGTCGCCAAGGCGATGCGCGCCGGTGTCGGCATGCTGCCGGAGAACCGTACGTCCGAAGGCGTGATCGGCTCGCTCTCGGTCCGCGACAACATCGCGCTCGCCGCACTCCCCCGGCTGTCCCGGGCCGGTGTGATCTCCGCGGCCCGGGTGGACGAGCTCGTCGACACGTTCGTCCGCCGGCTGCGGATCAAGGCGACCAGTCCCGATCAGCCCGTGGCGGAACTGTCCGGCGGGACCCAGCAGAAGGTGCTGCTGGCCCGTACCCTCGCCACGAGCCCGGTGGTCCTGATGCTGGACGAACCCACTCGAGGCATCGACGTCGGCGCCAAGTCCGACGTGCACGAACTCATCGACGACCTGGCCGTCGACGGTCTCGCCGTACTCCTGATCTCCTCCGACCTCGCCGAGCTCGTGCACACCTGCGACCGCGTGATCGTCCTCCGCGACGGCGCCGTCGTCCGCGAGCTGACCGGCCCGGACGTCACCGAGGACAACATCATCACCCTCCTGGCCGGCTGACCCACCGCATCGATCGCGGGGATCCGGGCACCGGATGGCATGGATCAACAGCTCGCGCTGGTCACCGGAGTCACGGGGTACATCGGCGGGCGGCTCGTGCCGGAGCTGCTCGCGGCCGGGTTCCGGGTGCGGGCGATGGCCAGGAATCCGCGGCGGCTGCGCGACCGGGACTGGTACGGCGACGTCGAGGTCGTCGAGGCGGACGCGGGTGACGCCGGGCAGATGCGGGCGGCGACGGAAGGCGTCGACGTCGCCTACTACCTGATCCACTCGCTCGGCACCGGCCCGCGCTTCGAGGCCCGCGACCGGCGCAACGCGCTGACGTTCGGGACCGCGGCGCGGGAAGCCGGTGTGCAGCGGATCGTCTATCTCGGCGGCCTGTATCCGGAAGGCGAGGAGCTGTCGCCGCACCTGGACTCCCGGCGTGAGGTCGGCGAGATCCTGCTGGCGTCCGGCGTACCGGTCACCGTGCTGCGGGCCGCGGTGATCCTCGGCTCGGGCTCCGCGTCGTTCGAGATGCTCCGGCACCTCACCGACCGGCTGCCGGTCATGGTCACACCCCGCTGGCTCGACACCCGGATCCAGCCGATCGCGGTCCGCGACGTACTGCACTACCTGGTCGGGAGCGCCTCGATGCCTGCCGACGTGAGCCGTGGCTTCGACATCGGCGGACCAGACATCCTCACCTACCAGGGGATGATGCAGCGTTACGCGAAAGTCGCCCGGCTCAGCCCTCGGCGGATCGTCATGCTGCCGGTGCTCACCCCGTCGTTGTCGAGTCACTGGGTCGGCCTGGTCACGCCGGTGCCGAGCAGCATCGCCAGGCCGTTGGTCGACAGCCTGGTCCACGAGGTCGTCTGCAAGGAGCACGACATCGCCGAGTACGTCGCCGACCCCGAATCCGGGCTGATCGGTTTCGACCGCGCGGTCGAGCTCGCGCTCAAACGGGTACGCGACCTCGAGGTGACGACGAGTTGGGCGTCCGCGTCGACCCCGGGCGCGCCGAGCGATCCGTTCCCGGGCGACCCCGACTGGTCCGGTGGATCGCTGTACGCCGACGAGCGGGAGAGCGTCGTACCGGCGAGCCCGGAGCAGTTGTGGCGGGTGATCGAGGGCATCGGCGGCGGCAACGGCTGGTACTCCTGGCGGCTCGGCTGGTGGGCCCGGGGCGTGCTGGACCGGCTGTTCGGCGGGCCTGGACTGCGCCGCGGCAGGCGGAATCCGCACGACCTGTCGGTCGGCGATCCGCTCGACTGGTGGCGGGTCGAGGAGATCGAGGACCAGAAGTTGCTGCGCCTGCGAGCCGAGATGCGGCTGCCCGGTCTGGCCTGGCTGGAACTGATCGTCGACGACGACGGCTCCGGCAACACGGTCTTCCGTCAGCGCGCGCTGTTCCATCCGCACGGGCTGCCCGGCCATCTGTACTGGTGGGCCATCAGACCTTTCCACGGCGTCGTCTTCGGTGACATGCAGCGCAACATCGCCCACGCCACTCGAACCAGGAAGCCGCTGTGAGGGGACTTTTGCCGACCATCGACTGGCGCCGTCTTCGGCCCGGTCCGGACGGGTGCTCTACGCAACGATCCCGGTCAGCGGCCGGCTGGTGTGGCGTCGCGTCGGCTGGTCACGTGAAGCTGGCGCCGTCCGCCGGATCAGCACCTGGGCGACAGTCCTGCTGCTCCCCCACTCAGCCTGGACGAGGTACGCGCCGGCGCTCGATGCAGCGGTCCGGCAGCTCAACCGCTGGGCCACTCCGCTCACGCGGACTTGCGACGGAACCGCGTGAGCAGTTGGTACGGATAGACGTTCTGCAACGGGCTTGCCGTCGTCAGGTGGTCCATTTGCTCGTCCGTGAGCCTCCAACCGACCGCACCGAGGTTGTCGTCCAACTGCTCGACCGAGCGAGCACCGACGATCGGTGCGGTCACGCCCGGGCGTTGCAGCAGCCATCGGAGGGCGACCTGCGCGGGTGACCGGCCCGTCTCCTTGGCGACGTCCATCAACGCGTCGATGACCTGCCACGTCCGGTCGTTGTTGTAGGCATCCCAGTTCTCGCTGGCACCGTTGCGCCGGGACTCGTCGACCCGGGAGCCGGCCGGTGGCGCGTCCATCCCGCGCCGGTACTTCCCCGAGAGCCATCCGCCCCGCAGCGGGCTCCAGGCGATGAGTCCGAGACCCTCGTTCTGGCAGACCGGCACGAGCTCGAACTCCGCGTCGCGGTCGAGCAGGTTGTAGAGCGGCTGCAGGCAGACGTACGGCTCGAAGCCGTGCTGCCGGGCCAGGTCCACGCCCTTCTGCAACTGCCACCCGGTGTAGTTGCTCGCACCGACGAAGCGGACCTTCCCACTGCGGACGAGGGTGTCCAGCGTGGACAGCGTCTCCTCCATCGGCGTCGCGTCGTCGAAGACGTGCATCTGGTAGAGGTCGATGTAGTCGGTCCCGAGCCGCCGCAGACTCGCCTCGACCGCCTGCATGAGGTGCTTGCGGCCGTTGCCACCGTCGTTCGGTCCGGGTCCCATGTCGCCGTACGCCTTGGTGGCCACGACGAACGAGTCCCGGTCCTTCGACGTCAGCCAGCTCCCGACGATCTCCTCGGACCGCCCGGCGCCGTACACGTCCGCGGTGTCGATGAAGGTGCCACCGCTGTCGACGAACCGGTCGAGCATGGCATGGCTGACCCCTTCGTCCGCATCCCCTCCGAACGTCATCGCACCGAGGCAGAGCTCACTGACCTTGAGACCGGTCCTACCGACGTAGCGGAATTCCATGAACTGAGGTTCTCCTTGTGATCGACCACCAACGAGCGTAAGAAGCCAGACCTGCCACGTCCAATGCAAGATGTGGGCTGAGTTGATGCATCTGACGCATAAGCTGGGTGTCGTAAGTGCGAGGTAAGACGACGGAACTTGACCACCCGGGGCGGTGCGAGGTTCTCTCACAGGAGGCGCCGTACGGCGCTGGCCGGTTCGGAGGGGAGGATCGCCGGGATGACGGCCGACCTGATCGCGCAGGCTCGCGCCGCCCTGCGCCGCGGAGACCCTCAAGCGGCCCGAGCGGTGCTGATGCGGACCGATCCCGGTCCGGAGGCACTGGAGGTTCTGGCGTCGGCGTCGTTCGTGCTCTTCGAGTACGAACGGTCACTCCGGGAGATGGAGTCGGCGTACGCCGGCTACCGGACCGCCGGCGACGGTGCCGGTGCCGCGCGGGTCGCGCGCATGCTGGGTGGGATGCATGGCTCGACGTCGGGCGACTGGGCGGTCGCCGGCGGCTGGATCGCGCGGGCGAAAACGCTCTTGAGCGAGTTGCCGGACAGCAGCGAACGCGGGTGGGTGGCACTCACCGAGGGGATGTTCACCGACGACCGCGCCCGCAAGAATGCGGACTTCCAGCTGGCGATCGAGGTCGGCCGCCGGACCCACGACGCGGACCTGGCGTTGGCCGCCCTCGCGTACCTGGGTGCGAGCCTCGTGCACGACGACCGGGTCGAGGAGGGCATGGTGCTGCTCGACGAGGCGTGCGCGGCGGTCGCCGGCGACGAGGTCGACAGTTTCATCGTGGTCGAGGAGATCTTCTGCCAACTGTTCGCCGCCTGCGAGCACACCCGCGACGTACGCCGAGCCGAGCAGTGGATGCGGATCGGGCGGCAGGTGGCCGAACGACGCCGCCTGCCCGCGGTGAGCGCCTACTGTCACACCCACTACGGCGGCATCCTCACCGCCGCCGGCCGCTGGTCCGAGGCCGACGCGACGCTCACCGAGGCCATCCGGCTGTGGGCGCTCGGCCGGCGGACGCTGAAGGCGGGTGCGCTGGCCCGGCTCGCGGACCTCCGGGTGAAGCAAGGCCGCTACGACGAGGCCGCGGCTCTTCTCGAGGGCCTGACCGACGGCGACGCGACCCGGCCGCTGGCCGCCCTGCACCTCGCCCGCGGTGAGTACGCGATCGCTCTCGACCTACTCGAACATGCGGTGCGCCGGGCCGATCCGCGGTCAAGTTCCTGTCTGCCGCTGCTGGGGCTCCTCGTCGACGCGCAACTGGCCGCCGGCAGGGATCCAGGCGCGACCATCGAAGCGATGACGGCGTGCGCGCAGGCCCATCCCTCGCCGTCCGCGAACGCGCTGGTCGCGCTCGCCCACGGCCGCGCCGGTCACGGCGACCCGAAGGCGTGGCTGCGCGACGCGCTCGACGGCTTCAACCAGTCCCACTTGCCGCTCGAGGCGAGTCTGTGCCGGCTCGACCTCGCCCGTGCCTGCAGCCGGGACAATCCCGAGGTCGCGGTCGCCGAAGCACGCAGCGCGTTGCTGAGCTTCGAGATGCTGGAGGCGGCTCGCCACGTCGACGCGGCCGCCGCGGTCCTTCGCGAGCTCGGCCACAGGGTCATGCCGCCGAAGCCGTCCGGCCAGTCGCTGACCCGGCGCGAGGAAGACGTCCTCCGGCTGCTCGGCGAAGGGTTGTCCAACCCCGAGATCTCCGATCGGCTCTTCATCAGCCGCAAGACCGTCGAGCACCACGTCGGCAACATCCTCGTCAAGCTCGGACTCCGCAATCGCGCCGAGGCCGCCGCGTACGTCGTACGCCGCGAACCCGCCCGGTAATAGGGGAGCTCCCCGATACCGGATCCGCCGCCACCCGCGACGGTGGTGGAAAGCCGTTGTCAGGAGGAGCCATGAAGTACGACGCCATCGTTGTCGGAGCCCGGGTCGCGGGCTCACCGACCGCCATGCTGCTGGCCCGCAAGGGCTACCGGGTACTGGTCGTCGACCGCGCGACCTTTCCCAGCGACACCCTGTCGACTCACATCATTCACGCACCGGGCGTGGCCGCCCTGCGACGCTGGGGTTTGCTCGACCGGATGACAGCCACCGGATGCCCACCGATCGAGCGGTACTCGTTCGACTTCGGGCCGTTCGTCATCAGCGGGACCACCTCACCGGTGGACGGCATCGACGTCGGGTACGCACCACGTCGTACGGTCCTGGACAAGCTCCTGGTCGACGCCGCCCGGGAGTCCGGCGCCGAGGTGCGCGAGGGTTGCAATGTCGACGAGGTGATTGTCGACAATCAGCGGGTGCGGGGCATCCGGTGCAACGGCCACGAGTATCTGGCCGACCTGGTGATCGGCGCCGACGGCCGCAACAGCCGCGTGGCGAAGACGGTCGGCGCGGAGGACTACAACACCATGCCGAAGCTGGAGTACGGCTACTACACCTATTTCAGTGGCCTACCGGTCAGCGGGATCGAGAACTACGCCCGGCCCGATCGCGGCTTCGGGGTCGCTCCGACCAACCACGGACTCACCATGGTCGTCGTCGGCTGGCCGTACGCCGAGGCTCGTGCGTACAAGTCGGATGTCGCCGGCAACTTCTACCGGACCATCGCGCAGGTGCCGTCGTTCGCGGCCCGGCTCGGCAGGGCCACTCAGGAAGCGCCGTTCGTCGGCGGGGCGGTAGCGGGCTGGTTCCGCAAGCCGTACGGCGACGGCTACGCGCTGGTCGGGGACGCCGCGTACAACAAGGACCCGATCACCGCGCAGGGCATCACCGACGCGTTCCACGACGCCGAACGCTGCAATCGAGCCGTCGACGACTGGCTGCAGGGCCGCGCGCCGTTCGAGGACGCGATGAGCGCCTGGCACCGCGAACGCGACGCCCGGGCGATGCCGATGTACGAGTTCACCTCGCAGCTGGCCACGCTCGAACCGCCCCCGCCGCAGATGCAGCAACTGCTGGGCGCCGTCAGCGCCGACCAGCGATCGATGGACGGATTCGTCAGCGTCATGTCCGGAGCGCTGTCCCCCGCGGACTTCTTCGCCGAGGAGAACCTCGGCCGCGTCTTCGCCGCCGCTCGCCAGCCGGCGTGAGCCAGGCACGGCGGGTGGGTTTCCGGCCCGCGCCTTTCTCGACCGATCAGCGCAGTTCCGCCGCCGCGTGGAGGGCGGTGAAGGCGCGATGGAAGTCCTCGACGACGAGCTGATCGCGTGTCGTCCGTTCGGCGTACAGGCACAGGGCCGGACTGCCCTCATCCGTGTGACCGGCAATCTCGGCGGTCCCGTCGCCGGTCTCCAGCAGTGTCCACCCTGCGTCTGCCAACAGCTCGAGGGCGTTCGTCCGGTCGGCAGCTTGGAGTGAGAGACCAACCGACGGCTCGTGCTCGGACCACAGGGCGACGTCGCCGGCGTTCCAGGCGTCGACCGCCGAGATGTCGGTCCCCGAAGGCGGTGGGACCAGGAACCCCATGCCGGTCACGGGTTCCAGATAGGCGGCGTGCGCGGCGAACTCGACGACGGTCACGTCGATCACGCCTGATCGCAGTTCGTCGTCCGGCGCATCGGTGACGACGATCCGCACGGAGCGCCGGCGACGGGGAACGACGGCGCTCCGCGGTCTCGCCGATCCCGAGGGGATGCGGAGATCTCGACGGTAGTACGCCGTCAACACCGCGAGCGGCACGGTGCCTGCCTGAAGATGCCGCTTCACCCGGCACCACTCCTTCACTCGGCCGGACTGTCCGAGTGTCCACCTTGTGCGCTCAGCATTGAGATCGGTCGGACGCGTTCTTGACGATCAGATGACGCCGGCGGCCGCACCGTTCCTCCGGGCAGCACGTACCACATGACCTTCAGTGCTGCGCTGTCGCGAGCTCCAGCAGCCGGGACGCGGTCACCGCGCCCAGGATCCGCCGATCCCTCATCACCGCGACCAACGGACACCGCATCCGCGCCATGATCGCCGCAATCTCCAAAATCGTGTCGTCGTGATTCACCACCGGCACCTCGGTCGGCTCGTCCGGCAGCAACTTCCGCACCGTCACCCCCGACAACCTGTCCGCAACCTGATCCGCCAACGACTCCTCGATCACCCGCGCCAGCGCCGGATCGTCCTGCACATAACTCGGCACCAGAAACTTCACCACCTGCGACGCCGGCAACACCGCATACGGCGCCCCGTCCTTCCCCGTCACGATCAGCCCCGGCAACCGCCTCGACGCCAACAACTCCACCGCCGTCAACGCATCGTCGTCCAACCCGACCACCGGGTACTCCTCGGCCATCTGCTCTCCGTGCACACCACCACCGTACGCCCGGGGAGGTGAATCCGGATGGCCGCCACAACGGCGTCATCATGCCCCGTCCCCGCCCCGTCATCGGCAGAGACTGGTCGGCACCCTCACCCGACAGAACCGGTAAGCCGAGGCGTTCGACTGTTGGTTGCCAACAGGTCGGCGCAGAAGGAACGGATGGCGCGGGTGACTGTTCGGGGCTGCTCCCAGGGCATGAAGTGGCCGCAATCCTTGACCCAGAAGGGACCTACCGCTTCAGGAAAGGCGATCGCGCACCGCTCCTCGATGTGGTCGCCTAGGGTCACCTGATCGGCGCCGATCAGCACCAGGGCCGGCTGCTGCACCGGCCGGTCGAGCATCTCCGGAGCCGACAACGGCCGGGTGCGCATGACGACCTCGTAGTCGGCGAAGGCGGCCCGCAGCCGGGCCGCGTCGCCGTACGGCTCGGTGAGGAAGGCCAGGTCGTCCTCGTCGAAGGCATCAGGCGGACACCAGAGGCGATGCCCGTAGAACTCTCCGATGTAGCGCTTCCGCTGATCGGGCGTGTCCAGCTGCGCGACCAGGGAGTCGGCGTGCTTCCCCTGCAGACGGTGATAGTCGTACACGGCCGGCTTCGGCCGGCTCGGCGGGATCCCCGCGGCTGCGAAGGTCTCCGCGAGGTCGGGCATGGAGTCGTCCAGGATCACCAGGCGGTCGACGCGGTCGGGACAGCGATTGGCCATGTCGTTGGCGATCATCGCGCCGAGATCGTGCCCGGCGACGACCGCACGCTCCCATCCGAGGTCGTTGAACAGGCCGATCAGGTCGGCGTTGAACGCGTTGAGGTCATAGAAGTCGTCCGGCGCGAAATCGGAGTCGCCGTAGCCGCGCAGATCCGGCGCGACGACGTCGAAGCCCGCCTCGGCCAGTGGGACGAGGGTGTGTGACCAGATGCGGCTCGTGCAGGGAAACCCATGGATGAGCAGCAGCGGTACGCCGCCATGTCCCAGACGCCGTACCGCCAGACGATGCCCCTGGCGGACTGCGATCTGCACGGGCGCGACGATGTCAGCAGGAAGAGCCATACATCTGGCTTACACCAGGTTCCGGACAAGAGACTTCCGGAATACGGCCAGTTGATCTGTTGTCGCGCCTGCAGCTCCGCACGGACCGCCGCCCGCTCGTTCGAATTGTCCAGCGCCGGCAACTGCACCGAGTATGCGGCGGATTCCATTGGCATTCTCGTCCGTGTCACGACCATCGCCGGACCTTTCCTCAGGTTCCGGACCAATCGCGATCCGGACGAAGCCACCGGGCTCGGGGTCCGACGCGGCCGCGGCGTACGGAAGAATGGCGTGCCGTGGCGCGAGTTGTGATCATCGGTGGCGGCCCAGGCGGGTACGAGGCGGCCAGTGCGGCCGCCCAGCTGGGGGCGGAGGTGACGGTCGTCGATTCCGGCGGGATCGGCGGTTCGGCCGTGCTCACCGACGCTGTGCCGAGCAAGACGCTGAT
>NZ_SMKR01000212.1 GCF_004348725.1 Kribbella turkmenica
GGAACAAGAACGAGGAGAACAAGAAGAACGACGACGGCCTCAACGTCCGGGCCCGGATCGAGAACGTCTACGCGCACCGCGGCTTCGACTCGATCGACCCGGCCGACCTCCGCGGCCGGTTCCGCTGGTGGGGGCTGTACACCCAGCGCAAGCCCGGCATCGACGGCGGCAAGACCGCCACGCTGGAGCCGGAGGAGCTGGACGACAAGTACTTCATGCTCCGGGTCCGGATCGAGGGCGGTCAGCTCAGCACCGAGCAGCTCCGGGTGATCGCCGAGGTCTCCAGCACCTACGCACGCGACACCGCCGACATCACCGACCGGCAGAACATCCAGCTGCACTGGATCCGGGTCGAGGACGTCCCGGCGATCTGGCAGAAGCTCGAGGCGGTCGGGCTCTACACCACCGAGGCCTGTGGCGACGTACCACGTGTCGTCATCGCCAGCCCGGTCGCCGGCATCGCCGCGGACGAGATCATCGACCCGACGCCGGCCATCGACGACATCGTCGAGAAGTACATCGGCTCGACCGAGTTCTCCAACCTGCCACGCAAGTTCAAGACCGCGCTCACCGGTCACCCGTCGCACGACGTCGTACCCGAGGTGAACGACATCGCGTTCGTCGGTGTGGTGCACCCCGAGCACGGGCCGGGCTTCGACCTGTGGGTCGGCGGCGGTCTGTCGACGAACCCGATGCTCGCCCAGCGGCTCGGCACCTGGATCCCGCTCGAGGAGGTGCACGAGGCCTGGTGGGGCGTGACCAGCATCTTCCGCGACTACGGCTACCGCCGGCTGCGGAACCGGGCGCGGCTGAAGTACCTGGTCGACGACTGGGGTGTGGAGAGGTTCCGTGAGGTGCTCGAGGACAAGTACCTCAAGCGCAAGCTGATCGACGGCCCGGCGCCCGAGGTGCCCGCGGTCCAGGGCGATCACGTCGGCGTCCACCAGCAGAAGGACGGCCGGTACTACGTGGGCGTGGCGCCGGTGGTCGGGCGGGTCTCCGGCAGTTCGCTGGCGAAGGTGGCCGACGTGGTGGCCGCCCACGGATCGGACCGGATCCGGACCACCGCCCAGCAGAAGCTGATCGTGCTCGACGTCGAGGAGTCGCAGGTCGAGTCGCTGGTCCAGGAGCTCGGCGAGCTCGGCTACCAGGCCCGGCCGTCGGCCTGGCGGCGGAACACGATGGCCTGCACCGGGATCGAGTTCTGCAAGCTGGCGATCGTCGAGACCAAGGCGAGGGCGGCCGAGCTGATCGACGAGCTGGAGCAGCGGATCCCTGAGCTGGACGTGCCGATCACGGTGAATGTCAACGGCTGCCCGAACTCCTGCGCCCGGATCCAGGTCGCCGACATCGGCCTGAAGGGTCAGCTGGTCCGCGACGAGAACGGCAACCAGGTCCCCGGGTACCAGGTCCACCTCGGCGGCGGCCTCGGCCTGGACGCCGGCTTCGGCCGCAAGCTGCGCGGTCACAAGGTCACGTCGGCCGGCCTGGCCGACTACGTCGAGCGCATCACCCAGAACTACCTGAAGGAGCGCAACGAGGGCGAGCGCTTCGCCCAGTGGGTCACCCGTGCTGATGAGGAGGCATTGCAGTGAACGAACGCAGTGAGTTCACCAATCAGTGCAGCGCGACTTGTGCCTGGTCGGCGCCCGGAGCGAAGCGAGGACGTCGATGAGCGAACGTGCCGCACCTCTCTACTGCCCGTACTGCGGGGACGAGGATCTTCGTCCGGCCGAGGCCGGCCATGGCGCGTGGGAGTGCCGGCCGTGCGCACGGGTGTTCCAGCTGAAGATGATCGGACTGCGGGTGACAGTGGAATGAGTACGGATCTGAAGACGCTCGCCGAGGAGGCCAACGTCCGACTGGCCGACGCCTCGGCGCAGGAAGTGCTGGCGTGGGCGCGGGAGACCTTCGGAGACGAACTGGTGGTGACCGCCTCGATGGCGGACGGGGCGCTGCCCCACCTCGCGGCCGAGGCGGCCCCCGGGGTCGACGTGCTGTTCCTCGACACGGGCTACCACTTCGCCGAGACCATCGGCACCCGGGACGCGGTGGCGGCGACGCTGCCGATCCGCCTGATCAACGGGACCCCGAGGCAGACGGTCGCCGAGCAGGACGCCGAGTACGGCGAGAAGCTCTACGCCCGCGATCCGAACAAGTGCTGCGCGCTCCGCAAGGTCGAGCCACTCAACCGGTACCTGTCCGGCTACAAGGCCTGGGTGACCGGCGTACGGCGCGACGAGGCCCCGACCCGGGCCAACACACCGATCGTCGAGTACGACGCCAAGCGCGACATGGTGAAGCTCAACCCGATCGCGCCCTGGACCCAGGCCGACCTGGACAGCTACATCGCCGACAACGGCGTACTGGTCAACCTGCTCCAGTACGACGGCTACCCGTCCATCGGCTGCGAGCCCTGCACGCAGCGCGTTGCCCCCGGCGAGGACCCGCGCAGCGGCCGCTGGGCCGGCACCGGCAAGGTCGAATGCGGGCTGCACACATGACGGTACTGCTGGCCGGGCCTCCGGCGCCGGCGTGGCCCCGGGGCCGTCGCTCCCGGACTTGCCTCGTCGCTCCGGTCGCTCCGCTCCCTCCACTCCTCAGTCCAGGCCGGGAGGCCCCGTGACCGCCACCATCGACGCCCCGGAGGCAGCCCTGAACACCACCGTCACCGAGCTGGACGCGCTGGAGAGCGAGTCCGTCCACGTGTTCCGCGAGGTGGCGGCGGAGTTCGAGCGCCCGGTGATCCTGTTCTCCGGCGGCAAGGACTCGATCGTCATGCTGCACCTGGCCCGGAAGGCGTTCGCGCCGGCCGGCGTGCCGTTCGCACTGCTGCACGTCGACACCGGGCACAACTTCCCGGAGGTGCTGGCCTACCGCGACCGGACGGTGGCCGCGCTCGGCCTGCGGCTCGAGGTCGCCAGCGTCGAGGAGTACATCGCCGACGGCCGGCTGCGTGAGCGGTCGGACGGGACCCGCAACCCGCTGCAGACGATCCCGCTGCTGGACGCGATCAACGGCCACCGCTTCGACGCGGTCTTCGGCGGCGGCCGGCGGGACGAGGAGCGGGCCCGGGCGAAGGAGCGGATCTTCAGCCTGCGCGACGAGTTCGGCCAGTGGGACCCGCGCAACCAGCGGCCCGAGCTGTGGTCGCTGTACAACGGCAAGCACCGGCCGGGTGAGCACGTCCGGGTGTTCCCGTTGTCCAACTGGACCGAGCTCGACGTCTGGCACTACATCGAGCGCGAGCAGATCCCGCTGCCGAGCATCTACTACGCGCACGAGCGGGACGTGTTCGAGCGCGACGGCATGCTGCTCGCCGTCGGCCCCTACTCGCAGCCGCGCGACGGCGAGACGGTGACGAGGCGGGTGGTGCGCTACCGCACCGTGGGCGACATGTCCTGCACCGGCGCAGTCGCGTCGACCGCGTCGTCGGCCGCCGAGGTGGTCGTCGAGGTGGCGGCGAGCGAGCTGACCGAGCGCGGCGCGACCCGGGCGGACGACCGGGTCAGCGAGGCCGCGATGGAAGACCGCAAGCGAGAGGGGTACTTCTGATGAGCACGCTCCTCAGACTGGCCACCGCCGGGTCGGTCGACGACGGCAAGTCGACGCTGGTCGGGCGGCTGCTGCACGACTGCAAGGCGATCCTGGCGGACCAGATCGCCCACGTGCAGACGGTGACGGCGCAAAGACCAGGGGCCCGCGGCGATGGCACTGATTTCGACTTCGCGCTGCTGACCGACGGCCTGCGGGCCGAGCGGGAGCAGGGCATCACGATCGACGTCGCCTACCGGTACTTCGCGACCGACAAGCGCTCGTTCATCCTGGCCGACTGCCCCGGGCACGTGCAGTACACCCGCAACACCGTGACGGGCGCGTCGACCGCGGACGTCGTGATCATCCTGGTCGACGCCCGCCACGGCGTGCTGGAGCAGACCCGCCGGCACCTGGCCGTCGCCGGGCTGCTCCGGGTGCCGCACGTCGTCCTCGCGGTGAACAAGATCGACCTCGTCGGGTACGACGAGGCCGTCTTCACCGGGATCGCGAAGGACGTCAACGACCTCGCCGACCAGCTCGGCATCGCCGACGTGCACGCCATCCCGGTGTCCGCGCTGGTCGGGGACAACGTGGTCGAGCGCTCCGCCGAGACCGCCTGGTACGACGGCCCGACGCTGCTGGAGTACCTGGAGAACGCGACCGGACGGACCGACACCTCGCAGCAGCCGCTGCGGTTCCCGGTCCAGTACGTGATCCGGCCGCAGACCGACGACGAGTACCGCGACTACCGCGGCTACACTGGGACCGTTGCCTCCGGCACAGTCTCGGTCGGCGACCCGGTGGTCGTGCTGCCGTCCGGCCGCCGTACGTCGGTCGCCGGGATCGACAAGGCGGTCGTCACCGCCACGTCGACCGCGGTCGCCGAGCGGCCGTCGGCGGTCGCCGGCGAGGCGGTCACCGTCAGGCTGGCTGACGACATCGACGTGGCCCGCGGCTCGGTGATCGTCGCGGCCGAGGCCTCCCCCGGCACCCGCCGGGAGCTGGCCGCCACCGTGTGCTGGCTGTCGGACCGCCCGCTGACCGTGGGCGCGCGGGTGCTGATCAAGCACACCACCACCACTGCGCAGGCCATCGTGACCAAGATCAACGGTGCGCTGGACCTGGACACGCTCGGAGTCATCGACGCCGCCGGGCTCGACCTGAACGACATCGGCAAGGTGCAACTCAAGGTCGCCGCACCGCTGGCCGCCGACCCGTACTCCAGCAACGCCATCACCGGATCGTTCCTGCTGATCGACGCCCACGACGGGTGGACGCTCGCGGCCGGCATGATCGACGACGAAGAAGGGGAACTGCTGTGACTGCTCCAGCGCTCGTGATCCTCGCCCACGGCAGCCGCGACCCGCGTTCGGCCGCCACCGTCCACGCTCTCGTCAAGTGCCTGCGCGACCTGCGTGACGACCTGCGGATCGAAGCCTCCTTCCTCGACCACTGCCCGCCCACGCCGTACCAGGTGATCGGCAAGCTCGCCGCCGAGGGTGTGGAAGAAGTCGTCGTCCTGCCGCTGCTGCTGTCGTCGGCCTACCACGCCCGGATCGACGTACCGGCTGTCGTCGACGAGGCCCGCACCCGGTTCCCGGACCTGCGGATCATCGCCTCGGACGTGCTCGGGTACGACGAGTCGCTCCTCGACGTCCTCGACCGCCGGATGCGCGCCGAGCTCAAGGACGGCCGCGTGCGGGAGCTGGACGCGCTCGTGCTGGCCTGCGCCGGCTCGAGCGACTCGCAGGCGAACGCGAGCGTGACCCGGCTCGCGCGGCTCTGGGGTCAGCGCCACAAGCTGCCGGTGACCGCGGCCTTCACCTGCGCCGCGTCGCCGTCACCGGCCGAGGCCGTCCTGCAGTGGCGGCTCGAGGGCCGGCGGCACGTCGCGGTCGGCTCGCTGTTCCTCGCGCCGGGTGTGCTGCCCGACCGCGCGGAGTCGACCGCGCGTCGCGCCGGAGCTGTAGCCGTGTCGCGACCCCTGGGTGTGAGCGCCGAGGTGGCCCGACTCGTCCTGCTCCGGTACGGCGTCGCCGGCCTGGACCTGCTCACGCTGGCCCCGGCCCCGCGGCCGACCGTCCTCCGCCCGGAGCTCGTCCGCACCGCCTAGTACCGCAACGGATCGACGAAGGAGACGTCCAGGGAAGGCGTCTCCTTCGTCGCGATCTGGGCCAGCAGTTCACCGACACCCGCGCAGTGCTTGAAGCCGTGGCCACTGTCGCCGCCGGCGATTACCAGCCGGTCCTCGCGGCGGCCGACCAGGAACTGCCCGTCCGGCGAGTCGGTCACCATGCACGGGATCACCTTCACCGGCTCCGGATCGAGATCCGGGAGGTGTTCCGCGATCGCCGCCGACAACTCCGCGATGTCCTTCCGCGGATGGATGTACCGATCGAGCTCGTCCGGATCGACGTCGCGCTCGTCCGCGGCACCGTCCATGCCGACCTTCACGCCGAAACCCTCGTCCGCACCGTGCCCCCACAGGCCGCGACCGTCCCTGAACGCCCAGATGAACGACGGGAAGTTCTCCAGCCGGAACGCCTCGGACGCCGGGTCCTTCGGCTGGAACCAGAACAGCGGCGTACGGCGCGGCGACAGCGGCAGCCCTGGGACGAGCTTGCCCAGCCAGGCACCCGCACAGACGACGACCTGCTGCGCGCGAACCTCGACCGTCGGCGTCCGGACTCGCACCTCGCCCGGCTGCGGGTCGATCGCCGTGACCTTGGTGTGCGGGTAGACCGTGGCGCCCAGTCGGAGCGCCTCGGCGACGTGCGCCCGTACGGTCGGCTCGGCGTAGCAGATGCCCGCGCCGGGATCCCAGACCGCGACGTCGTCGGCCGACAGCCGGTACTGCGGGAACCGCTGGGAGAGCTCGTCGTGGCTCAGCTCGGTCGTCCGGGCACCGGCCTCCGCCGCGGCCCGGCGCGCACCGGCGACCGGACGACTGTCCGGTCCACCGACGTTGAGGGATCCCGTCTGCCGGACGTACACCTCGCCGGTCTGCTCCCCCAGCTCGGTCCAGAGCCTGAGCGACTCCTGAGCGATCCTCGTCAGCCCCGGATGCTCCATGCACGCCACCCGGAACAGCCGCGTACTTCCGTGCGACGACCCGAACGGATGCCCGATCGCCTGCCGCTCGATACCGACCACCCGTACCCCGCGCCGCGCCAGCCGCCACAAGGCCGCCGACCCGAACGCCCCCAGGCCGACCACGACGACATCCGTCCGCAGAGTCTCCATCTCACCACTCTGACCGATGGCGCGGCTCAGCTCACCTTCTGGACCAGCTGGATTCCCGCGATGCCAGGCGATGCGGAGGTTGCCGAGCCAGTCGTGCGGCTTCGACAGGCCCGATGGCCAGATCTGCGGCGCTCTGACGATGTGCCCCGTTCACTGTCGAGATATCGTGATATCTTTCTGGCCATGGCGAAGGACGGGACCAAGAACATCCTGCTGCGGCTGGATCCGGAGCTGGCCCAGCGGCTCCAGACCGTGGCGTCGGTCGAGGGGCGGTCGGTGTCGGACGTCGCCCGGGAGGCGATCGCGGCGCTGGTGGACCAGCGTCGCCAGGACCGCCGCTTCACCCGCCTGCTCGACGAGAACCTGGCGCGCCACGAGGAGTCGCTGCGACGCCTCCGCGGAGACGACTGATGCGCTTCCTCGACCCGTACGACGTCCTCGCCGTGGCCGCCCGGGTGTTGCGGTGCGACTCGGCGGACGCCGTACGCCGGACCGACCTGGACGCGGTCGACCGGGTGCTGGCCGACCTACGGCGGACCGACACGCTGGCCGAGGCCGCGGCGGTGCTGTTGTCCGGGCTGATCCGTGCCCGGGCCTTCGACGGAGCGAACCGGGTGGTCACGGTCGCCGTCGTGCTGCAGTTCGTCGCGGTCAATCGGGCGGACCTGCGGCTCGAGCCGGTCGATGAGTGGGACGACCTGCTCGACCGGCTCCGGGCCGGCCAGGTGACACCGGCGGAAGTGGCCGGCTTCGTCGGCGCCCGGCTGATGCCGGAGCGAGTGACCGCCGAGGACCTGCAGGAGCACCTCCGGACCGAGTTGCGACTGGAGGACGAGATCGCCGCGCGCGGCGGCGGGGAGCTGTGGAGGGGTGGCGGCATGTTCGACAAGTTCACCGACGGGGCGCGGCAGGTTGTCGTGCTGGCACAGGAGCAGGCGCGCATCCTGCAGCACAACTTCATCGGGACCGAGCACCTGTTGCTCGGGCTGCTCGAGGAAGGTCAGGGCCGGGCTGGCAAGGTGCTGCACGGGCTGGGTGTCACCGGACCGGCGGTGCGCGAGCTGGTGGTGGAGATCATCGGCCGCGGCGCCCAGGGACCGTCCGGCACCACGGTCCCGTTCACCCCACGCGCCAAGAGTGTCCTCGACCACGCCTATCGCGAGGCTCGCGAACTCGGCGACGACTCGCTCGACACCGAGCATCTGCTGCTCGGCCTCTTGCGTGACGGCGAGGGGGTGGCGTCCCAGATCCTGACCAGGCTCGGCGCCGAGCGCGAGGAGATCCGGGCGAAGGTGGTCGGCTGGCGCGGACGCAGGCAGCGTGCCGAGTCGGCTGTCGCCGACTACCTGGCCGACGACACCGCATCCACGTGGCCGACGTTCGGCCGGCGCCACCACCTGCTTCACGAGCTCAACGCCGTCCTGGACGAGAACGAGCGGCTGCACGAGCAGGTGGCCAAGCTCCGCGCCCTGCTCCGGAGCAACGACATCGATCCGGACTCGTGAGAATCCGCAACAGTCACGTCGCGGCCAGGCGGTCCTTTTCGGTCGGTACGTCGAAGTCCGCCGCCGGCCACTTGGGGTCGAGCGACTTCAGCGTCTCCAGGAGGACGGTGGTGACGGCCCAGTTGCGGTACCACTTGCGGTCACTCGGGATCACCAGCCACGGCGACTCCGGGCTGTTGCAGCGTTCGAGCGCCGCCTCGTAGGACTCGGTGTAGGCGGGCCAGAGCTCACGCTCGTCGACGTCGCCCGGCTTGTACTTCCAATGCTTGGTCGGGTCGTCCAGCCGCGCCTGCAGCCGGAGCTTCTGCTCCTCGGGCGAGATGTGCAGGAAGCACTTCAGCACCGTCACCCCGTTCGCAGCCAGTTCGGCCTCGAAGTCGTTGATCTGGCCGTAGCGCCGGTTCCACACCGGGGGCGCGACCAGGCTTCGCACCCGCGCGATCAGCACGTCCTCGTAGTGCGACCGGTCGAAGATCCCGATCATCCCCGGCGCCGGCAGTGCCTGCCGGATCCGCCAGAGGAACCCGCGCCGCTTCTCCGCGGGCGTCGGCGCCTTGAACGACGTGATCTTCAGGCCCTGCGGATCCATCAGCCCCGCGCCGTGCCTGATCACACCGCCCTTACCGGACGTGTCCATCCCCTGCAGCACCAGCAGCACACTGCGCTGCCCGCCCGTCCTGCCCTCGGCGAACAGCCGCTCCTGCCAGTCGGACACCTCGGTGCCGAGAGCCTCCAGCGCACGCTTGCCGTCGTCCTTGGTCCCGGTGAAACCGGGCGTCGCACGGGTGTCGTACTTGCTCAGATCCACCGGCCCCGACGGCACCCGCAGCTGCTCCAGCAGCCCGCCCCGGTCCGTCCGGCCCCTCTTCTCCTTCGCCATCCGCCCATCCTGCCCCATCAACCCCGCGCTCGCCGGTTGCGCCGCCGCCACAGCACGAGCTCGGTCACGGCGATCACCACTCCGCTGACGAGCAGAGACCCCATCGCCCAGAGCATGCCGGCCAGGCTCGCCAAGCACTCCGTCTCTCCGCCGGCGCCGCAGTACTCGGCGTCGTACACGAGAACGACGACGAAGAAGGTGACGATCATCAGCGCGAACGCACCGACCGCGTAGCTCGCGCCGCGCACGATCCATCGCCCGGCTGGCTGATCAGTGCCCAGTGCTGCGGCCGCGCTCCTCCGCCGAGCGGGCTGCAGACCGGTTGCGAGGAGAACAGCCGCGGTGAGCGCGAGCACCGCCTCGAGCAACCGCAGCTCGACCTGGGAGTCCGTCCAGACGAAGCGGAAGCCCGGCAGCGCCACGCCCAGGAGAACGAGCAGGGCGGCCAGGCCCATCAGAGCAGCGCCCAGCCAGACCCGAGCCTGGATGTTCGCGCTCGCGACGATCACCGCGGCCACCGCCGGGACCACGGCGAGGATACCCAGCTCGAAGATCCTGTCGCTGCTGCCGAAACCCGAGGTGTCGTCGAACCGGATGAAACGTCCGGCGGCAAGCACTACCAACCCGGTTGCCAGCAGGGCGACCGACAACACCGCGGGACGCCGTCCACCGGTCATCTGCTCAGCGAAGCAGTCCTGAGGTTCACTTCCGTCGGTCGGACCCTTCAGAGACCGATGCGCGTGCCATCCCGGAGTTGGCCAGGGCAATCAGGCGGGAGAGCGCCCTCAGGTACTTCTTGCGGTAGCCGCCTTTCAGCATGTCGGCGGAGAACAGCTGGTCCAGCGGGACGCCGCCGGCCAGCAGGGGCAGGTTGCGGTCGTACATGCGGTCGGCGAGGACGACCAGGCGCAGGGCGACGTTCTCGTCGGTGAGCTGACGGATGTCGGTCATCGCCACGGTGTCCACGCCGTCGAGCAGGGCGCCGTACTTGCTCGGGTGGAGCTCGGCGAGGTGGCGGTGCAGGTCCACGAAGTGGTCGCAGGACGCGTTCGTACGCTCGGCGGCCGCGGCCTCGACCTGCTCGCCCCGCCACGGCTCGGGCGCGACCGGCAGGCCGCGGTGCCGGTAGTCGGGCCCGTCGATCCGGCGTACGTCGAAGTGGGCGGCGAGAGCCTGGATCTCGCGGAGGAAGTCGACCGCCTGGAAGCGGCCCTCCCCCAGCTTGTCGGGCAGCGTGTTCGAGGTGGCCGCCAACGCGACGCCGGCGGCCACCAGCTGACCGAGCAGCCGGGAGATCAGCATCGTGTCGCCCGGATCGTCCAGCTCGAACTCGTCGATGCAGATCATCCGGTACGACGAGAGCTCCTCCACGGCGGCGCGAAGACCCAGAGCGCCGACGAGGTTGGTCAACTCGACGAACGTGCAGTACATCTTCGGTCCGGCCGCCTCGTGCCAGAGCGACGCGAGCAGGTGCGTCTTGCCAACGCCGAACCCACCGTCGAGGTAGATCCCCGGCCTGCCGACGGATGCCGGAGCGCGGCCGCGCAGACGTGACCAGAGACTCGGGGCCTGCCGCGGCCTGGCCAGCACATCGGCCCGCTCCGACAGCACTGCCAGCGCCTCGGCCTGCGACGGCTCGTCCGGGTCGGGCCGATAGGTGGTGAAACGGACGTCGGCGAACCGCGGCGGCGGCACGCACTCGGACAGCAGCCGGTTGGAGCTCACCTCCGGCCACCGCTCACTCAACCGAATCACCATGCGCCCCACCTTATGAGCCGCCCGTGCGCCGGCCACACCGGCGTCACGGCCCGGGATCACGGGAAACCCCGGGAAACTTCGCCACCAGCACGTCGTGACCTTGACCACTTTCTTACTTTCAGTTAGGAAGTTGATATGGCTTGGTGAGGTGACTGACTGAGGGAGTCGGTATGGGCGAACGGCGAGACGCCGCGCGGGTGGGGCGGCGGACGGTTCTCAAG
>NZ_SMKR01000213.1 GCF_004348725.1 Kribbella turkmenica
CACATGATGATCGTGGTCCGCAGCCCGGCCAGCATGACCGGTACGGCGAGCGGCAGCTCGATCCGGCCGAGCACCTGGGCCGGGCGCAGCCCCATCCCCTTGGCCGCTTCGACCAGGCTGGGATCGACCTGCTGGATCCCGATGATCGTGTTCCGGAGTACGGGTAGTACGGCGCTGACGACCAGCGTCGCGATCGCGATCGTCTCGCCGACCGAGAACAGCATCGCGAGGATCACCAGGATCCCGAGCGCCGGCGCGGCCTGACCGATGTTCGCCAGCCCGAGCGCGATCGGGGTCAGCCAGCGTGTTCCCGGCCGGGTCAGCAGAACGCCCAGCGGCATCGCGATCAGGACCACCAGTACCGTCGCGATTCCGGTGAGTTCGAGGTGCTGCACCGTCGCGCCCACGATCGAGGACGTCGTGAGCACCCGGCTCTCGATGCTGTCGAGGCTGAGCGACCCGATGTACACCCACAGGATCAGGACCGCGCCCACCAGGACCGCGGGAGTGATCAGGTGGGCCACGAGCGCCCGCTTCGACCAGCGCTCACCAGCCCGTACTTCGAACGCTGTGCCGAGCGTCTCAACGGACATCGGGCTCACCTGCCTGAGCCCGGGCCCAGAGCTCGCAGACCTGGTCGAAGGCGAGGCTGCCGGCCAAGGTCCCGTCGGCGGCCCGGACGTCGACCTGAGTACGGCCGGCCCGCAGCATCGCGTCGATCGCGTCCCGGATACTCGACTCCAGCTCGACCGTGATCCCGTGCGCGGGCGTGCTGACCGGTCCGAGCCGGACGACTCGCAGTGCATCGGCGACGCTGGTCAGGCCCATCCGCCGGATCGCGGCCGCCGACCCGACGAAACTCGCGACGTAATCGTCCGCGGGTGCCGCCAGGATCTTCTCCGGAGTGTCGAACTGGGCGATCTCGGACCGCTCCCGCAGTACGGCGATCCGGTCGCCGAGCCGGACCGCCTCGTCGAAGTCGTGAGTGACGAAGATGATCGTCTTGCGCAACTCCTGCTGCAGTCTCTTGAACTCGTTCTGCAGATGCTCGCGGGTGATCGGGTCGGTCGCGCCGAACGGCTCGTCCATCAGCATCACCGGCGGGTCGGCCGCTAGTGCCCGGGCGACGCCAACGCGCTGCTGCTGACCACCGGAGAGCTGACGGGGATACCGGTCGCGATAGACCGACGGATCCAGCCCGACCAGGTCGAGCAGCTCGCCGATCCGCTCGGCGATCCGCGACTTCGACCAGCCGAGCAGCCGCGGTACGAGACCGATGTTCTCGGCAATGGTCATGTGTGGGAACAGGCCGATCTGCTGGATGACGTAGCCGATCCGGCGCCGCAGCTCACTCGGGTCAAGCCGCAGGACGTCATCGCCGCCGATCAGGATCTGCCCGCTGGTCGGCTCGATCAGCCGGTTGATCATCTTCATCGTGGTGGTCTTCCCGCACCCCGAAGGGCCGAGGAACATCACCATCTCGCCGGGCGCGATCCGCATCGACACCTTGTCTACCGCCGGTGCCCGCTGGCCGGCGTACTGCTTGGTCAGTTCGATCAGCTCGATGCCGACACCGTGGGCGGCTGGGGCCGCAAGCTGTGTGCGGGATTTGTCCAGGGTGGGCGTTTGGTCAGACACGGAGGCCCCTCGAGGTGGTGAAGCGGCGGATCAGGATGAAGGCGGCGTCGAAGGCCAGGGCGAGGATCACCACGCCGAGGGTGCCTGCGATCGCCTTGTTCAGGGCATTCGCGGCGCCCAGCCGGGACAGCCCGGCGAAGATCTCGTTGCCCAGCCCCGGGCCGGCGACGTACGCCGCGATGGTCGCGATCGCGAACAGCATCTGGGCGGAGACCCGGACACCGGTGATGATCACCGGCCAGGCGAGCGGCATCTGTACCTGCCACATCGACCGCCGCCGCGACAGCCCCATTCCGCTGGCGGCCTCGATCACCGCCGGGTCGACCGCCCGCAGGCCCGCGACCGTGTTCCGCACGATCGGCAGCAG
The DNA here is from genome assembly GCF_004348725.1 of Kribbella turkmenica. Taxonomy (GTDB): domain Bacteria; phylum Actinomycetota; class Actinomycetes; order Propionibacteriales; family Kribbellaceae; genus Kribbella; species Kribbella turkmenica. The sequence continues at coordinate 2,006 of NZ_SMKR01000213.1, forward strand.
CGAGTAGATCGCGAGCGCAATCACCGCCGGCGTCCAGCCGAGCCCGAAGATCGGGATGAGCAGTGCCAGCAGGGCCAGCGACGGGATGGTCAGCAGCGCACCGGAGGTGGCGGTGGCGACTTCCGACCAGCGCGCACTTTGCCAGGTCAGGACGCCGATTGTCACCCCGACGACCGCTGCGATCAGCAGTGCGATCACGACCACGAGCAGATGTTCGGCGGCCAGCCGCACGAGGTCGTCGAGGTTGTACTCGACGTACTCCAAGAAGCTCACGCCCCCTCCTTCCGAAGATGGTTCGTGTGATCCCCGTAGTGGCACGGTAGAACCGGGTGTACAGTTTGAACAATGAAGGTTGCTCAAATTGCAACTCGCTGACAGCGTGACCAGGGAAGGAGTGGGATGTCGGTGCCCACTGGTCCGGCCGGTCTCCGGCGGGACATGCAGATCCTCGAAGCGCTCGGCGCCAACACCAACGGCACCGGTGCCGCGTTGGGGGTGAGCCGGGTGGCGGAACTGGTAGGGCGGGAGAAATCCCAGGTGTCCCGCGCTCTCGCCGGGCTGGCCCAGGAGGGCCTGGTCGAGCGAGACTCCGACACGCTTGGGTACCGGCTGGGCTGGCGCCTGTTCGCATTGGCGGCCCGGACCTTCGAATCGCGCCTGGTCAGCATCGCCACGCCGTACTTGCGAGCCGTGGTGGCGCGTGTGCAGGAGACCACCGTCTTGTGCGTACTGCGCGGGAACGACGTACTCACCGTCGCCAGTGAGGCACCGGCGCACGCCTTCCGCGGGATCGGCTGGGAAGGCGTGACCGTACCAGCGGCAGCGACCTCGGCTGGGCGGGTCCTGGTGTCGGAGTGGGACGAAGCCGCCGTACGGACCTACTTCACGCCGGAGAAGCTCGCCGCGGCGGGAGTGCATCCGGAGGTACGCACGCCCCGGCAGCTACTGGACGAGCTTGCGCGGATCCGGAAGAACGGTTATGCCACGGTCGACGAGGAGTTCGAGCTGGGGGTCGTCGGGTGCTCCGCGCCGGTCCGCGACTTCAACGGCCGGATAGTTGCCGCAATCAACATCGTCGCTCCGAAAGGCCGCCTGGGCGACCGCCTCGACCTCGCCGGCCGCTATGTCGCGGGCGCCGCCCAGCAACTGACCGAACGCCTGACCTCCGATCAGGAAGCCGCCGGTCGAATACCCGGGTGAACCCCCGCCCGGGCCGCGCCAGGGCCTGAGTGCGGAGAAGACCGGTGCTCTGCCCCAGATCGCGACTGTCCGCCCAGCAGCGAGTGCCCCATTTGAGATCGTCCTCGAGCGCGTCGTCGACGGCCTCCGGCACGAGTACGAAGATCCTATAGAGCAGATAACCTGGGACGAAGGCTACGTCGGCACGGTGTGGAACACCTCCGAGCTCCTGTGGGAGCTGGACATCACGGAGAACGACGAGGTTCATCGAGCCCTGCAGCGGACCATCCAGACCTACGAATGGTGCGAGCGCGACCCCTATGCTGCTACGCCCACCGAGGCCGTGACTTGGGGATGGGCCCTGCGTACTACGACGCGTCCACGGCGGCAGGTGCGCGAGCGGAAGTCGCTGGATATGCTGCACTTGCCGCGGCTGCCACCGGACATGCACCCTGTTCGCACGGCATCCCACCGGCCTCGTCGTGCGAGAGCACCAACTGACAGCGTCGGTGAGTCGTTACACACCTGTCCTGGGCTTCTGCGTGTCCGGCGCGCACCAGTTACGCACCACTCTCCGGGGTGTGATCCGTCGCTGACTGGCGCGCGTCTTCCCTCACTAGGCACATGACCGGCTCGGCCGCAACCTGATCATGACTGCGCGTCACACGACATCGATCCCCGCCGTGCCGAGTTGTCGGCGCCGGATGACTCAAGCGCCAAGTCGGTATGATGATGTCAAGCCAAAGGTTGATAAACCACCTCTGTGGGAATCCCTCGGCGGGGGATCTCCGTAATGAGGAAACTGGCCTGCGAATCTTCACCCGTCGATTGCATCCAGAAGGTGACAATGGCCCGGCTGCCGACGGATTCCCAATTGATCGGGCTGTACTTCTTGAGATCCATCACCAGCTGTCCCTTGCCGACGTTGCCGCCGTCCAGCAGATTCGTTGGAATGAGGACATCTGCGGTGGCACCACCCTTTCCCCAAGGCGACTCCGTGGTCCGTTCGGGGTCGAACATGTTCCCGTGCCATAGGGCGCTGCGGACGCTCTTCCCGTTATCCACGTAGTCGACGCGGATGCCGAACATGCTTTCCTTGGAGCTGGGCTGCGCGGCCACCTTGTGCGCGAGAATGTCGACGCTCAACTTGTCCGGAAGGTTCTCGTACTCCGCTCCGCAGACTCCGCTGCCCAACACGTCTCGCGCGCCGGTGTGAGCGATGGCCCGGACGGCGTCGTACGCCCCGTAGTTGTCTCTCGTACGCGTTGTCCCGTCCGCGTCGGTGATCCGATCGTTGTATGAATATTTCCGCACGAACGTTGCCGTCGGCAAACCCGTCCGGTCCAGAATCGGGTTCGGCTTGCCACTGTCGATTTCGATGTATGCGAGGCCCGGGCCCTCGATCGTGACCGACTTGGTAACGCTGTCGGAGTCGGCGTCGACAACCGTCACCTCGGTCGGACCGAATTCCCCGCCCGCGCCCTCGAGAGGGCTGCCATGATTCTTGTCGAGGTGATAGACGGACAGCCGGGCGGCGTCGGTGCGGACTCGCTCAGGAAGGTTCATGAGATTCAGGTCGAGATCGCACGGCTCGGTGGAATTGTTCCACAATATTACGCTGGTCCTGTGCTGGTCCGCGGATGCCATGACGCCGACACCGCTCGGTAGGGAGCCACTCGTGTTCACACGCCAGATCGGCATCCGGGAGTACAGCTTCAACATGTTGAACAGCGGGAGCTTGAGAACCTTGTCGTCCTGCCAGCGCAACAGGTGTCCCAGCCAGCCGGCGAAGGAGACAGTCTCCAGGTCTGAGATCTGGAGAAAGCTGTCGAAATCGGCGATGGATCTCACGGCTTCCAGGGTGGTGCCGGCGTTCTGGTCCCACTCGGCGCCCGGATTGAACGGCCCGTACTGAAGAAGGGTCAGCGGCAGTGTGTTGACCTTCGTGCCGAGAGCGTTCCGGCAGCCGTCCAGCAGTTGCCACACGCGAGGACCGTAATTGTTCATCGTTAACCGTTTGAGCCCGATGTCCTGATAGAGGTCGGGATTCGACTGCGCCCTGGAGAAGTATTCGTCCATCGCCGCCTGGACGTAGGACTTGCCGCCGAGCACATCAAGTTGCTCGGTTCCCCAGGGGATGAAATTGGCCATCCCGAACATCGCCCTCTTGTGGACGGGCGCGATCGCTTCGAAGTAGGCCTCGTAGAGGCTGAGAAAAATTCGGACCGACTCCGGCTCGCGTATTCCGGTGAGATTGTGCTCCGGCTCGTTCCACAGTGTCCAGGTGATTGGCGTCAGGTTATATTGCTCGGTGAACAATCGCATGGCCCACGCCGACTTCTGCAGATCCGTCGGTGGTGGGAACTTCTTGGGAGCCACGGCCTCGTCGTACGGATGCCACTGCTTCGGAGCGCCCATGAGTTGGTGGACTATCTCGATGCCGCGTTGCTGCAATCCTCGGTGGAAATCTCTCAGTGGTTGGTTGTCCTTCGCCTCGATCACCCCGTCGGGCGAGACCTGGATCGGATAGGGATCGAGGAACGGCCAGTCTGTCTCCGGGAATCGCAATTCTCCGTTGTACAGTGCCGGCCTGATCTCGTCCATGTAGGGAAGGCTGTTCAGGACGTTGATGTCCGCGAGCGCCCTGGCAATGCCGGTTTTGGACTTGACCAGGGGAAAGAAGTCGATGCTGGAGAAGTCGACCCCGAGTGTGACTGCTGACGATGGAGACCGCAGTACTCGTGCCGTCGGTGGCTGCAGTAGCACTGCCACGCTGGCGGTGATGGTTTTGAGGAAGAGCCGGCGACTCGTCAGCCCTTTGCGTAGCAGTCCTGTCATTTCGTGCTCCCACCAGTTTTTACGAGCCGAGGGTTGTCATGGCTGTTCTCCGGTCTGCACCGGCGATGATGCAGACTGCGGCGACCACGGTCGGGTGCCGTCGTCGTGTCGCAGCCGGGCGTACCAGTTGTGTTCGGCACGTTTGGGGAGGTATCTCGCCTCGGGCAGGTCGTCAGTGATCCGGAGGGTCCACCACAGCAACTCCTCGACCATCCGGGACCGCACGAGCTCGTACGCCGGATCGCTCCAGAGGTTCTCCAGCTCCATCGGGTCCGACCGCAGGTCGTACAGTTCACCGCGGCCCAGCACGTCGTACAGCAGTTTCCAGTCGCCTCGGCGCAGCATCCGGCTGACGCCGCTCTGGGTGACCGAGTTGAGCTCGTCGTACTTCGTGCCCGGATAGTCGAAGTGCAGTGGCGGCCGCTCTTCGACGTCGTACGGCACGCCGCCGAACCCGGCTTCGCCGTAGACGCTGGCGAACTCCCCGGCTGTATCGCCGGAGCCAGTCAGCAATGGCCACAGGCTGCGCCCGGTGACGCCGTACGGGATCGGCTGGCCGAGTGCCTCACACAAGGTCGGGAACAGGTCGACCAGCGAGACGAAGCTGGCGGAGTCGATGTGCTGCCGGATGCCGGCGCCGGTCACGAAGAACGGGATCCGCATCAGCACCTCGGGCATCCCGGCACCCTTGCGTTGCAAGCCGTAGTCACCGACATAGTCACCGTGGTCGGCCAGGTAGACGAAGATCGTGTCCTCGGTCAACCCGGCTGCGTCCAGGTGCTCGTAGAAGCGCCGGACCTGGTCGTCCAACAGCCTCAGCATTCCGCAGTACGACGCTCGATAGCGACGCCACAGGTCGTCGTACCCGGCACGCTTGGACTCGACCAGCCGGCGCATCCACAAGTAGTCGCCGCCCTTGCGCTCGGCTGCCTCCGGGCCGCAGGCGCGGTCCGGCACCGACTCCGGCGGGAACATCGAGAAGTACGGCTCCGGCACCTGGTACGGATTGTGCGGCTCAGGGAACGACAGCCAGCAGAAGAACGGCCGGTCCTGGTCGCGCTTGTCGATCGCCTCGATCGCGTCGGACACGATGCGGTGCGGGAATTGCGCTTCGAGCGGGAACGGCGTCGGCTCAGTCGCCGGGCCGTGGTCGATAGATTTCAACCAGTCCGAGAACGCGGCATCGTCCGGCCCTCGCCGCGGGCCATCCTCGTGGTAATACGGCCCGGACCACTGATCGAAGTCGCCCTCCCGGCGGTACATGTGGGGCTTGCCGATGAACATCGTCTGATGTCCGGCCGACCGCAGCATGTCCACCAGATCAGTGGTCCGGAACACCTCGTCGGCGGCGCTGTTCTGCCGCACGCGGTGCGCCGACGGGTAGCGTCCGGTCAGGAGGCTGGTCCGGGCCGGCACGCAGGCCGGCGTCGGGGTGTAGCCGTTGTGGAAGGTGGTGCCGTCAGCAGCCAACTGGTCGCAGAACGGCATCGTGTCGAGCCCGAACCCACCCGCCGCAGTGAAGCCCTCGCGTTGCTGATCGGTCATGAGTAGAACGATGTTGGTCATCCTCGGCTCCTCTCCGGCCGTGCTCGTCGGCGGTAGTGGTCGACAGACTCCGACGGGATCGCCGCGGCCGGCTGCGCGACGATCTCACGCACCTTTTCGACGTCCAGCTTCGGCCGGCGGTGCTCGTCCAGTAGGCCGTTGGCCTCCTGCAGGGTGTCGGTCAGCTGGGTGTAGCAGAAGCCGGCCAGCTCACGCGACTCGGCGATCGCGCCGACAAGGTCGGCGAACCGGCGCAGCAGGTCGTCGGCGTCGGACGCGGTCGAGTAGCCGAACCATTTCTCCCCCGCCTCAGGCGCGTAGGACAGTCCGCCGAACTCGGTGATGACTACCGGCTGACCGCGCCGTACGGGGTCGCCGAGCAGTACCTTGCGTCGGCCGGGACCGCTGCCGCGCAGGGTCCGGTGCAGCTCCTCCGGGGTGCCATAGCGGTCGCGGATGCTGTCGCCGTACGGCGTGTAGTCGTGCACACCCCAGATATCGCTCTCGGTGTGCTCCCAGCCGTCGTTGGAGATCACCGGCCTGGTCGGGTCGAGTGCCTTGGTCAGGTGGTAAAGCGCGGTCGCGTAATGCTGCTGCTGCACCGACCGGGCGATGTCCGGCACACCCCAGCTCTCGTTCAGAGGAACCCAGGTGACGATGCATGGATGGGTGCGGTCGCGGCGGACCACTTCCAGCCATTCCGAGACGGTCCGCTCGACGGCGGTCGGGGTGAACACGAACGCGTTCGCCATCTCCCCCCACACCAACAGCCCCAGCCTGTCGCACCAGTACAGGAACCGCGGATCCTCCACCTTCTGGTGGATCCGGGCCCCATTGAACCCAAGCTCCTTGATCAGCTCCACCTCCCGGCGCAACGCGGCAGCACCCGGCGCGGCCAGGTGCGACTGCGGCCAGAAGCCCTGCTCCAACACCAGCCGCAGAAAGTACGGATGCCCGTTCAGCAGGAACATCCCGTCGGCCATCTCCGTGGTCCGGATGCCCAGGTAGCTGCCGATCCGGTCCGGGGCGCTACCTGGCATCCGCAGTTCGAGATCCGCGTCGAGGAGGTTCGGGTTCTCCGGTGACCACAACAGCCGCCTGGCCTCCTGCGGATGGTCCAAGGCCGGCAGCCGCAGCACGATCCGGGACTCCGCCGCAGACACCGCAACGACCTGGTCGACGAGTTCTGTCTCGCCATGGCGGATCTGGATCGAGAGCTCGGTGCCATGAACCGGTTCGGCACTGAGCCGAAGATCCAACGTGACGCTCCCACTGCTCTGATTGCTGCTCCAGCACAGATCCGTGACGTGGGTGGCCGGCACCTGCTCGATCCACACCGGCTGCCAGATCCCGGTGGTCCGCCGATAGAAGATTCCGTGCGGCTCGGGCCGCCAGGCCTGCTTGCCGCGCGGCTGCCCGACATCGGTCGGCTGGTCCTCGGCCCGCACCAGGATCTCCTGCAGAGGCTGATCCCGCAGCGCGTCGGTGATGTCGGTGCTGAACGGCGTGTGCCCGCCGGTGTGCTCGGCGACCAGTTGTCCGTTGACCCACACCGTGGCGTGGTAGTCGACCGCGCCGAAGTGCAGTACGGTGCAGTGCCCGGCGGGCGGTCGGGACAGTTCGATCCGGCTCCGATACCAGACCACCGGATGAAAGCCGGGCTCGGCGATGCCGGACAGCTCAGACTCCGGCGGGTACGGGACGACGATCGTGCGGCCGAAGTTCTCGTCGTAGCCGAACTCCCACTCACCGCACAGGTCCAGCCACCCGTTGCGAACCCGGTGCGGAACCGGCGGCAGATCGGTCTCGGTCATCAGGCTCCTCACTTGTACTTCTCGGGTCCGTAGTCGACGTGCGGTGTCCAGTCGGGGAACACGAAGTCGTCCCGGCTCACCTTCGCCCCCGCCTTTGTCGCCGCCGCGATGTTGGCGTCCTGTTGCTTGTTGGCGGCGTCGCTCAGCTTGATCAGCTCCGCCTTGAGATCGGTGACGTCACCGCTGAACACGCCCTGCACGATCTCGCCCAGGCCCGGCGTGATCGGTTTGCTCTTGGCCTGGACTGCGCTGACCGCGGGGTTCTTCAGTAGCCTGCTCGGGGCGAGGAATGCCTCGGTCTGGAAGCTGTCCACCACCGCCTTGTATGCCGGCAGCACGCCGGCCTTGTCGATCGCCTTCAGATCCAGCGGCGGCCTGGCCATTCCCTTCGCGATGCCGACGTAGTACTCCTCGGTGGTCGCCATCGACAACAACTTGGACGCGAGTGCTGCGTCCTTCGCGGTAGCGGTGATGTGGTACATCCCGTTCGTCGGCGGGACGTACACCGCCGGCTTGGTGCCGGCGTCGGGCGTCAGCAGACCGGTGCCGCCCAGCTTCGGCGAGAACGCCTTCAGGGTCTCGTTGATCACACCGGCGCACCACGGACCGTCGAGGTAGTAGCCGATCCGGCCGGTGGCGAACCGGGCCCGCGCCTCCTTGTCGTCCATGGTGTTCGACCCCGGCGCCATCAGTTTGTCCTTGGCCATCGACTGCAGGAACTCGATCGCAGTCAGAAAGGCCGGGTCGTGGTAGGCGAACTCACCGGTCCTGAACAGCTGACCGCCTGCGCCGAGGAAACCGCAAGACTCCGCCAGGTCATCGACCTGTGCACCCAACCGTGGCGTCATGCCGAGGTTGCAGATCCAGCCGTTACCGCCGCCGCTGGCGTCCTGCATCTTGCGCGCCGCGGCACGGAAGTCATCGAACGTCCGTGGTGGCGCGGCGGGGTCGAGCCCGGCCTTCTCCGCCAACTCGGTGTTGAACCAGAGCGCGGTACTGTGGGTGCGCGTGTGGAACAGCGGGAACGTATAGAGCTTGCCGTCGATGCGGTGGAACCCGTCGTACAGGTTGGGCTTCAGCCGCGCCAGCGCCTCGCTCTCCAGCTGCAGGGGCTGGAACCAGCCGCCCTCGACCAGTGACGACAGCGGCAGCCCGTCCAGGCCGGCAGCGGTGGTGATGTCGGGCAGCTGGTGACTCTGTTTGGCCAGTTGCAGGGCCTGGCCCATTTTCGAAGTCTGCTGCAGGGTGTACTGCACCTTCGCGCCGTCAGGACGCTTCTCGAACTCGGTGAAGGTCTTCAGGTTGATGGGTTTGAGGTTCGGGCTGTGATCCCACCACGTCAACGTCCTTGCCCCGCTTTTGGCCCCGCCGCCACCGCTGTCGGCGGCGGTGTCACAGGCCCCGAGTAGTCCCGCCGCCGCGAAGGCTCCGCTGCCGACCAGTAATGTCCGCCTGCTAACACTTTCCATTGCCGCTACCCTCCTGTGGGTTGGCTCCGTCCTCAGTGGCGACCAGCACGTCGAGCGGCTGCGCAGGGTCGTCCCTCAGGTTGATGAGTTCATTGATGTTCGTCAGGCCTCGTTGCCTTGGGCGCCTAGTGCGTCGTATCGCTGTTGGTCGGTGCAGAGCAGTAGGATGTTGGGTTGGTTCATTGCTTCACCGCGCCGGCGATGCCTTCGACGAAGTACCGCTGGAGCAGGATGAA
>NZ_SMKR01000214.1 GCF_004348725.1 Kribbella turkmenica
CAGGGTGAAGATCGGCATCCGGAACATCGTCATCCCCGGAGCCCGCATGGTGATGATCGTGGTGACGAAGTTGACCGCACCCAGGATCGTGCCCAGACCGGCCATCCACAGGCCCATGATCCACAGGTCACCGCCGACACCGGGCGAACGGACGGCGTTCGACAGCGGGGCGTAGGCGAACCAGCCGAAGTCGGCCGCGCCGCCCGGGGTGAAGAAGCCGCTGATCGTGATCAGCCCGCCGAACAGGAACAGCCAGAAGCTGAACATGTTGAGCCGCGGAAACGCGACGTCGGGGGCGCCGATCTGCACCGGCATGATCACGTTGGCGAAGCCGACGAACAGCGGGGTCGCGAACAGCAGCAGCATGATCGTGCCGTGCATGGTGAAGAGCTGGTTGTAGACCTCTTCGTTGACGATCTGCAGGCCCGGCTTGGCCAGCTCGGCGCGGATGACCAGCGCCATCACGCCGCCGATCAGGAAGAAGGCGAACGAGACGATCAGGTACAGGTGGCCGATCAGCTTGTGGTCGGTCGTGGTCAGCCACTTGACCGCGATCTGACCCTTGCTGCGCCGGCGAGGCAGCACGGTGGTGGCACCGATGGCCCCGGTGCGCGCGGCGAAGTCCGTCACTTCTCGCCCTCCTCTGACCCGTGGCCAGGAATGGTGGTGGCGTCCTCGCCGCCGACGGCGGCACCGGTCTGGCCCTTGGCGGCCAGTTCGCGCAGGTGCGCGTCGTACTCCGCCCGGGTGACCACCTTGACGGAGAAGACCATCCGGCTGTGGTAGAGCCCGCAGAGCTCGGCGCACTTGCCGGCGAAGGTGCCGGTCTTGGTCGGGGTCAGCTCGAACTTGTTGGTCCGGCCGGGGATGACGTCGAGCTTGAAGTAGAACGACGGCACCCAGAAGGAGTGGATGACGTCCGGCGAGGTCAGGTCGAACTGGACCGACTCGTTCACCGGCAGCCACAGCTCGGCGGGCTTCTCCAGCGTGCCGGTCTCCCAGACGCCTTCCTGCCCGTCGACGGTCTCCTTGTAATTGAAGGTCCACTGCCACTGCTGGCCGACCACGTTCACCGTGTGCTGCGACTGGTTCGACATCGCGGTGATCTGGTTGCCGTGCTCGACGGTGTAGTAGAAGAGCACACCGATGATGGCGAACGGCGCGAGCGTGTAGAGCACCTCGAGCGGCAGGTTGTAACGCACCTGCTTGGGAGCGTCGTCGTTGCGCTTGCGGTACCGCACGACGACGTACAGGATCAGGGCCCAGACCATCACGCCGACGATCAGGGCAGCGATCCAGGCACCGATCCAGAGGCTCCTGACGGCCTCGGTCCGGTCCGATGCGCCCTCGGGGAGACCGAGTCGCTTCCACTGCTCAGTGGTCGCCGACGAACAACCGGTCAGCAGCAGGGTGGTGAGCACCACTCCCGTACCGACCAGCAGGCGTCGCTTCGCCGGACGTGTGGCGGCGGCAGGACCTGCCGCGCGCTCGTCCACTCCGGGCGTGCCGTTCGAACCCACGGGGCGCCTTTCCCTTCCCAAGTGAGACTGACGACCAAACACTACTGGACACCTTCCGGCGTCCCGCGCAGAGGTAGGGCTGAGAGCATGTCGGCTCCTGCGCTGCGTGCTGCGCGGCAGCGCAGGAGCCGACATGCTCTAGCGTTTCCCGTGTGAGCGAGCGTGCGTATCTGGACGCGGCGTCGGCCGAGGCGTTGCATCCGGCGGCGCGGGAGATGTTGCTGTCGGCAGTCGATTCCGGCTGGGCGGATCCGGTCCGGCTGCACCACGAGGGCCGGACCGCGCGGCTGCTGCTGGACAACGCCCGGGCGGTGCTCGCGGACGCCGTCGGAGTGCGCCCCGACGAGCTCTTCCTGACCACCTCCGGTACGGCGGCCGTCCACGCCGCGCTGACCGCGATCACGGCCGCCCGGAGGCGCAGCGGTACGGCGGTTGTCCACAGCGCAGTCGAGCACTCTGCCGTGCTGCACACCGCGGGGGCCGACGGCGTAGAAGTACGCGTCGACCCGGCCGGCCGAGTAGACCTGGACGCCTTCACGTCAGCTGTGCGTTCGCCCGGTGTCGCGGTGGCTGCGCTGCAGTCGGCGAATCACGAGGTCGGGACGCGCCAGCCGATCGAGGCCGCGGCCGAGGCATGCGGCGACGTACCGCTGTTCGTCGACGCGGCCGCCTCAATCGGGCACGACGCCGTACCGGGCGGGTGGTCGGCGCTGGCCGCGAGCGCCCACAAGTGGGGCGGGCCGGCCGGCGTGGGGTTGCTCGCCGTACGCAAGGGAACACGAATCGCTCCGGCCTGGCCGATGGACGAGCGGGAGGACGGTCTGTCCCCCGGCTTCCCGGACGTCCCCAACACCCTCGCCGCGGCGGCCGCGCTGCAGGCCCGCCAGGCCGAAGCCGCCGGGCTGAACAAGCAGCACCGCGCCTGGATCGACGAGCTCCGGCAGCGCGTCGCCGCCGGCATCCCGGACGTCGAGGTCGTCGGCGACCCGGACGACCGGCTGCCGCACATCCTCACGTTCTCCTGTCTGTACGTCGACGGCGAGGCCCTGGTCACCGCCATCGACGTGGAGGGCTTCTCGGTCTCGAGCGGCTCTGCCTGTACGTCGTCCACGCTGCGGCCGTCGCACGTCCTGGCGGCGATGGGCGTGCTCACCCACGGCAACGTCCGGGTCTCACTCGGCCGGGATACGACGTACGACGACATCGACCGGTTCGCGTCCGTGCTGCCGGGGATCGTCCAGCGGATCAGAGCGGAGATCGGCCTGTGAACACGGACCTCGACTGCCTCGGGCTGCTCTGCCCACTCCCCGTGATCAAACTGGCGAAGCTGCTGCCGACGATCGAGGTCGGCGGCACCGTCACCGTGCTCGCCGACGACCCGGCGGCCGCGACCGACATCCCCGCCTGGTGCCGCCTCCGCGGCCAGGAACTCGTCTCCGCTGAGGCACCACGCTTCGTCGTACGGCGCCTCAGCTGAATCCTCTCGCCCTCCGGACGACCCGATCGGCTGCGCGACGAGCTGTACCGGGACGCCGAGTGGGTCGACTCGATCGTGATGTCGGTCCTGGCGCCCGAGTGGAGAGCCGCTAGCGTCTGAGGCGTGATCGACGCCGAGCGCATCGCCGTACTGACCGGGGCCGGGATCTCGACCGCGTCCGGGATCCCCGACTTCCGCGGCCCGCAGGGGTTGTGGACGAAGAACCCGGCGGCGCAGGCGATGTTCGACATCGACGAGTACGTCGCCTCCCGGGCTGTCCGGGTCGAGGCCTGGAAGCACCGGCTGGCCGCGCCCGCCTGGTCCGCCGAGCCGAACCCGGGCCACCTGGCCCTGGTCGAACTCGAACGCCAGGGCCGGCTGACCGGCCTGATCACCCAGAACGTCGACGGTCTGCACCAGAAGGCCGGCTCCTCCCCCGGCCTCGTGCACGAACTGCACGGCACCGTCTGGCAGGTCGACTGTCTCGAGTGCGCCCGCCGCATCCCGATGGCCGACATACTGCCCCGGCTCGAGGCGGGCGACGACGACCCGGCCTGTGAGGTTTGTGGCGGCATCCTGAAGTCGGCCACCGTGTCCTTCGGCCAGTCGCTCGATCCGCGGGTGCTGGACGCGGCCGTCGCGGCGACCGAGGCGGCCGAAGTCTTCCTCGCCGTCGGCACCTCCTTGCAGGTCTACCCGGCCGCCGGCCTCTGCGACATCGCGCTGCGGACCGGTAAGCCGCTGATCATCCTGAACGCCGAGCCGACCCCGTACGACGAGCAGGCCACGACCGTCCTGCGCACCCCGATCGAGACGACCCTGCCCGGCCTCGTGACCTGACCGTGACATCTGACCCCTCCCCACGGTGAAAGCCGCGGGCTAGCGTCCCCGGCAGGCGGCAGGATCAACGGGAGGGGACCGTGATGCGCGGGTTCAGGCGTTGGACGGCGGGGTTCACCGCGGCGGCGGTGATCGTGCTCGGACTGGGTACGGCGGCACCGGCACCCGCGCAGGTCGCGGCGGACCGGGTGATCACGCTCGCGGGATCGCTGCAGAGCGAACTCGGGTGCGCGGCCGACTGGGACCCGGGATGTACGGCGTCCAGTCTCGGCGCGGCGGCGCCGTACACGAAGGTCTTCGACGTTCCGGCCGGTTCGTACGAGTACAAGGTCACCGTCAACGGCAGCTGGGACGAGAACTACGGCGCCGGCGGCGTCCTGAACGGGCCGAACATCCCGCTGCGGATCGAGGGACCGGCCAAGCTCTCGTTCAGCTACGACGACACCAGCCACGTGGTCACCGTGAAACCGGTCGACCTGGCGGGTCCGGCGGTGACGGCGGCGGACAGGGCGCTGTCGACGCCGAGCCTGCGCGAGGACCTCACCAAGGAGCGGTTCTACTTCGTGATGGCGGACCGGTTCGCGAACGGCGACCCGTCCAACGACGCCGGCGGACTGGCCGGCGACCGGCTGGCCACCGGCCTCGACCCGACCGACAAGGGCTTCTACCACGGCGGTGACCTGACCGGGGTGATTCAGAAGCTCGACTACATCAAGTCGCTCGGTACGACGTCCATCTGGCTGACGCCGTCGTTCAAGAACCGGCCGGTGCAGGGTGCCGGCGCCGACGTGAGCGCCGGATACCACGGCTACTGGATCACCGACTTCACCCAGATCGACCCGCACCTGGGCACGAACGCGGACATGAAGAAGCTGATCAGCCTGGCGCACGGCAAGGGGATGAAGGTCTTCTTCGACATCATCACCAACCACACCGCGGACGTGATCGCGTACCAGTCCGGTCAGTACGGCTACATCCCGAAGTCGACGTCGCCGTACAAGGACGCGGCCGGCAACGTGTTCGACGACAAGCAGTACGCCGCCGGCGACACCTTCCCGCCGATGGACCGGAACACGTCGTTCCCGAACGTCCCGGTGTTCCGGACGCCCGCCGACGAGACCGTGAAGGTGCCGGCCTGGCTGAACGACCCGACGCTGTACCACAACCGCGGCGACTCCACCTTCGCCGGCGAGTCCTCGGAGTACGGCGACTTCGTCGGCCTGGACGACCTGTTCACCGAGCAGCCGCGGGTGCGGGACGGGATGATCGACGTCTACAAGACATGGGCCGAGTTCGGCATCGACGGGTTCCGGATCGACACCGTCAAGCACGTCAACATGGAGTTCTGGCAGAAGTTCTCCCCGCAGGTCCTGGCCGCCGCCCGGAACGCCGGGTCGAAGGACTTCTTCATGTTCGGCGAGGTGTTCGACGCCGACCCGAGGTTCATGTCGACGTACACCACGCAGGGCGCGCTGCAGGCGACGCTCGACTTCGGCTTCCAGCAGAACGCGGTCGCGTTCGCCAAGGGTGACCCGAGCACGAAGCTGCGCGACTTCTACGCGAACGACGACTACTACACCGACACCGACTCGAACGCGTACCAACTGCCGACGTTCCTCGGCAACCACGACATGGGCCGGGTCGGCACGTTCCTCAAGCAGAGCGGCGCGGCCGGACAGGAACTGCTGGCCCGGGACAAGCTGGCGCACTCGCTGATGTTCCTCACCCGCGGCCAGCCGGTCGTCTACTACGGCGACGAGCAGGGCTTCACCGGCGCCGGTGGTGACAAGGACGCGCGGCAGGACATGTTCGCGACCCAGACCACCGACTACAAGGACGACGAGATCGTCGACGGCACCGGTACGACGACGATCGGCAGCCAGGACCGGTACGACGTCGACGCACCGATGTACCAGCACATCGCGGGCCTGCAGAAGCTGCGGGCGAAGTACCCGGCGCTGGCCGACGGTCGCCAGATCCACCGGTACTCCTCGAACTCCGGCGGCCTGTACGCGTTCAGCCGGCTGGGTCAGGACAACGTCGAGTACCTGGTGATCGCCAACAATGCGACGACCGCAAAGTCGGCAACGATCCCGACGTACGGGTCCAACACCTGGTTCAGGCCGGTGTACGGCGGGTCGAAGATGGTCAAGACCGACCGCGAGGGCCGCGTGGCGCTCAGCCAGGCACCGCTGTCGGTGACCGTGTACCAGGCGATCAGCAAGGTTCCGCGCCTGGCCAAGGCGCCGGCGGTGTACCTGAGCTCGCCTGAGCTCGGTGCGACCGTCGGCGGGCGGGCCGAGATCGGTGCGGAGGTGCCAGCGAACACCCCGGTCACCGTGACCTTCGGCTACCGCCCGGTGGGTACGACGGGCTGGCAGCGACTCGGGTCCGACGACAACGCGCCGTACAGGGTCTTCCAGGACGTGTCCAGCCTGCCCAAGGGGACGCTGCTCGAGTACCGCGCCGTGCTGAAGGATGTGTCCGGCAACTACTCGGTGTCGGGCTCGTACGGCGTGGTCGGCGACGCACCGAAGCCCGGTGGCGGCGGAGGCGGCGGGGGCCCGGTCGTCCAGCCGGCCAACGTCAGCGTGCCCGGCGACCACAACACCGAGATGGGCTGCGCGGCCGACTGGTCGCCGGACTGCGACCAGGCCCAGCTGACGCTCGACCAGGAGGACAAGGTCTGGAAGGGCACCTACACCGGGCTCTCCGGCGAGCACGCCTACAAGGCGGCGATCAACAAGACCTGGGACGAGAACTACGGTGCCGGCGGCAACCAGAACGGCGCCAACATCTCCTACACCGGGCCGAGCGGACCGATCACTTTCTACTACGAACACGGGCGCCACTACGTCACGTCGAGTGCCGAGGGGCCGCTCATCACCGTGCCCGGCTCCTTCCAGTCGGAGCTGGGCTGTGCGGCCGACTGGGACCCGGCCTGCATGCGCCCATGGCTGACGGACCAGGACGGCGACGGGACGTACACGTGGTCGACGACCGAGATCGGAGCGGGCAGCTATGAGGCCAAGGTCGCGCACAACCTGTCCTGGGACGAGAGCTACCCGGCCAACAATATTCCGATCACCGTGCCGGCCGACGGCCTGGTCGTCACCTTCTCCTACGCCATCGCGACCCACGTGCTGACCGTCACGACGTCCACACCGGGCGCCCAGCCGGACCTCAGCAAGGCCAAGGCCTACTGGGTCAGCAAGGACCTGCTCGCCGTCCCCGCGGTCGCCCATCCGGAGCGGTTCCGCTGGCGGCTGCACTGGTCGCACGACGCCTCGCTGACGATCGACGCGGACGACATCGGCGGCGCGTCGACCGGCCTGCGCTACGAACCCGACGGTCTGCCACCGTCGGTGCTCGCCAAGTTCCCGGCGTTGAAGGACTACACCGCGCTCAGACTCGGCAAGGCCGACGCCCGGAAGATCCTGACCGGGCAACTCGGGCTGGCGCAGTACGACGACGCCGGGCGGTTGCTCGACGCCACCGGGGTGCAGATCCCGGGCGTGCTCGACGACCTGTACGGCGGGTCGGCGACGAAACGCTCGTACGGCGTGACCTGGCACGGCGGATCGCCCCGGTTCACGCTGTGGGCGCCGACCGCGCAAAAGGTCGGCCTGATTGTCGGATCGCAGACAATCGCCATGCGGCGTGACAACGACGGCTCCTGGTCAGCGAGCGGACCACGGTCGTGGAAGAACGCGCCGTACCGTTACCAGGTGACCGTGTTCGCACCGTCCACGGGCAAGATCGAGACGAACATCGTCACCGACCCGTACTCGGTCGCCCTCACCACCGATTCGGCCCACTCGGTCGCGGTCGACCTCGACGATCCGGCGGGCATGCCGGCGCTGTGGTCGAAGACGCCGTCGCCGAAGCTGGCCCGGTCCGTGGACTCGACGATCTACGAACTGCACGTCCGCGACTTCTCCGTCAACGACACCACCGTGCCGGCCGCCCACCGCGGCACGTACCTCGCCTTCGCCGACGAGGGCAACGGCACCAAGCACTTGCGGTCGCTCGCGGCAGCCGGGCTGAACACGGTCCACCTGCTGCCGACGTTCGACATCGCGTCGATCCCGGAGGCCGGTCAGCAGACGCCGGCCTGTGACCTCAAGTCCTTCCCACCGGACTCCGAGCAGCAGCAGGCCTGCGTGACCGCGGTCGCGGCGAAGGACGGTTTCAACTGGGGCTACGATCCGTTCCACTGGCTCGCGCCGGAGGGCTCGTACGCGACCCAGCGGGACGGCCTCGCCCGGGTGGCCGAGTTCCGCACGATGGTCGGCAGCCTGCACAGGTCCGGGCTGCGCGTCGTCCTGGACCAGGTCTTCAACCACACGCCGTCCGCCGGACAGGCGCCGACCTCGGTCGTGGACAAGATCGTGCCGGGCTACTACCAGCGGCTGAACGTGACCGGCGGCGTAGAGACCTCGACCTGCTGCAGCAACATCGCCACCGAGCACGCGATGGCCGAGAAGATCATGGTCGACGGCACTGTCAGCTGGGCGAAGAACTACCGGGTCGACGGCTTCCGCTTCGACCTGATGGGCCACCACAGCAAGGCCAACATGCTCAAGGTCCGGGCCGCGCTCGACAAGCTCACCCTGGCCAAGGACGGTGTCGACGGCAAGCAGGTCTACGTGTACGGCGAGGGCTGGAACTTCGGCGAGGTCGCGAACGACGCGCGGTTCGTCCAGGCCCGGCAGGGCAACCTCGGCGGCACCGGCATCGGCACGTTCTCCGACCGGCTCCGCGACGGCGTCCGCGGCGGCGGCCCGTTCGACGAGAACCCGCGGATCCAGGGCTTCGGCTCCGGCGCCGCCAGCGACCCGAACGGCGACCCGGTCAACGGTTCGGACGCCGACCGGGCCAAGCGCCTCGCCCACGACACCGACCTGATCCAGCTGGGACTGGCGGCGAACCTCAGGAACTTCTCGTTCCGCTCGGCCGAGACCGGCACAGTGGTCCGCGGTGACGCCGTCGACTACAACGGCTCACCGGCCGGGTACGCCGACCAACCGAACGAGGTTGTCACGTACGTCGACGCGCACGACAACGAGACGCTGTGGGACGCCCTGACGTACAAGCTGCCGACGTCGCTCACCATGGCCGACCGGGTCCGGATGAACACGGTGTCGCTGGCGACGACCGCGCTGGCGCAGACCCCGTCGTTCTGGCACGCGGGCGCCGACCTGCTGCGGAGCAAGTCGCTGGACCGGAACTCGTACGACTCCGGCGACTGGTTCAACACCCTCGACTGGACCGGCGCGGACAACGGCTTCGGCCACGGTCTGCCGCCCAGGCCGGACAACGAGGCGAAGTGGCCGTTCATGAAGCCGCTGCTGGCCGACCCGGCCCTGAAGCCGACCGCGGCCGACGTGGCCACGGCGACGGCCGCCGCTCAGGACCTGCTGAAACTCCGCTTCTCCACGCCGCTGTTCCGCCTCGGGTCGGCCGACCTGATCCACGCGAAACTCACCTTCCCGCTGAGCGGCGCGACCCCCGGCGTGATCACCATGCGCATCGACGACACTGTCGGCGCCGCCGTCGACCCGGCCCTCGAGGGTGTCCTGGTCGTCTTCAACAGCACCGCTTCGACCGTCACCCAGCAGGTCCCAGGCCTGACGGGCGCGAACCTGAGCCTCTCCCCCACCCAGGCCACCGGCTCCGACCCGGTGGTCAGGCAAACGACCTGGACGCCGTCCTCCGGCACGGTCTCGGTTCCGGCCCGGACGGTCGCCGTACTGGTTCAATCCTGACCCTGCCGACCTCCGCCCGCCCCGAGGCGGGCGGAGGTCACGGGACTCGGACGATCAGTGCGGCGGGGTCGACCGAGGCGCTGAGGGTGCGGCCGTCGGCGATGGTGTCGCCGTCGAGTTGGCGGCGTACCATCTTCGCCGCGGTCACCTGGATCCGCTTGCCGGTGAACCGCTCGACGTGTTGTTCGCGCAGCGGTTTGACGACGAGGCTGAGCGCGAGCCGCGGCCACTGGCTGATCCGGCGCGGCGCCAGCACGACGGCGTCGAGCACGCCGTCGTCCGGTTCGGCGTCCGGCAGCAGCGGGACGTTCGCCTGCAGGGTGCCGACGTTGCCGATCACCACGGTCCGCGCGCGCCGCCGCAGCGGCGGCTGGTCGTCCACGATGATCTCGACCCGGACGGACGGGTGGTTCAGGTTCCTCAGCGTCGCCACGACGTACGCGGCCCAGCCGACCCGCTTCTTCAGCTCGTCGGGTGCGTCCGCGATGATCGCCGCGTCCAGCCCGAGGCCGGCCATCACCACGAACCGGTCGGTCTCCAGCTCGTCCCCCTCGACCTCGATGCTGTCGATGCGCTGCTCGTTGCCGTCGAGCAGCTCGGTCAGCGCGCTGTCGAGATCCAGCGAGATGCCGAGGTTGCGGGCCAGCAGGTTGCCCGTCCCGGTGGGCAGTACCGCGACCGGGATGCCGCTCCGGGCCATCTCCGCGCAGACGACGCGCACGGTGCCGTCCCCGCCGGCCACCACGACCAGGTCGACCACTTCCTCGATCGCCCGCTTGGCCATCGTCGACCCGGCGTCGTCCACGGTCGTCTCGAGCCAGAGCGAGTCGTCGAACCCGCGCTCGGTCAACGCGGCGTCGACAGTACGGCGGAAGTCGTCAGCGTCCGGAACCTTCACCGGGTTGAGGATGACCGCGGCTCGTCTGATGGAACTCACCTGATAATCGTCCGTTCGGGGAGATAGCGTGCTCGGAGTGAGCAGCCTTCCACGGAGTACCCCAGAAACCCAGGGATTGAACACGGCCGCGCTCGACGCCTTCGTCACCGCGCTCGACGCCGCCGGCCCGGAGATCCAGACCGCGATGCTGCTGCGGCACGGTCAGGTGGTTCTCGAGGCGGAGTGGTCGCCCTACCGGCTGACCGATCCGCACCTGCTGTTCTCGGTGTCGAAGAGCTTCACCTCGACCGCGATCGGGCTGGCGATCGACGCCGGGCTGCTGACGCTGGACGACCCGGTGATCTCGTACTTCGGGCCCGACGAGCTGCCGGCGGTGATCACCGACAACCTCGCGGCGATGACGGTCCGGCATCTGCTCACGATGACGACCGGGCACGCGAAGGACACCGTCGAGGCGCTGAGCCGGGACCGCCGGATGGTGAAGGTCTTCCTCGGTCTCGACGTCGAGCACCCGCCGGGCACGGTGTTCGTCTACAACAGCGGCGCGACGTACATGCT
>NZ_SMKR01000215.1 GCF_004348725.1 Kribbella turkmenica
CTGAAGTGGAGGGGCCGCGCACCTACCGGTGCGCGGCCCCTTCGCCGTTTCCGGAACGGGTACCGTCAACCCATGATGGACAGTGAGGCCGGGTACGACCGCAACAGTGAGGACGAGGCACAGCGTCTCGACCGGCACTGGAACGAACTGCTGCAGGAACTGCGGCTGGCGCAGACCGGCACGCAGATCCTGTTCGCGTTCCTGCTCAGCATCGCCTTCCAGGCCAAGTTCCAGGAGGCGGACACGTTCACCCACGACGTGTACGCCGGCACCCTGGTCGCCTCGGCGTTGGCCGTCGGCCTCTTCCTCGCGCCGGTCTCCTTCCACCGGCTGGTCTACCGGCAGAAGCTGCGCGACCGGATGCTGCCGATCGCCGGTCACATGGCCTCGGCCGGCCTGGTCTTCCTGGTCCTCGCGATGGCCGGTGGCGTCCTGCTGGCGCTCGACGTCGTGTTGTCCCGGACCGTCGCGATCGTGGTCACCGCGATCGTGCTGGCCTGGTTCACCCTGTTCTGGTACGTCATCCCGGCCTGGGTGCGCGGTAGGGCCAACGGGGAATGACCTCGGCCGCCACGGTCTCCAGCACGTCGACGGATCCGGCGTACACGCCCTCGCTGCGTGGCCAGTGGGTGATCACGTCGGTGAAGCCGAGTTCGGCGGCGCGGCCGACCACGTCCTCGAAGGCGTCCACGCTGCTGAGCGAGTAGCGGGCCGAGTCGAGGGCGAGGTAGCGGTCGAACGGCCGGCCTTCGAGGACGTCGTCCAGCCGGCGACTGAGGTCGACCACCGTCGCGAACCAGGTGTCGAAGTCCGCCGACTTCACCCCGGTCGTCACCCAGCCGGCGCCGTACCGGGTCGCCAGCTCGAGTGAGCGCGGCCCGTTCGCCGCCATCACGAACGGCACCCGCGGCTGCTGGACACACCCCGGCACCGTCCGGCCGTTGCGGGTCTCGTAGTACTCGCCCTTGAAGTCCACGCCGTCGGTGGTCAGCAGCCTGTCGAGCAGTACGACGAACTCCGTGAACCGGTCCACCTTCTGCCGCGGGGTCAGGTCGTCGCCGCCCTGGATGGTGGTGTCGATCCCGCCGCCGGAGCCCAGACCGCACAGGAACCGGCCGTCGGACACGTCGTCGAGCGCGAGGATGTCCCGGGTCAGCGCGAGCGGGTGCCGGAAGTTCGGCGAGATGACGAAACTGCCGAGCCTGATCGTCGACGTCGCCAGCGCGGCCGCGGTCAGCGTCGGCGTCGTCCCGTACCAAGGCGAGTCCTGCAGCCCGCTCCAGGTCAGGTGGTCGTAGGTCCAGGCGTGGTCGAAACCGAGCTCCTCCGCCCGCCGCCACCGCGGTGCGGCGTCCTTCCACCGGTATTCCGGCAGGATCGTGATCCCGAAGCGCATGACCGCACCCTAGTGCCCCACCGGGCAGTTAGTACGGTGGGATCACGGCCCGACCGGTGTGGCCGAAACCACGATTGTTGCGTTTTGCCACGATCTTCGACACGGTCGTAAGGCAGCACACCTACCCAGCGGAAACGGAGGCGCGCCGAAGCGAGGCGTGATTCACCTGTGGCCATCGACACCGACAGCCCGACAGCGAACACGAACCCGGACCATGCACAACACCCTGCGATCGCAGCACCACCACCGCCCGGCAGCCGAAGTCGCGGCTCGGGCCTCGACCGCGTCGTCTTCGGCGTCACCGCGGTCATCGCCCTGGCGTTCGTCGCCTGGGGCTTCGCCGACGCCACCGGACTCGGCTCGGCGTCCACCTCGGCGCTGACCTGGGTCGAGACCAACACCGGCTGGCTGTTCGTCCTGCTGGCCTCCGCCTTCGTCGTCTACGTGCTCTGGCTGGCCGCCAGCCGGTACGGGCGGATCCCGCTCGGGCGCGACGACGAGGAGCCCGAGTTCAAGACGGTGTCCTGGGTGGCGATGATGTTCAGCGCCGGCATGGGCATCGGCCTGATGTTCTACGGCGTCAGCGAACCGCTGACCCACTTCACCAGTCCCCCGCCGGGCACCGTCGAGGCCGGCTCACCGGCCGCGCTCGAGACGGCGATGGCGACCACGCTGTTCCACTGGACCCTGCACCCGTGGGCGATCTACGCGGTCGTCGGCATAGCCATTGCCTACGGCACCTTCCGGCGCGGGCGGTCGCAGCTGATCAGCTCCGCGTTCGCGCCGCTGCTCGGCCGCCGGACCGAGGGGCCGATCGGCAAGGTCATCGACGGGCTCGCGATCTTCGCCACGCTGTTCGGCTCGGCCGCGTCGCTCGGACTCGGTGCGCTCCAGATCGGCTCCGGCGTCCAGATCCTGGGCTGGCTGGACCGGACCGGCAACGCGGTGCTGGTCGGCGTGATCGCGGTCCTGACCGCGGCGTTCGTCGCGTCCGCGGTGTCCGGGGTCGCGAAGGGCATCCAGTGGCTGTCCAACATCAACATGGTGCTGGCCGTCGTCCTGGCGTTCTTCGTGTTCGTCGCCGGCCCGACCGTGCTGATCCTCAACCTGGTGCCGACCGCGATCGGCGACTACTTCCGCGACCTGGCCGACATGGCCGCGCGGACCGAGGCCAGCGGCGGCGACGCGATGGCGAAGTGGCTGTCCGGCTGGACGGTCTTCTACTGGGCCTGGTGGATCTCGTGGACGCCGTTCGTCGGCATGTTCATCGCCCGGATCAGCCGCGGCCGGACCATCCGCCAGTTCGTCACCGGCGTCCTGCTGGTGCCGTCCCTGGTCAGCCTGGTCTGGTTCTGCGTCTTCGGCGGTACGGCGATCGACCTGCAACGCGGCGGGACCGACATCGCCGGGCAGTCGACCACCGAAGGACAGCTGTTCGGCGTGCTCGACCACATCCCGCTGAGCGCGGTGACGACGATCGTGGTCGTCATCCTGGTCGCGATCTTCTTCGTGTCCGGTGCCGACGCGGCGTCGATCGTGATGGGCACGCTCTCGGAGCGCGGGGCGATCGAGCCGAAGAAGCCGCTGGTGATCTTCTGGGGCGTGCTCACCGGTGCCGTGGCGGCGGTGATGCTGCTGGTCGGCGGTGGTGGTGACGAAGCATTGACCGGCCTGCGGAACATCACGATCGTCGCCGCGCTGCCGTTCGCGGTGGTGATGGTCGGGCTCGCGGTGGCGCTGGCCAAGGACCTGCGGACGGATCCGTTGATGTTGCGGCACGCGATCGGCTCGGAGGCGGTCGAAGCCGCGGTCATCGAAGGTGTCAGCAACCACGGTGACGACTTCTCGTTGGTTGTCTCCGGCAACGGCCACGACGCGGCCGGCACCGACGTTCCGGAGTCGCCGCAGGCCCGCGGCGAGATACCACCCCCGAAGGGCGAGGTCCGGCCGCAGGACTGACGCCGTCGTGGCCGGCGGGGTTGTTGCCCGGTGGCGAACCGAACCACACCACCGGGCGAACAGTCCGCCGGCCACAGCAAGCGGAGTGTTGACGGTTGGCGCCGTCGCCACGATGATGCCTACCGGACATCCGATGAGTTGCTTGAACAGTCGCCCATGGACGAGCCAAGCGGGTTCGTGAGCATCCCGTGTCCGGTCCGTGTTCGGCGGGAAGCGAGGACACGAATGAGCACAGGTACGGACCCCTCGGCCACCGATCCCTACACGCTCACCTCCGACGGCGTCAAGGAGCCCCCGATCGGCTGGCGCGCCAGCCTGAGGTACTTCGGCCCGGGCCTCATCCTCAGCGCCTCGATCGTCGGGTCCGGGGAGCTCATCGCAACCACGACGCTCGGCGCCCAAGCCGGTTTCGTGATTCTGTGGATGGTGATCTTCAGTACCTTGGTGAAGGTGGCTGTGCAGATCGAACTGGCGCGCTGGACCATCGCCACAGGTCAACCTGCCCTCACCGGATACAACAAGGTGCCACCGCGGCTCGGGCGGGTCGGCTGGGTGAACGTCCTCTGGATCGTCCTGGCGTTGTCGAAGCTGCTTCAACTCGGCGGTATCATCGGCGGCACCGCGGTCGCCCTCAGCATCCTGGTGCCCTTCGGGGAGCCGCTGGGCACGACGTCGTTGACCGTCTGGACAGTCGTGCTGGTGATCGTCAGCATCGCCATGCTCTACTCGAGCAAGTACAGCTTGATCGAGCGCGGTGCCGTCGTCCTCGTCGTGGTCTTTTCAGCGGTCACCATCCTGATCGCTCTCGGTCTGCCCTTCACGCCCTACGCCTACGGCGCGAGCGACATCGCCGGCGGCCTCACCTTCATGATCCCGGCGGGTGCGCTCGGCGCCGCGATCGCGATGTTCGGCATCACCGGTGTCGGTGCGGACGAGATCACCTTCTATACCTACTGGTGCGTCGAGAAGGGGTACGCCCGCTGGGCTGGACCGAACGACGGCAGCGAGGCATGGGCCCGCCGGGCCAACGGCTGGATCAAGGTGATGTACAAAGACGCCTTCATCTCGTGGTGCATATACACTTTCGGCACGCTCGCGTTCTTCATCATGGGTGCCGCAGTGCTGAACCCCCAGGGCGTCGTACCCAAGGGCAACGACCTGATCACCGCACTGTCGCGGATCTACACCGACACGCTCGGCGAATGGGCCAACGTCCTCTTCCTCATCGGCGCGATCGCCGTTCTCGGGTCGACGATGTGGGCGTCGATCCCGAGCTGGTCGCGGATGTACAGTAACGTGCTGGCCACCCTTGGCTTGTTCGACTGGCAGGACCCGGTCGCCCGGCTGCGCTGGATCCGCATCTTCACCGTCGCACTGCCGATCCTTTGGGGTACTGCCTACCTGACGATCCAGTCACCGGTGATCATGGTGCAGATCGGCGGCGTCATGACGGGTGTGTTCCTCGTCGCGGTCGTCATCGCGGTGCTGTACCTACGTCGCGCCGAGACCGATCCGAGGCTCTACGGCACGAAGTCTTTCGCCGTCCTGCTGACGGTCAGCAGCGTCGCCATCGCACTGCTGGGCGTCTACACCTTGCTGCAGGTCTTCGGCCTGCAGATCGGCTGACCCCCGGCGCCAGGGAACCTTGCAAGTCATCCTCGAACTGTGCGGCGCGCACGCATCGTTTCGTGGTAGCCAGTGGTTCACACGGTGCTTCGACGCGAGCGTCACCGGGCCGGCGTCGGGAAGGTGGCCAGGGCGTTCGTGCCGATGCTGCCCAGCCAGACGCGGCCGTCGCGCTCGCGGACACCGGTGGGCATGCGGAACGCGGGGTGGCGACCGCGGAGATCGTGGACCAGCGTGCCGTTGTCGTCGTAAGCCTGGATCTCGATGACGTCGGCGGCTTTCGGCTTCAGCGCCTCCGGCAGGTTCCACACAATCGTCCGCAGGAACGGCTGCTTCGGCAGCAGGAAGTCCAGCAGGGCGTTCCGCGGTGAGCCGATCGTCACCCAGGTCAGGCCGTCCGAACCGCGCGCGATGTTGTCCGGCAGCCCGGGGATCGCGGCCGCCGGCTCGGGCTCCGCGCCGTCCGTGGTGAGGTCGAGCTTCCAGAGCCCGTACGTCCCCGACTCGGCCCAGAACAGCGTACGGCGGTCGCCGCTGAGCGCCACGCCGTTCGGGAACGCCCGGCCGGTGGCCAACCGGGTGAGCTCGCCGTCGGGGCTCAGCCGGTACACGCTGCCGGTCGTCGAGTGCTCGAGCAGGTCCGCCATCCACTCGTCGACGCCGAACCGCGTGGACGAGTCGGTGAAGTAGATCGTCCCGTCGGGCGTCACGTCCGCGTTGTTGCAGAACTTCATCGGCCGGCCGTCGACCTCGGACAGCAACGTCGCGATCCGGCCGTCCCGGTCGAGCGTCAGCAGCCCGCGGTGGGCGTCACAGACGAGCACCTTGCCGTCCGGCAGCCACTCCAGCCCGAGCGGGCGGCCGCCGGTGTCGGCCAGCGTCGTGATCGTCTCCCCGTCCGCGCTGACGCGCAGGATGCGCCCGTCGTACAACCCCGTGAGCACGCTGCCGTCCGCGTCGATCAGCGTGTCCTCGGGGCCGTGCCCCGGCAGCGCGACCGTCTCGACCTCGATCTTCGCCGGCTCCCGGCGCGGTCCCGCCGCCGGAGGCGTCCACCGGACCGGAGCAATCCTCGACTTCATCCGCCGACCCTAGCGCCGGAGCGGAAAGAAACCGTAAACGCAGTGCGCGACAGTGCCCGAGTCAGGTTGATCCCAGCAGGAGGTCCGGTCATGTTCACGCTCACCCAGGTCATCGAAGCGCCGCCGTCGGAGGTGGCTCGCGCCTTCACCGAGCCGGAGGCGTTCGCGGCGTGGTTCGTCGCGGAAGGTTTCGGCACGCCGTCCGACCGCGTTTCGGTCGACGCCCGCCCGGGCGGTCTGATCTCGGCGGTCTTCGTCGGTCCCGACGGCGCGGAAGTGCCGTTCAGCGTGCGCTTCGGCGAGATCGACCTACCGCGTTCGGTGGTCCTGCATGTCGACGATCCCGAGGTCGTGACCGTGCGGTTGGACGAGGTCGACGGCCGCACGCACCTCGAGTACGAGAGCACAGGCGCGCCGGCCGATCACGAGAGCACCCTCAGGGCAGGCGTCGCGGCGATGCTCCGACGGATGGCAGCGTACTTCGCCTATCCCGGGTAGATGCCGGGCGTCGCGGGCGGTGGGGGTGTGTAGTCGGGGACGTCTCCGTTGGTGGCGCCGAGGAGGCGGCGGGTCAGGGTGTCGCGGGAGGAGAGCAGTTCGGCGACGGCTGTGCGCAGATGGTCGGCATCCGGTGGCGTGCCTGCTTCCGCGGCCAGCAGGACGGTTCGCCGGACCAGCTCCTTCATGAACGATGCCGTCGTACCTTCCGTCTGGGCGACGAGCTCGCCGACCACGGCCGGTCGCAGGTCGAGGCCCGGGCCGTAGAGGTTGAGCAGGCGGGCTCGGCCTTCGGCGTCCGGCAGCGGCACCTCGACGGCCAGGTCGACCCGGCCGGGGCGCTGCATCAGCGCCGGCTCCAGCAGGTCCGCCCGGTTCGTGGTCAGCAGGAACGCGACGTCGGCGTCCTCCGCCAGGCCGTCCATCTCGTTGAGCACCTGGAACAGCAGCGGGTTCTCCATGCCGTGCGAGAAGTCGCGGGCCTCGGCAACCAGGTCGCAGTCCTCCAGCACCACCAGCGCCGGCTGCAGCAACCGCGCCAGCGCACACGCCTGCGAGATGAACCCGATGCTCGTCCCGGCGAGCAGTACGACAGTGAACGACGGCAGCCGCGACAGCAGGTACCGCACCGTGTGCGTCTTGCCCGTGCCCGGTGGACCGTAGAGCAGCACACCGCGACGCAGGTGCTGGCCGGCGGCGAGCAACGTCTGCCGGTGGTCGGCGATCCCGATCACCTCGCGCTCGACCCGCTCCAGCACCCCGTCCGGCAGCACGACGTCCGCACGGGTGATGCCCGGCCGTGGATGCAGCCGGAACGGGCCCACGCCCTGCCCGAACTCGTGGCCCTCGAACGACACCACCTTCCCGCGGAAGATGTTGTGCTCGCGGATCAGCTCCGGCAACGCGTCGAGGAGGCTGTCGGCCGCCTCGGTCGCCAGCACCTCCAGATCGACCCGCATCCGCCCGTACTGCGGATTCGCCGCCCGCAGCAGGGCGACGTACCGGCCCTCGCCGCGGACACCTAGGTAGAACCCGAACGCGACGCAGTCCATCTCCTCGCCGACGTCGATCGGCAGCCGCTGGTAGTCGACCGCCCCGATGCCGAATCGGTCGTACTGCGCGAGCTCCAGGAGCTCACCGAGCGAGTGGTGACCGCGGTTCGACCCGGCGAGCCCCAGCAGCTCGTGGGAGTCGAACCACGCCTCGACCGCGAGCTGCACGTTCGGCAGGTCGTACGACGGGAAGTTCGCCGAGACCACCGGGACCTGCTCGGGCTCGACCCCGAGATGGTCGCGCAGGCGGTCCCGCAGGCTCTCCCGGTCACCACCGGCCCGGCGCTGCTGCATCCGCTCCAGGAACCCGGTGAACAACCGGGCGAACTCGTCGATCTCCGCGTCGTCAGGCATCGCGTCGTACCCCCAGGGTGTTCGTATACCGGGCTGATCCGGAGGGTCCTCCGCAACGCCGGATAGGATCTCCACCATGACAGACTTCGAGTCCACCGACCGTCCGTACGCCGCCTTCCCGGTGCGGATCGGCCTCCAGGTCCAGCCCCAGCACGCCCAGTACGCCGACATCCGGCGGACCGTGGCCGCGGCCGAGGAGATCGGCGTCGACGTGGCGTTCAATTGGGACCACTTCTACCCGCTGTCGGGTGAGCCCGAGGGCCTGCACTTCGAGTGCTGGACCATGCTGGCGGCCTGGGCGGAGGCGACCGAGCGGATCGAGTTCGGCGCGCTGGTCACCTGCAACTCCTACCGCAACCCCGACCTGCTCGCCGACATGGCCCGCACGGTCGACCACATCAGCGACGGCCGGCTCATCTTCGGCATCGGGTCCGGCTGGTTCGAGAAGGACTACGACGAGTACGGCTACGAGTTCGGTACGGCGGGCGGCCGGCTGGACGCGCTCGGCGAGGCGCTGCCGCGGATCGAGCGGCGCTGGGCCAGGCTCAACCCGCGGCCGACCCGGGACATCCCGGTGCTGATCGGCGGCGGCGGCGAGAAGAAGACGCTGAAACTGGTCGCCCAGCACGCGAACATCTGGCACGGCTTCGGCGACGCCGAGACGATCGCGCACAAGCACGCCGTCCTCGACGAGCACTGCCGGACGATCGGCCGCGACCCGGGCGAGATCGAGCGGTCGGCCGGCGTGGGCAACAAGTCGCCCGAGGACATCGGCAAGTCGATGCTCGACGTCGGCACCCGGCTGTTCACCGTCTCCTCGTCGGGCCCGGACTACGACCTCGGACTCCTGCGCGACTGGGTCGCGTGGCGCGACGAGGTGAACGGCGAGTAGAACCCGGCGGCCGGGTGGCGGCAGCCACCCGGCCGCGGGCTTCCGCGGGACAGCTAGGATTCCCGGCATGTCTACGTTGCCTGCGAACGGTTCGGTGCGGCCCATCACCCGATGGGGTGCGGACGTCATGCACCGGCTCAATCAGCCCGTGACGGACTTCGGCGGCGCGTTGCAGACGCTGGTCGCCGACATGGTCGCGACGATGAACGCGGCCGAAGGTGTCGGCCTGGCAGCGAACCAGGTCGGCGTGGACCTGCAGGTGTTCGTGTTCGACTGCCCGGACAAGGACGGCAACCGGGTCCAGGGCGTCGTCTGCAACCCGGTGATCGAGCTGCCGGAGGGCAAGGACCGCCGCCTCGACGAGGGCGACGAGGGCTGCCTGTCCCTGCCGGGCGCGTTCACCAAGTGCGCGCGTCCCGACTTCGCCCGGGTCACCGGGGTCGACCAGCACGGCGAGCCGGTCGTGTTCGAGGGCACCGGCCTGCTGGCCCGCTGCCTGCAGCACGAGACCGACCACACCCAGGGCACGGTGTTCGGCGACCGGCTCTCCCGCAAGTACCGCAAGCGCCTCTTCGCCGAGGCCGAGGATCTGGCCCCGGACTACCCGTCGGACTGGCCGGTCTCCCCGATGGTCGAGCACGAGGACCACCACGAGGAGACCCCGGCGACCTGAGGTCGTCTGGTTCCGGGAAGGGCCGGGATCGCCCCGGTAGGCCAGGATCGCCCCGGTCGGGCCTGGTCGCCCCGGTAGGCGCCGCCGGGCTGGTCGCGCGGTTCGGGCCGTTCGTCCGGCGTGAGTTACCAGCGTGCCTTCGGCAGATCGGCGAGGATCGCCTCGACCGACTCCTCCGGGGTCAGGCTGGTCGTGTCGAGCCACAGACCTCGGCGTGGCGTGTTGTCGACGTACGTCTGGAAGGCTCGGACGGCGTCGATCAGCCCGCCGGCCGAGCCCTGCCAGTCGCGGTACGCGTTGCCGCCTCCGCGGCCGAGCTCGCGCTCGACCACCGACTCGACGGACGGCGTGAGCATCACCAGGTACGGATCGACGCCGTGGAGCCTGGCGAACCAGCGCTCGACGTCGTCCTCGAAGATGTTGTCGCTGCAGACGAAGTCGAAGCCGGCGTCGGCGTAGTGCTGGGCGATCAGCGCGGAGGCGTCGTAGCGCAGTTGCAGTTGGCGCACGGCCTCGGGTGACGGATCGGGTGTCATGTCGGCGCCGCCGGCCACGACGCCGTGGTAGAACACGTCGCCGTCGAGCGTGGCCGCGGGCGGACCCAGGCGACCGGCCAGCAGCGGCGCGATCGTCGACTTCCCTGCGGCCTGCATCCCGGTGACGAGTACTACCTTCGGCATGCCCCCATCACATCATCCGCGTCCACCGCTTTACCGACGTGTCGCGTAGAAGGCGACCGCCGCCGAGGACGCCACGTTGAGGGAGTCCACACCACCGGCCATCGGGATGCGGACGGTCAGGTCTGCCTGGTCGAGCACGTGCGGTTTGAGGCCGTGCCCTTCGGTGCCGAAGAGCAGCGCCAGCCGATCGTCCTGTCGTGCGGTGAGTTCGTCGAGCGTGATCGAGTCGTCGGTGAGCGCGAACGCCGCCGCGACGAAACCTCGCTGCCGGAGGGTTTCGAGATCACCCGGCCAGGAGGTCAGCCGCGTCCACGGCACCTGGAAGACGGTCCCCATCGACACCTTGATCGAGCGCCGGTACAGCGGATCGGCGCACGTCGGCGTGACCAGGACCAGCTCGACGCCCATTGCCGCGGCCGCGCGGAACCCGGCGCCGACGTTGGTGTGGTCGACGATGTCGTCGAAGATCGCGATCCGCCGGACGTCCCGGTCGAGCAACTCGGTCAGCGGGACGGCCGGCCGACGCTTGTACGACGCCAGCGCGCCGCGGTGCACGTGGAAACCGGTGACTCGCTCGGCGAGTTCCTCCGAGACGACGTACACCGGGGCCTCCGGCCACTTCGCGAACACGTCCTCGAGCGAATCGAGCCAGCGCGGGGCGAGCAGGAACGACCGTGGTTCGTACCCGGCCTCCGCGGCTCGCCGGATGACTTTGTCGCCCTCGGCGATGAACAGCCCGTGCTCCTCCTCGATCAGCCGCCGCAGACTGACCTCCCGGAGCCGCACATAATCCGCCAACCGCCCGTCCCCCGGCTCATCCACCGGAACC
>NZ_SMKR01000216.1 GCF_004348725.1 Kribbella turkmenica
GGGAGGACCTTTGCGTGGTTAGGGTCGCGGGATGGTGAGTCGGTTGGTTCGGGGTACGGCGGTTGCTTGTGGGGTGGCCGCGGTTGCGGGGGCGGCGATCGGGTTCGCGCTCGGTGACCCGGTGCAGCCGGAGGACATCCTGGCGGCCCGGTCGCTGCCGGCTGACCTATGCGAACGGCTGGGTGACGTGCGGAGTCTGTTGCCGGAAGCATCGAAGGGTCCGGTCACGCTGACACAGGTGGGGACGTCGACGGTGACGTGTTCGGTGCAGGCCGTGTCCAGTCGCCGGACGTTCGCGAGCGTCGCGTTGAACGTGACGGTCACGCCGTACGGCGGGCGCGACATCGGGGCCGGGAAGGCGCCGCTCACGCCGCCGCAGCACGCGAAGTGGACGTGGGACCGGAGTCCGCTGGAGACCGTTGCCAATCGCACCTATTCGACGAAGCTGAGCGGTACCGCCCGGGGGATCGGCGGTGAGTCGTGGTCGGTCAACGCCCTGGTACGGCGGGGCGACATCGTGGTCCACGTGGTCTACGCGGCCGGCCCGATCGAGCGGAAGGTCGCCGAGCAGGCGGCGCTGGTGCTGGCGGATCGCGCGATCTGGGAGACGAAGTGAACAGTTCGCCGCAGATCCCCGGCTACCAGTTCGACCACCGACTGCTGACCCACCCGCTCGCCGAGCTGTGGCGCGGCCGCAGTTTCACCGGCATGGCGGTCGTCGCGCTCGTCCTGAGCGATGCCGGTGCACGCGACGAGGTGGTGCGTGACCGGCTCGTCCGGGCCGGGCGGGGTGCCGCGCTCGAGCCGGGTCAGCAGGAGACGCCGCTGTGGGCGGCGAACTTCACCGCCGGGCGCCCGTACGCGATCACCCAGCTCGTCTCCGGCCAAACCGGGGCCGAGCGGCTGATCGACCCGCTCGACGGCATCCTCGGCAACGACGAGGACGCACTGCAGGCCGTCCGCTCCGAACTCAGTCAGTACGGCGCCAGGCCGCCCGAGGACTCGGAGTTCCCGTCGTACGCCGAGCCGAAGTCAACGACCGAGCAGCCGCAGCCGACGCACCCCACCGCAGTCCAGCAGCCGCCCACGCAGGTAGCCCGGCCACAGCGGTCCAAGGTCGCGCTCGCCCGGGAGTACCGCCACAAGATCGGTGGCTGGATCTACGTCGTCTCGACCCTCGGCGTGCTCGTCGTCTTCTCCGTCACCTACTCGATCGGTTCCGCGATCGGCAGTTCCGTCAAGGACGAGCCGGCCGAGGCCGTCCCGGCCGCGGTCAGCCCACCGCCGTTCCCGTCGCCCGCCCTGCTGCCCGGCATCGAGCGGATCACGACCGCCGAGTACAAGGAACCGGACGGCGCCCCGGGCGTGGTGGGCGCGACGTTCCCCGCCGGCACCGACGTCCAGCCGATCGTCAACGCAGGCTTCCCGTTCGCGTTCGGCTGGCCGCAACCGCCGGAGCTCACCTCGCTCGGCGAGTCGAGTACGGCGGTCTACCGCCAGGTGGTCACGAAGACACCGGAGTACCGGCCCAGGGCGACCCTTCAGGCTCGCATCGCGTTGCATCAGTGCGATGACCTGGCCGCGTGCCTGGCCGGCCGGGCCACGGTCGACGCGGCGTGGACGAAGGCGTTCAACGCACCCGCACCCACCGCGGCCAAGGACGCCCGGACCTGGTTCGCCGAGCAGCGGTCGGAGCAGAAGGCGAAGGCGTACACCCTGACGATGTCGCACGTGTTCCTGAGCGGCGGCCGCTGGTGGCTGGTCGGCGTCGCGGCCAAGGGCGCGACCGGTGAGGACAAGGCCGTCCAGCAGATCGTCAACGACATCTGGCGGCAGACCGGCTGATCCGCCGGAAGATCTTCGGTGACGGCCCGCGCGAACAGCGCAGGGCCGTTCTCTTTTTCACAAGATTCACCGGAAAACGATTGTCCGCCGGACTTTGTGATCGGGCTCACGTGCTGGCGGTTCTCACCACGCGGTCGAGTCGCGTACGGTTAGTACCACTTGCACACTGGTATACGTCCACTGGACGCACTGGTCTGCGAGCGATGACACCGCCAGCCAGCTGGATCGAACCGCCGGAGACCCCGGCGGCCGGAGCCGTACCTCCCCTCAGCGCCGAGGGGCTGGGGCGGTCGCCGGGCCCGACAGCCGAGAGGGAATGAGCCGCCGATGACGACTACCGCCAGCCCGACCCATACCGACGCCGAGGCCACCGCCGAGCCGGAGCCCCTCAACGCCGAGGCCTACGACCTGGGTGACGCCCCGACCACGCACGCCGGCCTGCTGGCGTGGGTCGCCGAGGTCGCCGCCCTCACCCGGCCCGACCGGATCCACTGGATGGACGGCTCGGACGAGGAGTACGCGAAGCTCACCGAGGAGCTGATCGCGGCCGGCACGATGGTGCGGCTGAACGAGGAGATGAAGCCGAACTCGTTCTGGGTTCGGACCGACCCCTCGGACGTGGCGCGGGTCGAGCAGCGGACGTTCATCTGCTCGGTGGACGAGGAGGACGCGGGTCCGACCAACAACTGGATGGACCCGGCCCGGATGAAGGCCCTGATGACCGAGCTGTACCGCGGCTCGATGCGTGGCCGGACGATGTACGTCGTCCCGTTCTGCATGGGCCCGCTGACCGCCGAGAAGCCGATGTTCGGCGTCGAGATCACCGACTCGGCGTACGTCGTGCTGTCGATGCGGATCATGGCCCGCACCGGCGCCGAGGTGCTGAGCAGGATGGGCACGGACGCGCCGTACGTCCCCTGCCTGCACTCGGTGGGGGCGCCGCTGGACGCCGGGCAGCAGGACGTGCCGTGGCCGTGCAACGACGAGAAGTACATCGTCCAGTTCCCGGAGGAGCGGGCGATCTGGTCGTACGGTTCCGGGTACGGCGGCAACTCGCTGCTCGGCAAGAAGTGCTACTCGCTGCGGATCGCGTCGGCGATGGCCCGGGACGAGGGCTGGCTCGCCGAGCACATGCTGATCCTGAAGCTGATCTCGCCGGAGAAGAAGGTCCACTACGTCGCGGCCGCGTTCCCGAGCGCCTGCGGCAAGACCAACCTGGCGATGCTCGACCCGACCCTGGAGGGCTGGGAGGTCGAGACGCTCGGCGACGACATCGCCTGGATGCGGTTCGGTGCGGACGGCCGGCTGTACGCCGTGAACCCCGAGTTCGGGCTGTTCGGCGTTGCCCCGGGTACAGGCTGGAAGACGAACCCGAACGCGATGCGCACGATCGAGAAGGGCAACTCGGTCTTCACCAACGTGGCGCTCACGGACGACGGCGACGTCTGGTGGGAGGGCTACTCGCAGACGCCGCCGAACCACCTGACCGACTGGAAGGGCAGGGACTGGACGCCGGAGTCCGGCGAGCTGTCCAGCCACCCGAACAGCCGGTTCTGCACGCCGATCAAGCAGTGCCCGATCATCGCCGACGAGTACGACGACCCGAACGGCGTGCCGATCTCGGCGATCATCTTCGGTGGCCGGCGGGCCACCACGGTGCCGCTGGTGACCGAGTCGCGGGACTGGGCCCACGGGGTGTTCATGGGGGCGACGCTGTCGTCGGAGACCACCGCGGCCGCGGTCGGCGAGGTCGGCGTGGTCCGGCGCGACCCGATGGCGATGCTGCCGTTCCTCGGCTACAACGCCGGTGACTACTTCGACCACTGGCTGACCGTCGGCAAGGAGCACGACGCGTCGAAGCTGCCGCGGATCTTCTACGTGAACTGGTTCCGCAAGGACGCGGCGGGCAAGTTCGTCTGGCCGGGCTTCAGCGAGAACAGCCGGGTGCTGAAGTGGGTGATCGAGCGGATCGAGGGCCAGGCCGACGCGGTCGAGACCCCGATCGGCCGGGTGCCCACGCCTGCGGCGCTGGACGTGTCGGGTCTGGACCTGACCGCCGACGAGCTCGAGATCGCGCTCAAGGTCGACGCGGACGAGTGGAGGGCCGAGCTGCCGCTGATCGAGGAGTGGTTCGACAAGCTCGGTGACAAGGTTCCGGCCTCGCTGAAGGTCGAGCTCGACAACCTGCGGACGCGGCTCGGCTGACCTGACGTCGGCTGCTGAGTCGGAAGCCAGCAGACCGGACGACAGCGCGGCGCCCCGGCCCACCGGCCGGGGCGCCGCGCTGTGCCGTGATCACGGTCGCTCGGCGAGGATCCGCCGTACCTCGTCGTCCTCCACCGGCGAGAAGTCGCGGTAGGCCTGACCGACCGCGGTGTAGTACAGCGGCCTCCACACGCAGACGACCTCGTCGGCGACCTGGGCGAGCCGCCGGCAGCCGTCCGATCCACCGACCGGTACGGCGACGATCACGCGTGCCGGCCGCTGTCGCCGTACCGCGGCCACTGCGGCGCGCATCGTCGAGCCGGTGGCCAGGCCGTCGTCGACCAGGATCACCACCCGCCCGCGGACGTCGATCGCGGGCCGGTCGCCGCGGTACGCCTGCTCGCGTCGACGCAGCTCCCGCGTCTCCTCCTCGAGTACGTCGGCCAGCGCGTGCTCACCGGCCTCCGCGAGTACCGCTTCGTTGCGGACCGTCTGGGTCTCGCCGCCGACGCCGGCGATCGCACCCATCGCCAGCTCCGGCTGCTGGGGCAGGCCGAGCTTGCGGACGATCAGCACGTCCAGCTTCGCGCCGAGGGCGTCCGCGACCGGCGCCGCGACGGGAACCCCGCCGCGCGCCAGCCCGAGCACGAGAACCGATCCGGCGACCTCGCCGAGCTCGTCGGCCAGAGCCCGGCCCGCAGCCGCCCGATCCGGGTACGGCCTCATATCGCCATGATCCACCGGGATGCGTACGTTGTCCGCATCCGAAGCGCCGCGGTCGACGTGTTGCGGCCGCTCGCGAAGACCCCATCGCGCCGGGCGCGGGCTTCCTGCCCGGCGACCTGCACGGCCGGCCGGCTCAGTGGTGCCGGCCCGTGGGCGGAAGGACAGCGACCTGGTCGGCGGGCAGCCGGAAGGTCTGCTCGCGGCCGTCGGCGTCGACGTACTGAACCAGGGCCACCCAGCCGTTCGCGCAGTGCGGCCGGCCGATCAGCCAGGCCGGCGTCCAGTCGTCGCCGCGGTGGATGAGCACGTGTGCGGGCAGACCGAGGCCGAGGATGGTCCGCGGATCGAACGCCTCCGGTCGGCGATCCCTGATTCCCGGCAGCGCGGGAGCAGTCATCGTCATCACCTTTCGGGACAGCCCGCTCCTCACCGGTAACCGCGCACCCGGGCGACTTCCCTCGTACCCCGTGACGTCTCGGACACACCACCGTGGGGTCTCGGAATCGGCCCGGTTCGATCAAGGAGAACCAGCGGTCGGGACGCGCACCCGGCGGATAGGTTGACCGCATGAAGATCGGTGTGGTGCTCCCGCTCGGTGCCGGCGACGGGCCCGGCGGCTCGATGCCGGGGTGGAAGGACGTCCGCGCGGTCGCCGAGGCGGCCGACCGGAACGGGCTGGACGCGGTCTGGCTGGCCGACCACTTCCTGTACAAGTCGCCGGAGGGCGAGGTGTTCGGGATGCACGAGGCCTGGACGCTGCTGACCGCGGTAGCCGCGGTCACGACCCGGGTCGAGGTCGGGAACATGGTGCTCTGCGCGTCCTTCCGGGATCCCGGGCTGACGGCCAAGATGGCCGCGACCCTCGACGAGGTGTCCGGCGGGCGGCTGGTCCTCGGGGTCGGCGCCGGCTGGCACGATCCGGAGTACGAGGCGTTCGGGCTGCCGACCGACCACCGGGTCGGCCGCTTCGAGGAGTGGCTGGAGATCGTGGCCCGGCTGATCCGCGGCCAGACGGTCACCTACGACGGGACCTACCACCAAGTCCGCGAGGCCGTCCTCGATCCGGCCCCGAGCCGCCGGATCCCGATCCTGGTCGCCGGCTACCGGCCGCGGATGATGCGGCTGACCGCCGAGTGGGCCGACGGGTGGAACACCGCCTGGTACGGCGCCGCGAGCGAGCAGGTCGAGGACCGGCTGGGCGTTCTCCGGGACGCGGTGAAGGCGGCGGGCAAGCCGGAAGGGGCGGTGGCCGCGACCGTCGGTGTGGTTGTCCGCGACCCCGGTCAGCCGGGTGCACCGCGGCCCGAACCGAACGCGATCGAAGGCTCCGTCCAGGAACTGGCCGAGGCGTTGACGGCGTACCAGAAGCTCGGCATCGACCAGCTGGTCGTCTTACTCGAGCCGATGACGCCGCGCTCGGTCGAACGGCTCGCCGAAGCCAGGCAGTTGACGAGCAACTGAGCCGGTCCGGGCCCGCTTTGCCGCCGGACGGGTCGAGCGGATAGTCTTGGCCGTCGTCGTGTCCCCGTGACGGGGATCGTCGGAGGAGGCGTCGCCTAGTCCGGTCGATGGCGCCCGCCTGCTAAGCGGGTTGAGGGTAACCCCCTCTCGCGGGTTCAAATCCCGCCGCCTCCGCTCCCCGGAGCTCCCTGTCCGCAGAACGCGCGGACCAGGGAGCTCCGGGTGTTTTCCGGGGGTGCAACCCCGGACCTCCGTCCGAAGGACTGAGCCCTCGGAGCCCGGCGGCCTTCGCCGTACCCGCGAGCACCCAGGGTGGCCGGGGCGGCACCTTGGGAGACTGGGCCGGTGCCCCTGTAATCTGGCTCGCATCGACGGGGGTCGCCAGCATCACGTCAACCGAATGGGTGTCGTGGGCGTCTGAAGTACCGTGGGCCGCTGCACGCGGCCGACGGAAGGCTGCACGTCGTCGATCAGGGAACGGAGCCATGTCGCGGAGTACTCGCGCTGCCGGACGCAGGTCCGCGCCTCGAGCCACCCGGTCCCGGCACCGCACGCACCGGGCCCGCACGGCGTCGAAGGCGATCGGCCTCACCCTGCTGAGCGCGCTGGTTCCCGGCTCCGGCCTGATGATGGGTGGCCGGAAGAAGCTCGGCGCCTTCGTGCTGACCATCAGCATCGGCCTCCTCGTCCTCGGCGCGTACGTCGGCCTGACCCGGCGTGACTCGATCCTCTCGTTCGCGGTGTCGCCGCGGCAGCTGCTGATCGCGACCGCGGCCGTGGTCGGCCTCGGCATCTGCTGGATCTGGGTCGTGGTCGCCTCGCACAAACTGCTCCGCCCGGTGAGCATGACGTACACCGGCCGGCTGGCGGGGTCGCTGTTCGTCGGGCTGCTCTGCTTCGGCATCGCGGTACCGACGACCGTGGCCGCGCAGACCGTGATGGCGCAGCGCGACCTGGTCGGCAGCGTGTTCCAGTCCGAGGGCGACTCCAAGAGCGCGACCCGGCCGAAGGTGGACAAGAAGGACCCGTGGGCGAAGACCCCGCGGCTGAACCTGCTGCTCCTCGGCGCCGACGACGGCGTCGGCCGGGAAGGCACCCGGACCGACACGGTGATCGTGGCCAGCATCGACACCAAGACCGGCGACACCTCGCTGATCTCGCTCAGCCGGAACTGGATGCGGATGCCGTTCCCGGCGGACTCGCCGCTGCACGAGGTCTACCCGGACGGCTTCTGGGACCCGGACCTCGGCAACGTCGAGCAGCCGGAGTTCTACCTGGACGCGATGTACGAGAACGTCCCGAAGCTGCACCCGGGGATCCTCGGCGAGACCGACAACGAGGGAGCGGACGTGCTGAAGCTCGCCGTCGGCGAGGCGCTCGGGCTCGACATCGACTACTACATGCAGGTCAACCTGGCCGGCTTCCGGCAGATCATCGACGCGGTCGGCGGGATCACCGTCAACGTCAACTACAAGGTGCCGATCGGCGGCGATTACGGCGCCGGTCCGGGATCGAACAGCCACAAGAAGCCGTCGGGCTACATCGAGCCGGGTCCGGACCAGAAGCTCGACGGGTACCACGCGCTCTGGTTCGCCCGCGGCCGGTACGGCCTCAGCGACCCGTCCCGGCAGGAGCGGCAGCGCTGCACGATCCACGCGCTGGTGAACAGCGTGAACCCGGCGACCCTGGTGACGAAGTACCAGCAGATCGCCTCGGCCGGCAAGCAGCTGCTCCGGACCGACATCCCGCAGGAGATCCTGCCGGCCTTCATCGAGCTCGGCCTCAAGGTGAAGAACGCGAACGTCTCGAACGTCGACCTGGACAAGTCGAAGAACTTCCCCACCGGCAAGAACCCGGACTACGAGGCGATGCAGGCGCTCGTCCAGAAGGCGATCAGCCCGAAGGCGAAGCCGACCGCGTCCGCGCCGTCGGCCACCACGACGAAGAAGCCGACTTCCGGGGCGACGACCCGCAAGCCGAGCAGCAAGCCGACCGTGACCCCCGGCGCCGCCGAGAACCTGAACGACGCCTGCGCCTACCACCCGACCGGGTCCGGCAACTGACATCAACCGGCCACCCGGGTCTGGACCGCCCGCGAGCCGGGAAGGATTGCCCCCACTGAGACGAGTCACTGGGGGTGACTGTGCGAATCACTGGGCGGCGTTGGACGGCGGCGGCGATCACGATCACGGTGCTGGCGGCTGCGGCCTGCAGCGCTGAGCCGGAAGACGGCGCACCGTCGGCACAAAGCAGTACGACGATCTCGGTACGCAGCCCGGCGCCGACCCCTCCGCCGACTCCGGTCCGGCTGTCGGTCCCGATGTATCAGCGGGCGTTGACGAACGTCGAGAAGATTCTCCGGACGTACGTCTTCCGGGTGATGAATGCCAAGACCGTGCCGGCGTTCGACGCTGCCCGGGCGCAGTTGGCCGCGGTCGTCGTCCGCGAACGCCAGGTGCTGGCGAAGGTGAACCCGCCGAAGGCGTTGGACGCAGCGCACGAGACCGTGCTCAGGGCGTTCGACGGTTATCCGGATATCGTCACCGACAACCTCAGCGGTGCCAGGGCGACCAGGACCAGTTGCGGCCTGCCGAAGGCGCCGGCGACCAGGCTGTACGAGGCCAAGACCGGGATCCGCAGCTCGGTGCTCGAGCTCACCCAGGACGTGTCGAAGTCCGTCGGCAAGGGATTCCGGTTCGGGGCGCTCGTCGTACCGCCCGCTCCGAAGGCGCCGCCGGAGGTGAGCGGCCGGGGGACGAACGGGAAGATCGTCCAGCGGTCCGGGGCGCGCGGTCCGGGACGACTGCGGATCGACAACGGCAGCTCGTCCGACGTGGTGATCGTGGTGACGAACAGCAACCCGCGCAGGCCGCAGGTGTCGATCTACGTGCGCGCCAACCAGAAGGCGACGCTGTCCGGGATCCGCGGCAGCTACTACGTGTACTTCAAGTCCGGCACGGGTTGGGACGCGGCCAACCGGCGGTTCACCGAGGACTGCGCCTACGAACGGTACGACGACCGCTTCGACGGGAAGTTCGACTGGTCGATCAGCCTGGCCCGGACCCCGCTCGGCAACGCGTCCACCTCCGAGGTCGGCGCGTTCTGAGGTGATGAGAAACTTGCCGGATGCGTACGACGTACCGGATGCGGCCGGGGCGGTTCCTCGGAATCCCGGCCGCCGGGCTGATCATCCTCGGGGTGGCCGCGATCACGTGGGCGATCGGGCTGCCGGCCGCGGTGATCACCGTGTTCCTCGTCGTCGGTGGGCTGGTCGTGCTGGGCGGGCTGTACATCCTCGCCCGGCCGCCGGTCGTACTGAAGCTGCGGGACGACGACATCGACGTGCGCGGCGTACGAACGCCCTGGACCGACGTCACCGAGGTCGGGCGGGTGGAGACGACCCACGGTGAGGCGATCGTGCTCCGGACCAGGCAGAAGGAGCACTCGATCCTGGTGCCGGTCGCCTGGCTGGCACCCGGGCAGACCGCGACGTTGGAGACCGCGCTCCGGGACCGGTTGAACTCTGCCCACGGCTACACGATCTGGGACGGCACTGCGCCCGAGGGCGAGGATCGCGCAGAATAAGTGTCCCCGATCGTTTGGAGACAGCGTGCTTTCGTTCGACATGTCCGCCGAGGAACTGGCCGGCTACCAGGGGACGAACCCGCGACCGGCCGACTTGGACCAGTACTGGGACAAGGCGCTGCTCGAGCTGGACTCGATCGACCCCGAGGCCGAGTTCGTGGACGCGACCGACTTCCCACTGACCACGGCGACCGCGCAGCACCTCTACTTCACCGGCACCGGCGGGTACCGCGTGCACGCGAAGGTGATCCGGCCGGCCGAGCCGACGGGTCCCGCCGTCCTGATCTTCCACGGGTACGGCGGTGAGCAGCCGAAGTGGGTCGAGCTGCTGCCGTACGCCGCCCGCGGGTTCACCGTGGCCGCCCTGGACGTCCGCGAGCAGGTCGGCTTCCGGACCGAGTCCCAGGCGCCGAACAGCTTCTCTCTGCACAACCACCTCGTGCACGGTCTCGACGACGGGCCGGACGGCCTGCTGTACCGGCACGTGTTCCTGGACGCCCGGCGGCTGACGGACATCATCGGTGGCCTGCCCGAGGTCGACGCGGCGCGGATCGCGACCACCGGGTGGAGCCAGGGTGGCGGGCTCTCGCTGGTGGCGGCCGCGCTGACGCCGTCGGTCAAGTACACGGCCAGCGTCTACCCGTTCCTCACCGACTACCAGCGGGCGTGGGAGCTCAACCTCGAGCGGGCGCCGTACGACGAGATCGTCACCTGGTTCAAGAAGCGCGACCCGCGGCACCTGCGGCAGGACGAGGTGTTCACGACCCTCGGCTACATCGACGTCCAGCACCTGGCCGCGCGGATCCGGGGTGAGGTGACGTTGTTCGTCGGTCTCGAGGACCAGGTCTGCCCGCCGTCGACGCAGTACGCCGCCTACAACAAGATCACCTCGGCGAAGAGCGTCCGGCTGTACCCGGACTTCGGGCACGACGACCTGCCGGGCGCCGCGGACGACATCTACCAACTGATCGGCGCGAAGCTCTGACCAGGCAGCCCAGGCACTCGACGGCCTTCACAACCCATGCCGACGTAGGCGCCACCTTCAGCATCTAGGGTGCGGCCATGGAGTTCTTGGTGTGGGGGCGGGAT
>NZ_SMKR01000217.1 GCF_004348725.1 Kribbella turkmenica
GGTCTCTAGCGTCCTTCTCAGCCGGATGCAAGTCCGGGTGCTTCCCCACTTTGGAGGACGTTGTGCTGATCGACTGCGACGCATGTGCGATGAGAGGTCCCGGCTGCCAGGACTGTGTGGTGACCGTGGTGCTGGGCTTCTCCGCCGAACGGGCCGGCGCGCTCCGGATCGACGACGACGAGAAGGCCGCCCTGGACGCCCTGGCCGAGTCCGGGCTGGTTCCCCCGCTGCGCCTGGTGCACGCAGTCAGCAGCGTCCCGCCGGAAACCCCTGACGGGGAAGGCGAAACGGTCGTTGGGTTGGGGTGATCCTTCGTTAATTTTGGATCAAACCCGAGGGTCGAATTGCACTGGTCACGAAACGGTCACTACTGTTACCTCTCGTTGCCTCAGGGTGTCGGCCGATCAGACCGACCGGGCAGCACGAAGCCGATGGGTGACCCGCCAGGTCCCGCAGCGTAGGTTCCGCTGCACCCGGCGTGGTCAATGGGGACGGCGCGAGCAGAGGAAGGGACCGACCGGGCTGTGTCCACCGGACGCATCAACCGCACCAAGGGAATCGCCCTCGCCGCCATCACCAGCACCGCCGTCGTGGCGGGCGTGATCTTCATCCAGGGAGCGGCGGGCGCCGATCCGAAGCCGACCCTGGACGAGGCGAAGAAGCAGGTCGCGGCGCTGCAGCACAAGGCGGAGGTGGCCGGTGAGTCGGCCAACGACCTGCGCGGGCAGATCAGCGTCTCCGGCGCCCGGGTGAAGGCCTTGCAGGCGGCGATCGCCAAGCAGCAGAGCCAGGTGGATGCCGTCAAGCGGCAGATCGGCTCGCTCGCCGTGGCCGGCTACCAGACCTCCGGGATGACGACGACGGCGCAGTTGCTGCTCTCGACGAACCCCGACCAGTTCCTCAGCCAGGCGTCCACCGCCCAGGCCTTCGCCGGCCAGCAGAACTCGGCGCTCCGCCGTTACCAGCAGGCCCAGGGCAAGCTGGGCGACCTGCAGGCCAGCGAGCAGACCGAGCTGGCTGCGCTGCAGGCTGTGCAGGCGCAGCAGGACGCGC
Source organism: Kribbella turkmenica (assembly GCF_004348725.1). Lineage (GTDB taxonomy): Bacteria > Actinomycetota > Actinomycetes > Propionibacteriales > Kribbellaceae > Kribbella > Kribbella turkmenica. The sequence goes on from NZ_SMKR01000217.1 coordinate 1,054, forward strand.
TGAAGAAGCAGATCCAGACCAACCTGGACGCCGCCGAGAAGGTGCTCGACAAGCTCAGCGACGAGGAGCGGGCCCGGATCCAGGAGGAGAACGAGCGCGAGGCCGAGGAGGCCCGGGACGAGCGCCCGAGCCGTGACGGCGACCGGATGGACGACCTGCCGGTGCCGGCCAACGGTCGCGCCGGGACCGCGGTCCAGGTCGCGATGGCGCAGCTCGGCGACTCCTACGTCTGGGGTGCCGAGGGCCCGAACTCGTTCGACTGCTCCGGCCTGATGCTGTACGCCTGGGGCAAGGCGGGCGTCTCCCTGCCGCACTCGTCGAAGGCGCAGGCCAGTGAGGGCCGCCGGGTCAGCAAGAGCCAGCTGATGCCCGGTGACCTGGTGTTCTTCTACTCGCCGATCAGCCACGTCGGGATGTACATCGGCAACGGCCGGATGGTGCACGCTCCCCGCCCGGGCAAGCCGGTGAAGACCGACCCGATCGACCAGATGCCGTACACCACCGCGGTTCGTCCGGGCTGAACCGCGCCGTTGTCATACTCGTCGGCTCCGGGGTCTCACCCCGGAGCCGAGTCGTTCGGCCACCGTCCGAGTGCTCTACTGTCAGAGGAGGCACGTAGTGTCCCGCCTGACTGGGGCAGGTGAGCAGCGAGGGGCCGAGGTGATCGACGAACACAGCGACACGGTCCCCCTGCCCGCGGTGCCGCCGCCCGCTGACCGTCCGCCCACGGGCCGTGCCGAGCGGACCGGCGGTGGTGGGGTCCCGCCGGCGTTCGGACCGATCGTGAAGAAGGTCGCGCTCGGCGTGGCCGTCTCCCTGGTCGCCGGAGCCGGGTACGCCGGTCTGCGCCAGATCGCGGACGCCCCGACGGATCCAGGTGCGCCGACGACCGCGGCGTCCCCGCAGACGTCGGCGACCCCGGACGAGGCCGCCGAAGGCGTACGGCGGGCCAGCGCCGGCGGCGCCGTACTGCAGAAGATGGCCGCCGCGATCGAGGGCGACAGCCGGTCGGCGTTCCTGGCGACGGTCGACCCGAAGGCGCCCGAGTTCCGGGAGAGCGCCCGGACGATTTTCGCGAACCTGGACAAGCTCCCGGTCACCGGCGTCCGGCTCCGCTACGTGAGCGACGACACCGGCGCCCTCACGCCCGAGCGCCGGACGGCGCTCGGCGGCACCGAGTCCTGGCTCGCCCAGGTCGAGGTCTCGTGGCAGCTGTCCGGGTACGACACGAAGCCGGCCCGCGAAACCCTGCCCGTGACGTTCGTCACCCGGGACGGGACGACGTACGCCGCGTCGTTCTCGGAGCGGTTCGTCGCCGGTCAGCGGCGGCCGATCTGGACACTCGGTCCGCTCGACGTGGCCAAGGGTGATCACAGTCTGGTGATCAGCCTCGACCCGGACGCCGACGCGGAGAGCTACGTGTCGGCCACCGACCGCGCGGTCGACTCGGTCAGCAAGGTCTGGGGCCGGAACTGGCGGCGGAAGGTGGTCGTCTACCTGCCGGCCAAGCAGGCCCAGATGGAGTACGTGCTCGGCGCGCAGCCGAACACCTACACCCAGATCGCGGCGGTCACGATGGCCGAGCTGGACACGCCGCAGGCCGGCGCGCCGGTGCGGATCGTGGCGAACCCCAAGCTGTTCGACGAGCTCGGCAAACAGGGCCGCAAGATCGTGCTGACGCACGAGACCACCCACGTCGCGTCGACCGCGACCGCGTCCCCGGTGCCGTTGTGGCTGGCCGAGGGCTTCGCCGACTACGTCGCGTTCAACGCCGTACCCGTGCAGGACGAGTCGGCGGCGAAGGAACTGTTCAAGGCCATCCGGGCCGGCAAGGTGCCGTCCGCGCTGCCGGGCCCGGAGGCGTTCGCCGCGTCGTCGGCGGAGCTGCCGCAGGCGTACGAGTCGGCGTGGCTGGCCTGCCGGCTGATCGCCGAACGGGAGGGCCGGAGCACGTTGGTCAAGTTCTACCGGGCGGTCCACGCGTCGAAGAGCTCGACCGGCCTGGCCGACGCGTTCAAGTCCGTCCTGGGGATGACCGAGCAGGAGTTCGTCGCCGAGTGGCAGCAGTACCTGAAGAGGCTCGCCGGTGTCTGAGGCGGCCGCCCGGTGGACACCACCCGCGGTCGCCGTCGTGCTCGCTGTCGCCCTCGCCGTCGTCATCGGGGTCACCACGCCGTGGCACCTGATCGGCCTGCCACCGGCTGATCCGGCGCTCGACTTCACCGCTGCCGAGATCGCCCGGCAGAACGCGTTCCGGCACGAGTTGTTGCCGTGGTCAACGACTTCCTGGGTGCTGTCGGTGCTCGTGCCGTTGGTGATCGGCTTCAGCCCGATCGGCCGTCACCTCTACGACGTGATCCGCAGCCGCCGGTGGTGGGTCGCCGTACCGCTGCTCGTCGCCGGTCTCGGACTGCTGACCAGCGTCGTCACCGTGCCGACCGACGTGATGGCCGAGCGGGTCAGCCGCAAGTATGGTCTGTCGGTGCAGGACTGGGGGCTGTGGACCCGCGACCGCGCGGTCAACTGGCTGTTGATGTCGCTCGCGCTCGCGGTGATCGCGGTCGGTCTGATCGGGCTCGCGAAGCGCTGGCGCACCTGGTGGTGGTTGCCTGCGGCAATCGCCGGTGCGGTGCTCGTGCTCGGGGTGTCGTTCGCGTACCCGGTGCTGGTCGAGCCGCGGTTCAACGAGTTCACCTCGATGCCCGCCGGCGCGCAGCGCGACGACTTCATGAAGCTGGCCGCGGACGACGGCGTACCGGTCAGGGACGTCCTGGTGGCGGACGCGTCCAAGCGGACGACGGCCTTGAACGCGTACGTCTCCGGCTTCGGCTCGACCCGGCGGCTGGTCGTCTACGACACCTTGCTGAGGGACGCGCCGCCCGCGCAGGTCCGGCTCGTGGTCGCGCACGAGCTCGGCCACGCCGCGGAGGACGACGTCCTGCACGGAACCCTGATCGGTGTGCTCGGCTCGGCGTTCGCCGTGCTGCTACTGAAATTGTTGCTCGGGGCACGGATGTCCGACCCGCGCCGGACCGCGTTGCTGCTGGCGATGATCGTCGCCGGGACGACGCTCGCCGCCCCGGTGCAGAACCTGGTCAGCCGCCGGATCGAGGCTCGCGCCGACTACCACTCGCTGCGGCTCACCGCAGACCCGCGGAACTTCGTCGCCCTGCACCACCACCTGGCGGTGACGAACATCTCCGGGCTGGACCCGCGCCGCTGGCGGTACTGGATGTTCGCCAGCCACCCGACCTCACCCGAGCGGATCGCGATGGGTCGCGCCTGGGGCGACGAGCAGGGCACGCCCGTGCCGCCCTTGGTTCGCCGATGACCGTCCTCGTGGTCACCAACGACTTCCCGCCTCGCCAGGGCGGGATCGAGACGTTCGTCCGCTCGTTGTGCGACGAGTTGCCCGAGGTCGTGGTCTACACGTCCCGTTCGCCGGGCGACACGACGTACGACGCCGACCTGCCGTTCACCGTCGTCCGCGACCGTACGGCGGTCCTGCTGCCGACGCCCCGGGTCACGAGGAACGCCGTCCGGCTGATGCGTGCGCACGGCGCGGACCGGGTGCTGTTCGGGGCCGCCGCGCCGCTCGGCCTGATGGGGCCCGCGCTGCGACGGGCGGGGGCACGGCGGATCGTGGCGATGACGCACGGGCACGAGACGTGGTGGGCCGGCGTACCGGGAGCGCGTCAGGCGTTGCGGCGGATCGGCGATGCGGCCGACACGCTGACGACGGTCTCGTCGTGGTGCGAGGAGCAGATCGCGCCGGCTCTGTCCCCGGCCGCGGTACGGCGAATGCGGCGGCTGACGCCCGGGGTCGACACGGACCGGTTCTCCCCGGAGTGTGGGGGAGAGGAGGTCCGGAAGGGGCTCGGGCTCGAGGGCGTGCCGGTGGTCGCATGTGTGTCGAGGCTGGTCCCGCGGAAAGGACAGGACACGCTGATCCGGGCATGGCCCCGGGTGCTGGCCGCCGTACCGTCGGCGGTCCTGTTGCTGGTCGGCGGTGGTTCGGATCGCGCACGGCTGGAGGCGTTGGCGGAGTCCACGGGCGTCGCCTCCTCGGTGGTGTTCACCGGCCCGTTGCCGTGGACGGACATCCCGCCGTACGTCGATGCCGCGGACGTGTTCGCGATGCCGTGCCGGACCCGGCGGTTCGGGTTCGAGCCGGAGGCGCTCGGGATCGTCATGCTGGAGGCGTCGGCCACCGGCAAGCCGGTCGTGGTCGGCGACTCCGGGGGAGCGGCCGACACAGTCCGGCACGGCGAGACGGGCTACCTGGTCGACCCGTACTACCCGCCGGCCGTCGCCCTTCGTCTCGTCGAGCTGCTCACCGATCCCGCACAGGCCAAGGCGATGGGCGAAGCGGGACGCGGCTGGGCTCGCGAGCACTGGTCGTGGGCACGCAGCGGAGCGACCCTCAGGGAATTGCTGGACACCTAGTTCCAAGGATCGTGTACTCTGGTCGACATGCATCAGGTGTCCCGACTTGCCGCAGCCGTACGAGCTCATCGCTCTCCGGCTGCCGCTGCCTGACTTCTCGACCTCCCACCCGGCGACCGGAAACGGTTCGCCGGTGTTGTTGTTTCCGCAGCCTGGTGGTCTGGTTTCCGGTCCCTCGAACGACAGGACCAGGACCATGAACATCAGCAGGACCTTCATCGACTTCTTCCTCGACCGCGGCCACGTCCCGACCACCGGGTCCACGCTCATTCCGCGGCTGGGTGATCCGGTGCTCTTCACGACCTCCGGGATGCATCCACTGACGCCGTACCTGGAAGGGGAACCCCATCCGCTGGGGCGCAGACTCGTGGGCATCCAGCGATGCCTGCGCACCACCGACCTCGACGAGGTGGGGGATCCGGCCCACCTGACCGTGTTCGAGATGCTCGGCTCGTGGTCGCTCGGCGACTACGGCAGCAGCCAGACGCTCCGCTGGGGCCACGAGTTGCTCACCCGGCACTTCGGCATCGACCCCGGGCACCTGTACGTGACCGTGTTCGGCGGCGACGGCCAGGTCCCGCTGGACCAAGAGTCGCTGCGGACCTGGCAGGAGCTCGGCCTGCCGATCGAGCTGACCACCGAGGACAACTGGTGGTCGAACGGCCCGACCGGACCGTGCGGCCCGGACTCGGAGATCTTCGTCTGGACCGGCGAGGGTGATCCGGAGGGTACGCCGAGCACGGACAAGCGCTGGGTCGAGGTCTGGAACCACGTGATGATGCGCTACCGGCGGCACGACGACGGCTCGCTGGAGCCGCTGACCCAGCAGAACGTCGACACCGGGCTCGGTCTCGAGCGGCTGACGATGCTGCTGGAGGGCAAGGACTCGGTGTACGAGACCTCGCTGTTCGAGCCGTGGATGCGGATCGTCCCGGGGCTGTGGCGGCTGGACGAGCAGTCGCAGCGGATCGTCATCGACCACCTGCGGTCCAGCATCGTGATCGTCGGCGACGGCGTGCACCCGTCGAACACCGGCCGCGGCTACGTGTTGCGCCGGCTGATCCGCCGGGTGCTGACCGTCCTGTGGCGTGACGACGAATCCCGGACGCTGTCCGACCTGCCGATGGAGCTGTTCGAGCACACGTTGAACCACTTCCACCAGGGCGAGACGGTGACGCTGGTCCGCCGCATCCTGATCGACGAGGAAATCCGGTTCAGCAACCTGCTCGACCGCGGCCGGAGGGTGCTCAGCCACGAGCGTTTCCACAAGTCCCTCGAGGACACCGACTACGAGTACCTGCACGAGACCCACGGGCTGCCCCGGGAGTTGGTCGACTCCCTGCTGCAGCCCACCGCCTAGGCCGAGGTACGGCGAGCACCGGGGGACGGGCCAGGATCCCGGGGCCGTGGACAGGGAACAACCTGTGCTCGGGCTCCGGATCCGGTGTCAGCCCCCGGTCAGACGCCGGCGGGGTCCAGGGTGCGCGGGGTGTCGGAGTCCGGGATCTCCGGCGGGGCGACCTTGCCGACGGAGAACTGGGCGACGAACGCACCCGCCAGCACGATCACGCCGCCGACGATCTGGTTGGTCCGCAGGGTCTCGTTCAGCAGGATCCAGGCGAAGATGCTGGCGGCAACGACCTCGACGTACGCGACCGCACCGCCCACCGCGGCGGACAGCCGTTGCACGGCGGCGGCGCCGGCGAGGTAGGCGACGACCGTGCTGACGACGATCAGCCAGCCGGCCAGCACCCAGCCCGGCGCCGATCGGTCGCCGATCGCGATCGTCTCGACCAGCGCGTGCCACGGGACGCCCCAGGGCGCCGAGATCACGGTCAGCACGACCGCGCCGACGACGCTTCCGGCAGCTGTCATCACCAACGGGTCCGCGGCCCCGGTCAGCTTGTCGATCAGGATGAAGTACGTCGCCTGGCACGCGGCCGCACCGAGTCCGGCGACCAGGCCGACCACGTCGAGCTTGAGTCCGGACCAGATCTCCACGACCGTCGCGAGGCCGAGCAGCGCGATCCCGACGCCGACCGCGGCCGTCCGCGGTACGGCGATCCGCTGCCCGAATTTGAGGTACGCGACCACGAGCACCGGGCCGGTGAACTCGAGCATCAGCGCGACCCCGACCGGCAGCCGGCTGGCCGCGATGAAGAAGAGCGTCTGGCACCCCGCGATCCCGGTCAGGCCGTACAGGACGAGGGCCCGCCACGAGGTCCGGGCGGCCCGCAGCCCGCTGAGCCCGCGGAAGATCAGCACGAGCGGGACGAGCAGGGCCGCGGCGCCGAGGATCCGCAGCCAGGCGGCCTGTTCGGGAGTGAAACCGGCCCCGATCAGCGCCTTCGCGAACGGCCCCGAACCACCGAACGTGACCGCCGAGAACACGGCGAAACCGAGCCCCACCGACTTCGTGCTGTACATGGGCATAACATTCTCATGCCCATTACATCTCTGTCGAGATGCTTTCTCGGGAGGCGATCACAGCAGGCTTAGAGCACGTTCACGGCGCGGGCGGCGACGACCGCGACGGTGAGCAGCGAGATCGCCGACTGGATGCCCATCAGCGTCTTCACCCGTGCGGTCAGCGGCATCGTGTCGGTCGGACTGAACGCCGTCGCGGCGGTGAAGGCGACGAACAGGTAGTCGGTGAACCCGGGCAGCCAGCGCTCCCAGCCGGGCAGGTCGACGGTCATCTGCGGGAACAGCAGGTCGGCCCGTTCGGGCTCGCGCTCGTGCTCGGGGGCCCGCGCGAACGGGCCACCGCGGTCCATCTCCCAGTACCAGACCGCGAACGCGACCACGTTCGTCACCCAGATCAGCAGCACCGCCTTCACCAGCACGATGCCGTCGTTCGCGTCGCCGGAACCCAGGTAGAAGATGAGCCCGCCCAGGTACAGCGCGTTGACGAGCACCAGGACGGCCAGCAGCACCAGTTCGACCCACCGCAGCCAGGGCTCGTCCCTGCGCAGATGAAACGGGTTGGCCCACACGAGCGGTAGCAGCAGCGCCGCACCGAGTGCCGGCAGGGTCCATCGCGGCAACATGACGATCTCGGTCGGCACGAGCAGTTGCAGGACGAGGACGACCACGACCGCCAGCGAAGCCGGCCATCTTCTGATGTGGGTCACCAAAGCATTCTGACCCTGCGGAGCCACTATCCGACGGAGGCGTCGACCACTGCTTGTCCGACGTCGGTACGGCGGTAGTGCACCTGATGACCCGTACGGCGCCGAGTCGCCAACCCCGCTCCGTGCAGCGCGGCGAGGTGTTCGGCGACCGTGGCCAGAGCGAGTCCGTACTGCTCGGCCAGCGCACTCGTCGTCGCCGGCGGATCCAAGGCGACCAGAAGAGTGGCGCGAGTGCGGCCGAGCAGACGGGCGAGCGGGTCCGGTGGAGCGGGCGCGTCCGACCACAGCCGGGCCGCGCCGCGCGCCGGGTAGACGACCGTGGGCTGGTACGTCGGGTCGACCACCATCACCAGGTACGGCCAGGCGAAGACCCCGGGCACGAGCAGCAGACCCTGACCGGTGAGCTCGCGGCCCGGTTCGCGGTACCGGGTGGCGATCAGGCGGTCGTCCTCCCAGGTCAGCGTCGGATGCAGGTCGTCGAACAGCGCCGCCAAACCGCCGTCGGTGAGTTGCCGGCCGCGGTAGGCGATGTCGTCCTCGAGCACGCGGCTGATGAGCGGCCAGTCGGGCCGGATCAGGGTGGTCCAGGCGCTCTCGATCTCGTCCGCGAGCCGCTCCCGGGTGCCGGGCAGGTCGGTCAGCATCCGGTCGATCTCAGCCGCGCCGGGGTTGTCGAGCTCGTCCCGCGACCGGATCAGCTCGGTCCGCACCCGGTCGAGCGGCGCGCTGCGGACCCGGGCGATCTCGGTGGCGAACTTCGCCCGGGAGGCCTTCGGCGGCGGGGTGAGGAAGTCCGGCGTGAAGCCGACCCGCGGCAGCAACGCCTTCAGCCCGCGCAGGTCCAGCGAGGCGGCCGCCTCGGCCTTGGCCGCGACCCACGGCGAGTACAGCGGCCGGTGCCGGGACCCGTGCAGTACCCGCACCGCCGACATCGTCTCCCACAGCGGGGAGGCGCCGAACCGGCAGCGCAGCGCATCGCCTTGCGTGAAGCGCAGTACGGTCATCGCCTTGAACTTTCGGCCACAACCAAAACTCTACTCCCGGCCCGGCCGGACCGGAGACGCTCGGCCGGTGACCACCAGCCGCCGGCCAGCACCCGGCTCCGCCTCACCCGGGCCGATCCCGAGGACCGGTTACGCGGCGGTGCTGGCAGTTCCCGGGATGCGAAGCATCTTCGTCGCGCACACCGTCTCGATGGTGGGGACCGTCGCGGCGCAGGTGGCATTGTCGATCCTGGTGTTCGAGCGGACCGGGTCGCCGTTGTTGTCGGCCCTGGTGCTGGTGTGCTCGTTCCTGCCCTACGCCCTCGGCGGGATCGTGCTGTCATCCATCGCCGACCGCTTCCCGGCGCGCCGGGTGCTGGTGATCTGTGACCTGCTGAGCGCGCTGTGCATCGGCCTGATGCTGATCCCCGGTCTGCCGGTCGGCGCCCTGCTGGGACTGCTGCTGCTGACCGGCATCGTCGCACCGATCTTCGCCGGCGCCCGCGCCGCCAGCCTCGCGCACCTGCTTCCGGCCGGGCTCTTCCCGATCGGTCGTTCGTTGCTCCGGGCAATCAGCCAGGTGACGGTGCTGGCCGGGTTCGCGCTGGGCGCCATCGCGGTGGCGGCGATCGGACCGACCTGGCTGCTCGCGCTCGACGTCGTCACCTTCGCCGCGTCCGCGCTGCTCATCGGCGTCGGTACGCCGTACACGCCGCCGCCGGGGGAGCAGCAGCGGAACACGGTCAGCGACTCGTTGACCGGGCTTCGCTACCTGTTCACCACCCGGCGGCTGCGCACGCTGATCCTGCTGACCTGGGTGGCGCCCGCCTTCTCGTCGGTCCCCGACGGTCTGGCGGTCGCCTACACCGCTCAGACCGGCGCCGCGGCCACCTCGGCCGGCGCCCTGTTCACCGGTTACGCGGCCGGCACCGTACTCGGCGAGCTCGTCGTCGCACGGTTCACCCCTTCCGTGCGGCGACGGCTCGTCGTCCCACTGCTGATCGCGAGTCAGGTGCCCGCGATCGCCTTCCTGGCAACGCCGCCGGTCGCGGTCGCGGCTGTCCTGCTGGCGGCCTCCGGCGCCGGGTACGCCTTCAACCAGGCGATCGACCCGATGATCCTCGCGACCGTCGACCCGGCGTACCGCGGGCGGCTCTTCACCGTCCAGACCAGCGGCCTGATGGCGATCCAGGGCCTGAGCATCGCGCTGGCGGGCCTCGTCGGCACGTGCGTCAGACCGAACCTGACCATCGCGTTCGCCGGCATCCTCGGTACGACGATCGTCCTG
>NZ_SMKR01000218.1 GCF_004348725.1 Kribbella turkmenica
CTCCAGGAGATCGCCGGCCGGCTCGCGGGCGAGGTCCGCCACGGCGACACCGTCGCCCGCCTCGGCGGCGACGAGTTCGCCGTCCTCGCCGAGGACATCGCCGACGACGACCTGGCCACCCTGATCACCCGCCTCGAGTCCGCCGTCAGCCGCCCCCTCCCCAACATCGCCGTCCAGGTCACCACCAGCATCGGCACCGCCCCCATCACTCCCGAGACCACCGACCTGGACACCCTCCTCCACACCGCCGACCAAGCCATGTACGAAGCCAAACAACGCCGCGGCTGAGCCGGCGTCTACGAGCCCAGGCGGGCGAGGGGTTCGTCGGTGAGGCGGTAGATGGTCCATTCGTCCTGGGGGTGGGCACCGAGGGACTCGTAGAAGTCGATGGCGGGGGTGTTCCAGTCGAGGACGGACCATTCGAGGCGTTCGTAGCCGTTGCGGACGCATTCCTGGGCGAGGGCGGTGAGGAGGGCCTTGCCGAGGCCGGCGCCGCGGGTTTCGGGGCGGACGAAGAGGTCTTCGAGGTAGATGCCGTGGACGCCGCGCCAGGTGGAGAAGCTGAGGAACCAGATCGCGCAGCCGGCCACCGCGCCGTCGTGCTCGGCGACGTGGCAGAAGACCTTCGGCTCCGGGCCGAACAGCGCGGTCTCCAGTTGCCCGGCGGTGAGCTTGCACTCGTCCGGGGCCCGCTCGTACTCCGCCAGGCCGTAGACAAGTTCCACCAACGCCGGTACGTCGTCCGGCCGCGCCCGCCGTACTCGTTCGTCAATCTGCATTGGACCATTAACCCACGTCACGCAGCACCGAGGGTCCGGCGTCCTGCCCGCCCGGCTCTCACTCCCGCGCGTAGATGCCGAGGGCGTCGTACGCGATCCAGGAGCCGTTGTCCTTGAAGAGCTCGAGCACGTTCTGGCCCGCTCTGAAGAGGGACCGCGGCAACGGCTTCTCCAGGTACGACGGCTTGAGCGGTGAACCGGGGTACGTGCTGTCGGCGATCAGCGACCCCTTGGTGGCGCCGTTGGCGAACGTCAGCCGCTCGACCTCGGTCCCGTTGACGCTGAGGACGGCCGACCCCGCGAGACTCGCGTGACTGTCGATCAGCCACAGCGCGAGATCGAGATCCTGCTCCGGTACGGCGGCCAACTCGAAGCGGAACCTGGCCCGGTGGCTCTTCGATTCGGCCCATCGGTCGGCCGGACCGGGTAGCAGGTAGGACCAGTCGGCAGCCGGCGTCGACGTACCGAACGTGTAGTCGACGTCCGACGGGAACCGGGTCGGGTAGCTGGCGTAACCGTTCGGGGACAGCGCCAGCTCGGAGCCCTTCCCGTCGAACGCTCCCACGGTGGCGACCGGGACCCCCGACACCGTGACCGATGTCAGGTTGGTCGCGGCAGCTGGTGCCGACGGCTTCGACCTGTTGCCGGCGGCATCCACGGTGACGACGCGATAGGTCCTGGGAACGCCGGTGAATCCCAGTCCTCGATGGACGAAGTGCGGGTAGACGGTCTTGCCGAGGAGCTCGAAGGATCCCGCGTTCAGCACGTAGACCGCGTAGTGGTCGGCGACCGTTGCCCAGGACACCGGTTTCCAGTCGAGGGTGATGCTGCTGATCTGGCCGCTGCCCGTCAGGTGGGTGATGGCAGGAGGGCGGTTCATCACAGGGCCTCCAGACGGGGAGAGTCGGCCGGCGAGCGGAACGACGCGACCACACGCGGCTCCGCGTTCGCATCGGCCTCGATGTACGGGAAGTTGACGAACTCCGCGGTCAGTTCGGACCGGGTCAGCGTGGTGTGCACGTAGCCGCGGCGGGCGTTGTAGAACTTCACGTACGGGTGCTGGAGCCAGTCTTTCGCGTACCGATCGGTGTCCGCGCCGTCGCCGTCGGAACCGATCGACGAGCACACCAGTTCGACCCCGACCGTCGGCGAGTCCGGGTCGGCGAAGTCCGCCTTCAGCTCGGCGGCCACGTGCCGGTGGATGTCACCGGTGAGCATGACCGACGGGCCGGCCGCGTCCCGCATCGCGGCGAGCAGCCGGCGCCGGTTCGCCGGGTAGCCGTCCCACTGCTCGATCCGGTCGTCGGTGATCGCGGTCAGGACGACGCCGCCGGCGAGCACGTTCCAGGTTGCGCGGGATCGCCGTAGTCCGTCGTACAGCCACTGCTCCTGCTGGGCGCCGAGGATGGTGCGCTTCTCGGACTGCTGGTCGGCATCGTCGACCGGCACCGGGTCGCGGTACTGCCGGTTGTCGAGCAGGTTCAGGCGGGCGAGCGAGCCGACGTCGTACCGGCGGTAGACCTGGGTGTCCGGGCCCTTCGGGAGACTGCCGAGGCCGATCGGCAGGTTCTCGTAGAACGCCCGGTACGCGACCGCGCGACGATGGACGAACAGCTCCGGCGGGACCCCGTAGATCGAGTTGTCCGCGCCGTAGTTGTTCTGCACCTCGTGGTCGTCCCAGGAGTTCAGCCACGGCGCCACCGCGTGCGCGGCCTGCAGGTCCGGATCGGTCTTGAACAGGCTGTACCGCAGCCGGTACTGCTCCAGCGTCTCGATCTCCACCTCGTGCTCGGGAGCCACCGACACACCCTGCCGCCAGAGGTTGCCGCCAGCAACGATGCCGTACTCGTAGATGTAGTCGCCGAGGAAGAACACCGCGTCCGGCGCGCGCCGGGCGATGTCCCGGTACGCCGGGAAGTAGCCGTGGTACCAGGCCTGGCAGGACGCGGTGGCGAAACTGAACCGCGAGCCGTGCACCGGCAGGGTCTTCGTCCGGCCGACCGGGCTGATCTCGTTGCCGGCGCGGAACCGGTAGAAGTACTCGCACTCCGGCCGCAGCCCGCTCACCTCCGGATGGACGGCGTGCGCCAACTCGGCCATGGCCAGCGCGAGACCCCGGCGTACGACGCGCCTGAACCGCTCGTCCTCGGCCACCTCGTACTGCACGGGCACGCGGTCGACGCGCATCCCGCCGTGGCCGTCGGCGGCCAACGGGTCCGGCGCGAGCCGGGTCCAAAGGACGAAGCCGTCCGGTCGCGGATCACCGGAGCCGACGCCGAGGGCGAACGCCCCGGACGGGACCGGGCGGCCCGGGGTGGCGTCCGCACTGGCCGGCGCGGAGACCCCGAGCGCGACCGACGCCGCACTGAGGCCGGTGAGTTGGAGGAAGGTACGGCGTGACGGAGGAGGTGGTGGAGGCACGGGCGGGGCTCCAATCAGGGAGAGTTGCGTCACATTCTTACGTAAGTCTTGTCCCTGATGTCAGTAGTTGACGGGAAGTCGCCAAGGATTCAGCAATTGGAGTGCTGGATGTCTGCGAAGATTCCTGTTGGAATCGTCAGTCGCGGCGCGCAAGGCTTGACCGCATGGCACCTCAGACGAACAGGACGCGCCGGATCGGTGACGTCGAGGTCAGCGCGATCGGGCTCGGCGCGATGCCGATGTCGATCGAGGGCCGGCCCGACGAGGCCCGGTCGATCGCGACCGTCCACGCCGCGCTCGACGCCGGCATCACGCTGATCGACACCGCGGACGCGTACCACCTGACCGCGACCGACGTCGGTCACAACGAGACCCTGATCGCCAAGGCGCTGTCGTCGTACGGCGGCGACACCTCGGGCGTCCTGGTTGCGACCAAGGGCGGCCACCTGCGGCCGGGCGACGGCCGGTGGACGCTCGATGGGTCGCCGAAGCACCTGAAGGAGGCGGCGGACGCCTCGCTGAAGCGGCTCGGGGTCGACGCGCTCGGGTTGTACCAGTTCCACCGGCCGGATCCGCAGACGCCGTACGAGGAGTCGATCGGCGCGATCCGCGACCTGCTCGACGCGGGCAAGATCCGGATGGCCGGCATCTCGAACGCGAACCCGGCGCAGATCCAGCAGGCCCACGAGATCCTCGGCGGCCGGCTCGTCTCGGTCCAGAACCAGTTCTCGCCGGCCTTCCGGTCGAGCGAGCCCGAGCTCGAGTTCTGCGACGAGCTCGGGATCGCCTTCCTGCCGTGGTCGCCGCTCGGCGGCATCTCGAACGCCGGCGACCTCGGCGCGAAGCACCCCGCGTTCCACCAGTTGGCCGCCGACCTCGGGGTCAGCCCGCAGCGGCTGACGCTGGCGTGGATGCTCGCCAAGTCGCCGCACGTCGTCCCGATCCCCGGCTCGAGCCGCCCGGAGACCATCCGCGACTCGTACGCCGCCCTGGACCTCACGCTCACGGCCGACCAGGTCGCCGCACTCGACGCCGCCTGACCGGCACCGGCGCCCCGGCCCACGGAATAGCTCCGTGCGCCGGGGCGTTCCTGTCATGTCCCCCACCTGACAGGAGGTCTCGCGATGGAAGACATGCGTGCGCTGAGCTACGGGCTCGGCCGGCAGTACTTCGACGAGCGCGACTACCGCGGCGCCATCCGGGCCCTGCGCCCTGTCGTCGAGGAGACCCCCGACGACGTCGGCACCCGCCTCCTGCTCGCCCGCGCCTACTACCACGCGGCCCTCCTGAAGCCCGCCGAGGAGCAACTGCTCGAGGTCATCGACCGCGAGCCCACCGAGTACTACGCCCACCTCATGCTGGCCCGCACCCTCGAACGCCAGTCCCGCCCCACCGAGGCCACCAAACACCGCCGCATAGCAGCGGCCCTCACCGGCGACGACGCCCTCCTCGAGCCTCACCGCGTCTGACTGGCGCGTTGGTCGGCGCTGCCGAGCAGGACACGACGGGACGAGCGATGCGGCAGAACGCTCCTCGGGGCCCGGGGAGGTTTCGCGTGGAGGGAGCCAGTTTCACCACGCGGACCCAGCTGACGAGAACCCGGGAATGCCCTGACCATGGATTGGCGTTGTGCCGGGTAGAGTAGTTTAATTGTGAACTACTTAGCTTGAGGAGGAAGAATGCAGTTCGGTGTGTTCACCGTCGGCGACGTGACCGAGGACCCGACCACCGGCCGGACCGTGAGCGAGGCCGAGCGGATCAAGGCGATGGTGGCGATCGCGGTGAAGGCCGAGGAGGTGGGCCTGGACGTGTTCGCGCAGGGTGAGCACCACAACCCGCCGTTCGTCCCGTCCTCCCCGACCACGCAGCTCGGCTTCATCGCGGCCAAGACGTCGAAGATCATTCTGTCGACCTCCACCACGCTGATCACCACCAACGACCCGGTGAAGATCGCCGAGGACTACGCGATGCTGCAGCACCTGGCCGACGGCCGGGTCGACCTGATGATGGGTCGCGGCAACACCGGTCCGGTGTACCCGTGGTTCGGCCAGGACATCCGCAACGGCATCGCCCTCGCCGTGGAGAACTACGCCCTGCTGCGCCGGCTGTGGCGCGAGGACGTGGTCGACTGGGAAGGCAAGTTCCGGACCCCGCTGCAGGGCTTCACCGCGACTCCCCGGCCGCTGGACGGCGTACCGCCGTTCGTCTGGCACGGGTCGATCCGGTCGCCCGAGATCGCCGAGCAGGCGGCGTACTACGGCGACGGGTTCTTCCACAACAACATCTTCTGGCCGATGTCGCACACCCAGCGGATGATCCAGCTCTACCGCAGCCGCTTCGAGCACTACGGGCACGGCGCCGCCGACCAGGCGATCGTCGGCCTGGGTGGTCAGGTGTTCATGCGGAAGAACTCGCAGGACGCCGTCCGCGAGTTCCGGCCGTACTTCGACAGCGCTCCGGTGTACGGGCACGGACCCTCGCTGGAGGACTTCAGCCGGGAAACGCCGTTGACGGTCGGAAGCCCGCAGCAGGTGATCGAGCGGACGTTGACGTTCCGGGAGCACGTCGGTGACTACCAGCGGCAGTTGTTCCTGATGGACCACGCCGGGCTGCCGTTGAAGACCGTGCTGGAGCAGCTGGACATCCTCGGGTCCGAGGTGGTTCCGGTGCTGCACAAGGAGTTCGCCGCGAAGAAGCCGGCGCACGTGCCGGACGCGCCGACCCACGCGTCGCTGAAGGCCGCGGCCGAGCGGGCCCGCGACCTGGAGACGATCAAGGAGCCGACGGCATGACCGAGCGTTCGATCGCCGTGGTGACCGCCGGGCTGACGACGCCCTCGTCGTCGCGGCTGCTCGCCGACCAGCTGGCCGCCGCGGTCCGCGACGAGTTGTCCGGGCGCGGGATCGAGGCCCGGGCCGAGATCATCGAGGTGCGCGACCACGCGCACGACCTGACGAACAACCTGCTCACCGGCTTCCCGCCCGCCCAGCTCCGGAAGGTCCTCGAGACGGTCGAGCAGGCGGATGCGCTGATCGCGGTGACGCCGACGTTCAGCGCGTCGTACAGCGGGCTGTTCAAGATGTTCTTCGACGTCCTCGACGACAAGGCACTGGCCGGCAAGCCGGTCCTGCTCGGCGCGACCGGCGGGACCGAGCGCCACTCTCTGGTGCTCGACTTCGCCCTGCGCCCGCTGTTCGCCTACCTGAAGGCGTTGCCGGTGGCGACCGGCGTGTACGCCGCCTCGACCGACTGGGGAACCGGTGCCGCCAAGCTCCGCACCCGGATCGCCCAGGCCGCGACCGAGCTCGTGGCGACCCTCCACCACGAGACCCCGCGGCAGGCGGATCCGTACGAGAACCCCACCCCGTTCGAGGACCTGCTCAACGGCTAGTGATCAGCAGCGAGATGCCGTCGAGGATCCGCGTCAGCCCGAACTTCAGGGCGTGCGCAGGATCGATGACGGACTGAAAGTGCTCGCCGACTGACGTCCCCACGCGGCCGGCCACCGGGAACCGGTCGGCCGCGCCGGCCATCACGTGGGTGAGCGCCGGCGAGATCTCGCGCCACCACTCCTCGTCGGACAGACCGGTGTCGCGCTGGGTGCGGAGCTGCTCCGCGCCGGCCCGGGCAGTGCCCTGGACGTGGGTGAGCACCAGCGTCAGCGCCGAGTCCATTTCCACGTCGGTGAGGCCGAGGCCGTCCAGCGGGCGGAGCTCGGCCTCGTACTTCAGCGTGATGTTGGGCCCGAGCGCGTTCCGGATCGTCGGCACCTCGTGGATCCACGGGTGCCTGGTGAGCACGTCCCAGTTGCGCTCGGCGATGAACTCCAGCGCGCCCCGCCAGCCACCAGGCTGCCGGGCCGGCTCGTCGACGTCGGCGTACAGGTCGCCGTACACGTTGTCGAACATCAGGTCGGTCAGCTCGCCCTTGCCGGGGACGTGCGTGTACAGCGACATCGTGCCGACCTTGAGCTGCTCGGCCACCATCCGCATCGACACCGCCTCGAGCCCGTTGGCGTCGGCCAGCTCGATGGCCGCGGCGACGATCGAGCGCACCGTCAGGCCGGACCGGCCCGCCTTCGTGTGACTGCCCCACAACAGCGCCAGACTGCGCGCCGGATCGGGCGCGGCCGCCTTCTTCGGACTCAAGGGAACAAACTCCAACCAGTCGTCGTTGACCCGATCGTACCCGAGTCGTACAGTGTACGGTACACTCTACGGTTCAACCGGCGAGAGGTGGGAAGTGACTACGGAATGTGTGATCGAGGCCGTCGGCGTACGGAAGAACTACAAGGGCGGCACCGCGGGGGCGGGGCTAAACGGTTTCGACCTGGAGGTCAGGGCCGGCACCGTCACGGGCCTGCTCGGCCCGAACGGCGCCGGCAAGACGACAGCGGTGCGGATCCTGTCCACACTGCTCGAGATGGACTCCGGTACCGCGGCGATCGCCGGGTACGACGTCCGCCGCCAAGGAGCGGAGGTACGTCGCCGGATCGGGCTGGTCGGCCAGTACGCCGCGGTCGACGAGGTGCTGACCGGCCGGCAGAACCTGGTGATGTTCGGCCGGCTCAATCACCTGGGCCACGCGGTCGCGGTGAAGAAGGCGGACGAACTGCTCGAGCGGTTCAGCCTGACCGCGGCGGCCGGGCAGGCGGTGACGAAGTACTCCGGCGGCATGCGACGGCGGCTCGACCTGGCCGCGAGCCTGCTCGTGGCGCCGGCCGTGCTGTTCGTCGACGAGCCGACCACCGGGCTGGACCCGGCCGGCCGGATCGAGGTGTGGAACGCGGTCCGGCAACTCGTCGACGGCGGCACGACGGTGCTGCTGACCACGCAGTACCTGGAGGAGGCGGACCAACTGGCGAACCGGATCTCGATGCTGAAGGACGGCAAGGTCGTCGCCGAGGGCACACCGGACGAACTGAAGACCCAGCTCGGGTCGGACTGGCTGGATCTGGTGCTCGCGGACCCGGCCGAGGTCCAGCGGGTGGTCGAGCTGGCCGGACCGCTCGCGGACGGGGAGATCCGGGTGACCGACGTCCGCGTGAGTGTCCCGGTGAAGGACCGCACCCGGGCGCTCGTGACGATCGCGAATTCATTGCACGAGGCAAAGATCGAACCGGAGGACATCACCCTGCGCAGACCGACGCTGGACGAAGTGTTCCTGCAGCTGACCGGACCGGAGGTGGCGGCATGACGGCGCTCGGATGGGCCCTGGCCGACAGTTGGGCCATCGCCCGGCGGACGCTCACGCACTGGCGGAACCAGCCGGGGCTGATCGTCTTCAACTGGTTCTTCCCGGTGCTGATGCTGCTGATGTTCGGCGGCCTCCTCGGTGGGGCGATGGACTTCCCCGCCGGCGAGTCGTACTACGAACTGCTCGTGCCCGGCATCTTCGCGCTGGCGATGTTGTTCGGGCTCGAGGGCACGATGACCGCGGTGACCACGGACAAGGAGAAGGGGGTGACGGACCGGTTCCGGTCACTGCCGATGAGTTCCACGGCGGTCGTCATGGGCCGCTGCATCGCGGACATGCTCGACTCGGTGGTCACGCTGGTCATCCTGGCCGCGGTCGGGCTGGCGCTCGGCTGGCGGTGGCACGAAGGGTTGCCGGCCGCGCTGGCGGCGTTCGGGTTGCTGCTGCTGCTGCGGTTCGCGCTGCTGTGGGTCGGGATCTTCATCGGGCTGACGGTGAAGAACCCGCAGAGCGTGACCATGGTCCAGGTGCTGGTCTGGCCGGTCGGCTTCCTGTCCAGCACGTTCGTGGCCACGTCCACGATGCCGGACTGGCTGGGCACCGTCGCCCAGTGGAACCCGCTCTCCTCCACCGCGACCGCGGCCCGCTCCCTGTTCGGCAACCCTGATCCGTCGTCCACCGCCACCTGGATCGGCACTCACGCGGAGCTGGCGGCCGTCATCGCGCCGCTTCTGCTGATCGCGGTCTTCCTGCCGCTGTCGGCGCACAGGTTCCGCACGCTGTCGCGGTAGGCCGCGGCGGTTTCCGGAAGATCACCGGACCCACGATCTTCCGGAAACCGCTGCTGTTGCCTACGGCATCAACTGGCCGCCGTTGACCTCGATGATCTGGCCGGTGACGTAGGAGCTCATCGCGTCGGAGGCGAGGAAGAGGATGGTGCCGACGCACTCGTGCGGGGTGCCGGTGCGGCGCATCGGGATGGTCGCGATCATCGCGTTCAGCTGCTCCTCGCCGGTGTGCCGCTCGTGGAAGGGGGTCTTGATCACGCCGGGCGAGATCGCGTTCACGCGGATGCCGTCCGGGGCGAGCTCCTTGGCCAGGCCGCGGGTGAACGTGCTGACCGCGCCCTTGCTGGTCGCGTAGACGACCGACCCGCCGCCACCGCCGTGCCGGCCGGCAATGGAGGTGACGTTGATGATGGAGCCGCCGCCCTGACCGCGGAACACCGGCACGATCCGGCGGGACAGCGCGAACACCGAGGTCAGGTTGACGTCCAGGATCCGGTGGAACTCCTCGTCCGGCACGTCGGTCACCGGGGAGCGGTTGACCAGGTCGCCGGCGTTGTTCACCAGCACGTCGATCCGGCCGTGCTTCGACAGTACGGCATCGATCAACGTGCCCGCGGACGCCGGGTCGGCCAGGTCCGCCTGGTGGACGGTCGCCGTACCGCCGGCGGTGCGGACCGCACCCAGCGTGTGCTTCGCGCCGTCGGCGTTGCGGTGGTAGTGCAGCGCCACCGTCGCCCCGGTCTCGGCGAACCCGACCGCCGCGGCGGCCCCGATCCCGCTGCTCGCGCCGGTTACCACGACGACCTGATCCCTGAAATCCAGATAAGCCATGCGCCTATCCTGCCCCGGCCGCGAGCGGCGCGCCCGCGCGCGGGTGTACGCGCCGGGAAAGGGTTTGCTCGTGCCGGGTCGGCGGTAGATTCGATGGATGGGATACGCGCTGCGGCAGCTGGACCTTCGGCGGTGGCGGACGGCGGACGCGCTGCGGCTGACCGCCGCGCACCAGGATCCCGAGATGGCGAACCAGAACGGGATCGTCGACCGGGCCTCCGCGGTCGACTGGATCGGCCGGGTCGCCGACCTCGACAACGGACACGTGTACGCGGTCGCGGACGCCGAGGACCACCCGATCGGATGCGTCGCGGTGACGAACATCGACCGGCACCAGGTCGGCTGGACCTGGTACTGGACGCTCGCCGAGGTCCGCGGGCAGGGCATCGCCCGGGACGCCCTCCGGGCGCTCGCCGGCTGGGCCCACGAGGAGGCGGGCCTCTACCGCCTCGAGCTCGGCCACCGCACGAACAACGCCGCTTCGTGCGGCGTCGCCGCCAGCGCGGGCTTCCTCTACGAGGGCCTGGAGCGCCAGCGGCTCGCGTACGACGGCACGCGGTACGACGTCGAACGCCACGCCCGCCTGACCACGGACCCGCTCAACCCGCCCCAACGACCCGTCACCATCAGCCTCTGACAGCCGGGTTCGCCTGGGCGACGAACCGGGCGCCCGCCCGGG
>NZ_SMKR01000219.1 GCF_004348725.1 Kribbella turkmenica
GTGCGCGGCCCAGGCGAGGTACGAACGCAGACCGCCGTGCTCCACCTCGGACCACGCCCGCGCCTGGTCGACCACGAACCGGACCCGGCGCCACGCGTCCCGCGCCCGGGGCCCGATCGCGGCCACCTCGAGCATCCGGCGGTCGGTGACGATCTTCGCGAGTACTTCGCTCGGAGTCAGCCAGCGCGCGGCGTAGTGTGTCCGCCGGAGCCACTCCATCGCCTCGCCGACCGGGTGGGTCAGCAACCCGTCCGGAACCGGCGCGGTCAGGGTGAACGAGCCGCCGGATCGCTTCCAGACGTAGAGATCGTCGTCACCACAGCCGAAGAGCGGCGAGCGCAGCGCGGTGACGAGCGCGAGCTGGTCGCTCGGGTCGCCGAGTGCGCGGGCGCAGGCGAGCAGGTCGCGGACCTCGGCCGTCTGGTAGACGAGAGAGCTGGCCTCGGCGCGGTACGGGATGTCCGCGCGGTCCAGCGCGTCCTCGAGGAACGGCAACGACGTCCGCGCCGGCACCAGGACGGCGATGTCGCCGGCTTCCCCGGGACGCCAGGCTTGCGTGCGGTCGTCGTACACCAGCCAGCCCTCGGTCAGTGCCTGCTCGACGACGGCGGCCACGTCGGTGGCTTCGCGTTCGCGCAGGACGGAGGCCTGGGCTCGCGGGAGGTCGCCGTGCGGCTCGGCGCCGAGGATGGTGACGGCCGGCCCGGAGACGGATTCGTCGTAGGTCTGGAGAGGTGGTGGAGCGGGCTCGTCCGACGAGCGCCTGAAGGGCAGCACAGTGGCGAGGTCGCCGACCGCATCCGCGGACGAGTCCTCGAACAGGTCGCCGAGCAACGACAACTGGTCGCCGCTGACGTCGGTCGGCTGCGGCTCGGGAACCCGAGGCGGGTTCGCGGACGGACCGGCGCGATGCGGCGCCAGCGACTGGTACGACGGCTGAGCAGCCTCGTGCGGCTGGATCAACGAACCGAACACGGTGTTGATCCAGTCCAGGATCGGCGACACCGTCCGGAAGTTCGTCGTCAGCGCGACCGTCTCGCCGAGCAGGTCCTGAGCGGTCAGGTACGTCGCGATGTTCGCCCGCCGGAACCGGTAGATCGACTGCTTCGGGTCCCCGACCACGAACAGCCGGCCCGCGGGCACCTCCACGTCGCGCCAGTCGTCGGCGTCCGCCTCGGCCCCGCCGGCGATCCGCACCGCCAGCTCGATCTGGATCGGGTCGGTGTCCTGGAACTCGTCGAGCAGCAACCGCTCGAACCGCTCCTGCAGCGCGGCCCGCACCGACGGCTCCCGCCGCAGCAGATCACGGGCCAGCACGAGCAGGTCGTGGAACTCGAGCCGCCCTTCCTCCCGCCGCAGCCGGGCCGACTCCAGCACGCGGTCCGCGATCCAGTGCGACAGATGCCGCAGGCAAGCATCGAGCAGCAGCTCGACGAGCGACCCCGCGACGTCGACCACCTCGGTGCAGTCGCCGCGCACCTGGTTGACGTCCGGCCAGTTCTCCTTGCGCCCGATCCGGCCGACCTTCAAGCCGCGGAACGTCTGCAGGATCGCCAGCTGCGTCTCCTGGTCGGTCGCGGCGTCCAGCATCACCCCGAGCTCCCGGATCTGCTGCACCCTCGGCAGCAACCGGTCCTCGGGATCCAGGCACGACTCGGCCACGCCGCCGATCTGCGCGGCCGCGGCGACCAGGCCGCTGAGGTCCGGCATCGACACCAGCTCGGGCGGATCGACCAGCACGCGCTCGGCGATCAGGTCCCAGTCGTTGCCGAACAGTCGCGCCAGCGACCGCAGGTGCTTGAGCTCGACCCCGACCGCCATCGCGAGCAGCAACGGTTCCGCGATCGAGTCGTCGTCCAGCACCTGCTGCTGCAGCTCCGCCCAGCGTTCCTCGAAGGCGACCGACGACCCGACCTCGTCGAGTACGTCGATCAGCGGCGGCAGCCCGGCCTCGATCGGATGGGCGAGCAGAAGCTGCTGCGCGAAGGAGTGCAGCGTCCCGATCGACGCCGAGTCCAGGTCGTCCAGCGCCGCGTCCGCGAGCGCCCGCGCCGGGCCCTTCCGCGCCTTCTCGAACTCGACCCGCAGCCGGTCCCGCAACTCGGCCCCGGCCTTCTCGGTGAAGGTGACGGCGGCGATCCGTCGCAGCGGTACGCCGTCGCGCAGGACCAGCGTGGTCACCCGGTCGACCAGCGCATGCGTCTTGCCGGATCCGGCGCCGGCCTCGACGAAGAGCGTCGCCGACGTGTCCGACTGGATCCGCTCGCGCGCCTCGCTGTCCAGCAACACCTCACTCATCGCCGGCCTCCTCGAGCGCACCGGGGTCGATCAACCGGACCAGCCGTTCCAGCGCCGGGTCGTGGCGTTTGCGGTCCCAGCGCGCTCGCACCTCGCTGTGGCCGATCCCGTCAGGGTTGCAGTACGGGCACTGCACCCAGAGGAAGTCCGGCACCTCCGGCGCCTTCGGCGGGAAGTAACCGGCCGCGATCGACGACACGATGACGTCGAGCGTGTCGACGTACCGGGCCTCGACCTCGGGCGTCAGCGGCACCGGGATCCGCTTCCCACCCTTGCGGACGAACCAGTACGACGCCTCGACCGGGGTCGACGGTTCACCCAGGCGGGCGCGCGCGGCGTACGCGTAGACCGGGAGTTGCAGCTTCGTGCCGCCCGCGACCGGGTCGGACTCGATCGCCTCGTACCGCGAGAAGCCGCCGGTCTTCACGTCCGTGACGTAGATCGTGCCGTCCCGGCCGAGATCCACCTTGTCCGCGCTGCCGCGCAGCAGCACCCGCCCCGACGGCACCGGAATCTCCACCGGCGGCTCCCCGTCGAACCCGAACCGCAGCTCCGACGCGACCACCGACGCGTCCCGCTCGGCCCGCCAGCCGTCGTCGTCGTTCAGCAGCACCATCAGGTCGCCGAGGATGCGCAGCCGCTCCCGCTGCCACAGCCGCGGATGTCCGGTCAGACCTTCCGCCTCGAACTGGTCGGCCAGGTCCGCACCGATTGCCAGCAGCAACGACCGCTGCTCGGCCGACCACGGCTCGCCGTACGCCGGCAGCGAGCCGGCCAACCGGGACACGAAGGCGTCGAGGCTGTTGTGGATCAGATTGCCGACCTGCATCGGCGAGATGACGAGCAGGTCCTCGGGCGCCTCCACCGGCTCCACCTGCAGCAGCCGCTCGACGAAGTACGCGTGCGGGCAGGTCGCGTACGCCTCCAGTGACGTCGGCGACGCGATCCGATCCTCCACCGCGTACTCCGGCAGCCCCGAGACACCGGACAGGTCGCCGTCGAACCGGGTGAACGCGTTGCTCCCACGGCCACGCAGCACTTCGCGCGCGCGGACCACGACCGGGTCGTCGAGCCACAACCGCGCGGACATCGCCCGGACCTGCCACTCCTGCTCGGTCGCGGGCATGGTTGCCGTCGTCAA
Organism: Kribbella turkmenica; assembly: GCF_004348725.1. GTDB lineage: Bacteria > Actinomycetota > Actinomycetes > Propionibacteriales > Kribbellaceae > Kribbella > Kribbella turkmenica. The sequence continues at coordinate 3,440 of NZ_SMKR01000219.1, forward strand.
CGATCCGGCGTACGACGCCGACGTCCGCAACCGGTCGCCGTACCCGCCCTGGTCCCACTCGGTCGCGGCGAGCGCATGGTCGCCGGTCAGCTCGCGCAAGGTCCCGAGCAACCACCGGGTCGGCAGCCGCCGGGACGATCGACGCAGGTCGCCGCGCGGGAACGACGCCACCACCTTCCGCGAGCCGGCTGAGAACGCGGCCAGGAGATGCCGCTGCTTCTCGTCCAGCCGGTCCCGGAACGACGCCAGCTCGGGCCCCGCCGCCTCCCGGACCCGGTGGGGGAGCAGGGCATCCTCGTGGAACCGGCCCGGATACAGATCCTCTGACAGGCCCACGACGTACACGACGTCCACCGACAGGCCGATGCTCGCCGACAACGGAGCCACCAGAACGCCGGTGCCGAACGTGCCGACGCGGGGGAGTGACTGCCGGAGCTCGAGGTCCAGGACGTCGCGCAGCACCGTCAGTCCGGCCGGCGTCCCGAGCTCGTCCAACGTCGACAGGCCCTTCAGCGACCCCTCCACCGCGACGGCGGCGTACTGCTCCTCGATCGGCAGGGACGAGTAGTCGCCGAGCAGGTCGTGGAAGAGTTGCAGCACGTCCGCGGCCAGCTCGGACCAGGTCTCCAGCCCGGCGAGCGCGTGCAGACGGCGCCGGAGCTCCGAGGCGAACGCGTGCAGGCGCTCGGCGTTGGCGGCGTTGTACTGCGCGCGCCGGATCGAGGCCGGCCGTGGATCCTCGTCCAGCTCTTCCTGCGTGGCCGTCCGCCGCTCGGACTCGGCGTACCGGGCGAGGCGTGCATCCCAGTCGTCGCCGCGGACCACCCCGGCGGCACGCGACATCCGTTCCCACTGCGGCACCGGAATCCGATCGCCGGTGAAGTCGCGCGTCGGGGCGTTCGCCAGCGCCCGGAACACGTCGGCGCGTGGCAGATCCTGGTCGACGAGCGCGAGCACCTCGAGCAGGGTGCGAGCGATCGCGCGTTCGTGAACCGGTCGCGTGCCCGGCCCGTTGACCTCGATCCGGGCGGCGGCGAGATGCTCGTGCAGCAGCCGTGCGTACGGCGTTGCCGCCGAGTACAGGACCGCGATCCGGTGCGCCGGTGTGTGCTCGAGCGACGCAACCACCTCGCGGACAACGCACCGCACCTCGTCGTCGGCGTCGGACGCGTTCAGGACCTCGGTCGCGACCGGGTAGTTCTTCGAGATCGACGTCGGCAGGTCGATCCCGATCCGTTCCAGCGACCGCCGGACCGCCCGGTCGGCCCGGCGTACGTCGGTCAGCCCGACGATCACCGTGAGGTCGGCCGCGGCCGCGCCGAGCGCCTCGACGAAGGCGGCCTCGGTCTGGGTGAGCTCCTGGGGCAGGTAGAGGACGAGGGCGCCGAGCTCGGTCACGAGACCCGGATCGGCATCGACGCGGGCCGCGGCGGCGCGGAGGAGATCGGTCTCGTCGTACCACTCGGGCTCGAGCTCGGACGTCACGTAGCGGTGCAACCTGACCAGATCCGGGCCGAGCGCGGAGGCGCCGGTGACCTTCTCGAGCGCGGCATCGGACAGATCGCGCAGCTCCCGATGGGCTGCGGCAAGCGCTTGGATGGTGGCCGGGTGCTCGGCGACCTCCTCGAAGATCCCGGGCGCCTTCGACAGCGCCGTCCGCCAGGTCGCCGCCACGATCGGGCGGGTCGCGGGGCGTCGCGGCGACAGCGCACCGGCGGCCAGCTGCTCCGCCAGCCGGCCCACCGTGCCCAGATACAACCCGGCGACGCCGGAGACGGCTGCCAGGTGGCGGCGGGCGACGACGCCGGCCAGGTTGTTCGGCAGGAGGAGGGTGACAGGGTTCATCGGATCGTCGGCCTTGAGCCGCGCGACGACGGCGTGCAGGCGATCCAGGGCGGCCGCTCCGTAGGCCGTCGTCTCGATCCGGGTCTCGCTCACCACATCCCCCGATCTCGGAACTGTCATCGCAGACGCTAGACCCTGCCACCGACATAACGGCGACCGGGCGCGAAACGCCATGGTTTCTGCGGGCCGGACGATCCGCTCGGACAATGAAGGCATGACCAGGGAGACGTCGATCGCGCGGATGCTGCTCGTGCTCGTCTTCGCGCCCGCCGGCGGTCTGTTCGGCAAGGCCGTGGCCGAGGCCGCGCAAGGTCTGCAGTGGTGGCCCTGGCTGCTCGCGGCGCTGCTCTGGCTGGTGGTCACCGGCCTGGTCGCGGTGGCGGTGATGAGCCGTTTCGACGAGCACAGATAATGCTCCGATGGTCGCCGCGGTGCATCACGTCGAACTGTGGGTCCCGGAGCTGTCCCGGGCACTGACGAGCTGGGGCTGGATCCTCAACCGGCTGGGCTGGAAGGACGGTGACGGCTGGCCCGGCGGGATGACCTGGATCGCCCCCGACGGAACCTGGTGGTCGAGCAGAGCCCGGCGATGACGGCCGGGGAGCACGACCGGCTGCGGCCCGGGATGAACCACCTCGCCCTGAACGCCGCCGGCCGCGCCGAGGTCGACGCGATCGTCGCCGAGGCCGCCGGCCACGGCTGGACGCTGATGTTCCCCGACCGCCACCCCTACGCCGGCGGCCCGCGGCATTACGCCGCCTTCCTGCACAACCAGGACGGCTACGAACTCGAGATCGTCGCCCCCCGACTGAGTCGTGAGACTACTGATGCCTGGAGTGACGCCAGGGGCTGGTGGTGTGACATGGTTACACCAGGCAAATGGTGTCGCGGGGCAGAAGTGGAAGGACGGTGCTCGTGACGGAGAAGCCTGACGGGGGAAGTACGCCCGGACCGGTTTCGCCGGAGCTCCTGGAAGCCCGGATCCGCGGTCTCCAGCACGCGTTGGGGCAACTGCTGGAGAACGCCCGCCGGCTGACGCACGGCGAGCACCAGCGCGCAGTTCAGCTGCACCGTCAGCTCCAGGAACAGACCGCCATCGCCCGCCGCGAGTCCCGCGGACTGGTCGATGCCAGGACCGCCGAAGCGCTCGCCGAGGCCGAGCCGAGGGCCCGCCTGCTCGCGGACCGGCTCGCACCGGGTCTCGCGTCCGTCCCGCCGAACGACGCGCGCTGGCGGTCGCGTCAACTGGTCGGCGCCGGCATCCCGTCGTACGTGCGGGTGGGGGAGCTCGACCCGGGTACGCCGGTCGCCGCGCCCCTCCTGCGCACGAACGGCTGGCGGGTCACCGCCGACCGCAACGAGTCCGCCCGCAGACTCCTGCAGAGCGTGGCGTTGCGCCTGGTCGCTGCCGCCGAACCGTTCCGGCTCCGGATCGATGCCTTCGACCCCCGGCTGACCGGGACGATGGGGCTGCTGGGTCACCTGACCACGAAGTACCCGCAGTTGGTGCCCAGGGCAACGCACACCGCCGAGCAGCTGCACTCGGTGCTGTCCGGGCTGGTCGACGTCTCGTCGCTGCGCGCCAGCCGGCAGGCGCAACTCGGGCACAAGCGCTTCGAGGACCTGATCCGCGAGACCGGCCGGGTGACCGACCCCTACCGGTTGATCGTCTTGTTCGACTACCCGGCCGGCATCGACACGCTCGCCCAGCGCGACCTGCTCCGGCTGGCGGCGACCGGTGGCGAGCGCGGCATCTGCTTCCTCATCCACCACGACCCGTCGATGACACCCGAGAACGACGTCGACACCAAGCAGTTGCTCGACATGCTCACGCCCGTTGCCATCGCAGGCGAACGGGTCGAGGTCGCGCAACTGCCCGGCGTACCGGCGAAGCTCGACCCGCCGTTCGACGCGAACGTTGCCGCCGGCATCTGTGACGTGGTGGCCGAGCTGGCCGAGATCGCCGTCCTGCCGACGATCGACTTCGACCGGACGCTGCCGGACCGCTCGGCCTGGTGGCAACCGGTCAAGGACGAGCTCAGCACGGTGATCGGGTACGACGACCGGACACCGGCGCTGGTGCGGTTGCGCAGCGGCAACCCGGCGCTGCCGCACGTCCTCGTCGGCGGCGCGGTCGGTCAGGGCAAGTCGAACCTGCTGCTGGTGATGATCCACGGTCTCGCCGCCCGGTACGCCCCGGCCGACCTGGAGATGTACCTGCTCGACTTCAAGCACGGCGTCGAGTTCTCCGCCCTGGGTCCGGCGGCGGAGCGTCAGCACTGGCTGCCGCACGTGCGCGTGCTCGGAGTCCACAGCGACCGCGCGTTCGGTCTCGCCGTACTGCGTCATCTGTCGGACGAGCTGGCCCGTCGCAGCGAGATCTTCAAGTCGCACGGCAACGTCGCCGACATCGCGGAGCTTGCCCCCGGCCCCGATCGGCCGCCGCGCCTCCTGGTCGTCCTGGACGAGTTCCAGGTGCTGCTCGAGGACGACGACGAGCTCGCCGACGAGGCGGCGAAGCTGCTCGAGCGGCTGGTCCGGCTGGGACGCGCGTACGGCGTGCACGTCGTCCTCGCGACCCAGACGATCGAGGGGGTCAAGCGGCTGTCGACCCGGCGGGACTCGATCTTCGGCCAGGTGCCGTACCGGATCGCCCTGAAGACCACGCCCGCCGACGCACAGGCGATCCTGCGGAACGGGAACACGGCCGCCGCGGAGCTGCAGTTTCGCGGCGAGGCCGTGCTGAACGCGAACTTCGGTTCGCCCGACGACAACCAGCACGTCCTGGTCAGCTTCGCGGACAAGCCCGTCCTGGACGACCTGCGCCGGGAGCTGTGGATCAAGTCCGGGACGACGCATCCGCCGCGGGTCTTCCATCTCGCCGAGCCGGCCCGGCTGACGGACACCGCGGCCGCGGTGAAGCCGGAGCCGGGGCGGCCGTGGACCGGGTTGCCGATCGCGGTGACGGAGGCGCCGGTGCCGGTCGAGGTACGGCCCGAGCCGGGAGCCGGCGTACTCGTGCTGGGTGACGGTCCGGTCGACGCGCTCGGCGTACTGAGTGGTCTGGCGTTGTCCACCGCGGCCGCCGCGGTGAACCCGCCGCGCTTCGTCCTCATGGACGGGACCAACTCGTCGCCGGATGTTGCCGATGGCAAGGGTGCGTTGATCCAGGCGTTGCGGCAACTCGGGTGTGAGGTCGAAACGGTCGACAAGCACGACGACATCGCACCGCGGCTGTTCTCACTGCGCGACACGGTGCGCAACGGTCAGGTCGGCGGGGAGACCTACCTGCTCGGGTTCGGGTTCCACGGCGTGCCGAGAATGCAGCTGCACGCCGAGGGCTTCTTCGAGAGTCCGGCGAACGCGCTGCAGGACATCGTCCGCGACGGGCCGGCGCAAGGACTCATCACGTTCGGCTGGTGGAACCGGCTGCACGTGTGCACCGAGCACCTCGGCTACGGGCGTGCGAACGTGGCGACCCACGTGTTCCTCAGGCACCCACAAGACGGCGTACGGGCAGTGTGTGGGCCGCTCGTGCGATGGGCCTCCGAGCCGCACCGGGCGCTCCTGTGGGACGGACTGCATCCTGAGGCGCAGGTCGTCGTACCGTTTGCGGCACTGCGGTCCGACGAAGTGGATCGCGCGGTGGAGTTGGTACGGCGATGAGAACGGAAGAGCAGGAGTGGGCGGAGTACGCCCGGGCGCTGCGGCAGGTCGCGGGAGCCCGCGCGGACGCGCAGCAGGCGCAGGACCGGTTGACCGCGCACAAGTCCAAGGCCGAGGCGACCGCTCTGGCCGAGGCGGATGCGATGGCCGAGCGCGGCCGGACGGTGGAAGCCCGGCTGAACGCGCTGGCGGAGCAGGCAGCCGCCAGTCTGCAACGGGCCGGCCTGCCCGCCGAGGGCAGGCGGGTCAACATCGTCGTCCCCGAGATCTGCGGGCTGACCGACCTGGAGTCGGCGGCGGCCCGGCTGACCAGGCAACTGGCTGAGGCCGTCGACCAGCTCGAACAGGTCCGCGCTGACGCCCGGGCTCTCCAGGAGCGCCGCAAGCGCCGTACCGTCAGCGCGGCCCTGACGCTGGTCGGGTTCGTGGTGGTGTGGGTCGTCACGCGGTCGTTCCTGGCCGGTGTGGAGGCCGCCGCGATCGCTGCGGTCACGATGCTGGCGGCGTCGCGGGTGCTCGGCCTGCCGCGCCTTCCGGGCGCCCGGTGGTGGGGCTGGGGAGGTGCGGTCGTGGTCGTGGCCGTGATGGCCTCCGGGCTGCCCTGGTGGCTCGCGATCCTGGTGCCGGTCGTCGTGTCCGGTACGGCGATCGTGCTGCCGAAGAAGCGTCGTTAGGGAAGAGGGTCATCATGTCCGATGTACAGCGGCTCAAGGAACAGCTGCACCAGGTCTCGATGGAGGCCAAGCAGGCGGCCGGCGGCCTGGCCGGTTTCAAGCTCCGCTTCACCCAGCACAGCCAGCAGGTGGAGAGCCTGATCGCCGGTACGGCGACCGGCGTCGACCGGGACATCTCCGAGATCCTGGACGCGGCCGGCAAGGCCGTCGAACAGGCCGCCGAGGCCCTGGAGATCGCCTCGGCCGGATGCAAGAGCTACGCCGACCAGATCTAGACAGATGGTTTCGGACCTGCAGCGGGTCGCGCGCGGTCTGGTCGAATGCCTCGACGAGGTGCCGCAGGTGGTCCAGCACCTCCGACGGACCGCCGACCGCTGCCGCGAGAACGCACAGGTCGCCCTGATGGCGTCCCACGGCCGGGCCACGGTCGCCGCGCAACAACTCGACGCGGCCGCCCGTGCCTGCGAGGCTGCCGCCCACTACCTGTCGATGGCACCCCCGAGAGCCCGCGCCTGGGCCGAACGCCTCGTCGGCTCCCCGCGGACGACGGACCGCCCGTCGAGCGACTCCGCCGACCGCAACAAGGCCACCGGCGGAACCGGCGACCTCGCCGAACGCGACGCCGGAGGGCGCACCAAACGCCTCACCGCGCGGTTCGCCGACGTGGAGCTCCCCGGGGACGACAACGAACCGCCCCTCATCACGGTCGCCCGCAAGGCCTTCGACAAGTTCCGCAAACAACACGAGAAGGACGAGGAGGACCGCGACCCCGCCGAGGAACCTCTCGAGGTCGAGATCACGGTCACCGAAACCGGCGACCTCGTCATCGAGGAAGACAGCGACGAGGACCGCAAGGACCGCGAACAGCGCGAGTCCCGAGCCACCGCTGACCACTCCATCGACCTGGACCTCACCGAAGCCGTCAAGCACCTCCTGGCCGCCATGTCCGACCACACCGACGAATCCTGGGACCACGCGCACCTCACCATCACCCCAGACCGCGCCGAAGCCACCTTCGACTACCCGGATCCCGACC